>JAAYTX010000092.1 GCA_012523635.1 Elusimicrobiota bacterium
CCCCACAAGCATAATCAAGAAAAATCTTGCCGCGCGCATTGTTGTTAACCCAGCTTGAAATATAGTCGTTCGAGCGGGCTGTCGCAGAATAGTATTTTGTATTGCCGTAGTATTTCTCAAAGTCATCCGGTTCTATAACAGCATGTGCTTGACGGTCCCGATGCTGGTTATGAAATTCCAGTTTGACCTTTCCCCCGAAAACTAATCCAGGTAAAATGACAGTCTGGATAGACAATCGGGAGGAAGTATGCCTAGGAAACGTTACCAGCCGGAACAAATCGTAAATATCCTCCGGGAAGCAGAAACCGGACTCACCGTAGCATCCACCTGCCGCAAACACGGCATCTCAGAAGTCACTTTCCACCGCTGGCGGCGCATGTATGGCGGGGTTCGAGCCACCGAAGTCCAACGGCTAAAGCAACTGGAAAGCGAAAACCGACAATTAAAACAATTAGCAGGCGACCAAGCATTGGCCATCCAAGTCATGAAGGAGGAGATGAAAAAAAGGGGGTGGATTTGAAGGTGGAACGAGGCTTGGTGCGGCTTTTGGTGGAAAACGGACTATCCGAACGGCGAGCTTGCGCCAGTCTGGAGGTCTGCCGGATGAGCATTCGCTACGAAGAGCGCGCCGAGGAGGGCATAAACGAGCAGTTGCGTGGCGAGTTGCACGAAATAGCGGAACGCAACAGGCGTTTTGGGCAACCGCGCATGGCGGCGCTGATGAATCGGCGCTATGGGGTGAACCACAAACGCGTAGAACGGCTATGGAAAGAAGAATGCCTGCAGTTGCCGCGCAGACGACCTAGAAAAAGGCGTAAAGATATAGAGTGGATACGCCCGCAGGAAGCAAAAGCGCCCAATGAGGTCTGGTGCTATGATTTTGTGCATGACCGGACTGAATACGGGCAAAAGCTGAAGATGCTTACGGTGATAGACGAATACACTCGGGAATGCTTGGAAATACGCGTCGAGAAACGAATGCAGTATACGGAAGTGATGGAAACGCTGGATGAGCTGTTTACTGAGCGCGGGGTTCCAAAGTACACACGAAGCGACAATGGCTCGGAGTTTATAGCGAGCAAGCTCAATAAATGGCTAAAGGAACGAGGGGCGCAGCCAATGCATATAGAGCCCGGCAGTCCATGGCAGAACGGCTATATAGAAAGCTTCAACGGGAAGCTGAGGGACGAATGTCTGAATCAGGAACTATTCTATAGTCGAGGAGAAGCGCAGGTAATTGTGGACGGATACCGCAAGAGCTACAATACGGAAAGGCCGCACAGTTCTTTGGGGTATCAGACGCCAGCAGAAAGGGCAGCAAATCCAGCCGGAACTAACATTCCAGTTGGATAAAAGAATGGGGGAAGGTCAATATCTACAATCAAACAGCTCTTGCCGGTCTATGACAAGCCGATGATTTATTATCCGCTTGCCACGCTGATGCTGGCTGGAGTAGACGACATCCTGATTATTTCCACCCCGGACGACCTGCCCCGTTTCCGGCACCTGCTTGGAGACGGACGCCAGTGGGGATTGAAATTCTCATACAAGGAACAGCCCGCGCCAAACGGCATAGCGCAGGCGCTGATTATCGGCGAGGAATTCATAGCTGGCGAAAGCGTCTGGCTGATACTGGGCGACAATATTTTCTTCGGACACGGCCTGCCGGAAATGCTGCAGGATGCCACCCGGGAGAAAGATGGGGCGACGGTGTTCGGCTATTATGTCTCCGACCCGGAGCGGTACGGAGTGGTGGATTTCGATTCCAGGGGACAGGCGGTTTCCATAGAGGAAAAACCCCTGAAACCGAAGTCCAACTATGCCGTCACCGGCATCTACCACTACGACGGCAAAGCCCCCGCTATGGCCAAAAAACTTAAGCCTTCCGCCCGGGGCGAACTGGAGATAACCGCTCTTAACAACGCCTATCTGGAGGCGGGAAAATTGCATGTGCGCCTTATGGGGCGCGGATTCGCGTGGCTGGACACCGGCACGCACGACTCCCTTCTGGACGCCGCCGATTTCGTGCGCATAGTGGAGCGCCGCCAGGGCCTTAAAATAGCCTGCGTGGAGGAAATCGCCTACCGCAACAACCTTATAGACGCCAAACAGCTGGAAAAACTGGCGCAACCTTTGGCCAAAAACGATTACGGACGATATCTGCTCAACATCTTAAAGGGAAATCGCTGACCCGCGCCACAGAACCGCTCAAATTTTACTGCGGAGACTTACTGCAGAAAAAACATAGGCAGGCACAGCCGGAACACACGAAACCATTCAGTGGCTTATCCATAGCCTCGCCTGATGAAAAATAGTCAGACTCAATATTGGCGTCATACGACCGGAAAACTGCAGCGACGCAACAAAACACGCCTCTTTCCGCAATTCAGGATTGCTTCTTAAGAACCAAACACGAACTGCTTGCATCTCTAAAGTGCCAAATCCATTTTGACGGACGGTAGAACGGCATGGCAAGACGAATCCAGACTCTAATGTTAACCCAAAATGATTTCACAGGCCGCGCATATCGTCCGCCAGAAATAATGCTAGACGATTCCACCTTCATATCAGGAAACAGCTCCGCCAGCTTTTCCGGAGAAGGGCGAAACATATTGTCAAACGGATCGGGGTGGTGCGGATAACGATAGGGACAGGAAATAAAAAGATAGCCGCCTGAAGGCACTATAGACGATATTGCATCGGCAATTTTACCCGGATTATCAACATGCTTCAACAGATGAGAGCATAACACAGAACGGAAGCCCATGCTTTTAAGTTTTTCTACGAATTCGGGTGAAGTAACATCTCCTGCGACATCTACGCCATCAGCTTCTTTTATGTCGCAATGAACAACTTCGCGTCCTTTCTCCCGTAGCGAAGCAAACAGTCTGCTGTCTATATGCGGTTGCTGCAAAGTCCGGAAGGCCCCGGTGGAACTCCCCAAATTCAAAAGCGGGAATATTTCCCCCGGCAACCGCTTGGATATTTCAGCATTAAACCAGGAAGCTTCTTCAGGAAACATTGCCATTCTCCGTTGACTTTATTTTCTCCGTCAGCAGTAGCTCCACATAAACCACATTAACAAATGCGTATGAACCGTATGCTGTCAGCCTCGCCAAGGCCAGGCCGTATGCCCCCATGTCTTGAAGCCATACAAAGGTGCCCACATAAACCAATCCATAAATAAACACAAACAACAGCGAGGTCCACATTTTCTCAAGAATAATCATTATCTGCCACGAGGTGCTCGCGGTGGCATAGACCAATACCGTTGCCATGGTGGCCACCAGCGTCGGGGTCTGACCTGAAAAGTCTTTGCCAAGCCAGCGCATAACTGCTCCGCCACCCGGCACAAATACGCACAGCAACAGGAGTATCATGACCAGATTTATCACTATCAGCTTGCGGTATGACTGGCGCAATTTTACAAAGTCCCTTCTGCCTGCCACGCCAGAAAGCATGGGCAGAGCCACCTGCCACATAATCGTCGGTATGAAGTTCAGAATCAGGAAAAACTGGTTTGCCGCGCTGAACACGCCCATCTGAGAGAATCCGTTGTGGGAGCGGGATAACATGAGGCTGGTCCACATATTGGACAGGGACGCCACCATGGAACAAAGCCAGTTAGGCAGGGAAAAAGAAAGCAACAGCTTCAGCTCGCAGAACAAGTCCGCCGTAGAAACAACTGGCAGTTTGTGCCTGTTGACGATAAGGTCCACCAAATAATTGCTGACCACACACACCACGATGGCCACGACCGCCAATCCAAGAATGGCTCCGCGCACCCCATAGTAATAACCACCAAGGGTCACCAACAACAGCGTAGTGGCCCCTCTGGAAATATTCACCAAAGCAACACTGCGGAATGCTTCAAACCCCGACAATATCCCCAGCTGTGCCCCGTTTACGCCAGTAAAAAGCAGTATGATGGCGCTAATGCACAGCTCCGGCATAAGCTCCGGAGTGCGCAGGACGGTTCCGGATAGATATGGCGCTAAAACCAGCATGGCCGCCGCCATAAGCAGAGAAAGCCCCAACGCGGAGATATTTGAAAGCTTTAATATAACAGCCGCCCGCTTTGGATTTGCATGCCGGTGCTCGGCGATATATTTCGTGGCCAAGAACCCCAGAGAAGGGCCGCTAAGAATGACAAATACCGACAGTATGCTCTGTATAACCGAAAACTGTCCATAATACATAGCGCCCAGCACCTTCGCCAGCACTATTGCCGACGCGAAAGAAGCCAGCGAAGATGCGACATTCCCCGCCGAAGTCCAAAAAACTCCGGAGAAAATGCGCTCCAGCGGAACATATTTATTGAGGCGCTGTGCCAGGCGGGACGCCAGGATTCGTTCTCGCGGACTGCCCGGTTGCGGCGAAGTTAGTGGCATTCTTATGGGGACTAGCGGTCCTTCGTGCCAGCCGACAACATCCGCCTGATTTTCCTGAGCGCCCGCGCGGCAAAATCCGCCGAACTCCCCGGAACCAGCCGTATTAGTTTTTCCAGTGTGGGATGTTGCGCTTCAATCCATTTGTCGGGATGCACGCGTGCCAGGACCTTTCTGTCAGTTCGCTTGGCATGGGCGACCAGCGCGGGAAAGTCTGCAAGAGCGGACTTGTCTATAAAAAGGAAAGTGTTTTGGGCATAATAATAGGCACAATGTTTGTCGTGCCAAAGAGCATCCCGCAAAACATCGCAGCAGACATAGCCATGCTTATGGAAAAGTTCCGCCCAGTATTCCGGCCACTGCTCGTTAATGTGAAATGTCCCGCCCTGAAACGGTATCGCAGCGCCGAACAAAACCACTGGAGAAAGTGAACAGAGAAACCGCACAAAGCCTTCGGCATGCTCTGCTGAGATGTGTTCCGCCACTTCCAGGGACTGTGCCAGCGAAAAACGCCTGTCAACTGCTTCGGGATTCTCAAGGTTCACCCGTTTGAACTTTGAGTGGTCTATCAGCAAATGTGACGCCTCTATAAAATTCCCATCCAAGCCCAAAACATCTTTTACACCGAGCTCTTCCCAAGCCTTCAGCCAAGTGCCGATACCGCAACCAACATCAGCCACAGACTCCGGCTTAACCATCTCCCGAACTATTGGCAGCATTCTCCTCGCAGAGTCAACAGATATATCCACATAAGAGGAATAAAAGGCTTTGTTGTAAGGATTGGTAGCGTTCATCGCGGCTCCTTATCGACAGGTTTGGTACTGATATTGCGCGCTAATACGCGCGTATAAAGGTCCAGATACTGAGCGGCGATATGAGCCCAGGTGAGCTTGTTTTCCGCGAAGGCCCGGGCACTATTTCCCAATCGTTTCGCCTCCGACTTATCCAAGAACAAGCGGCGCAGGGCCTTCGCAACTGACTCGGCGGAGGGCTGCGCAAGCAGTCCCGTCTCGCCATCTTTGAGTATTTCGGGCGTACCTCCGGCGGCTACTGCGACAATCGGCTTTCCGGCCATCATTGCCTCTACTATAGCCAACGAACAGCCTTCCAATAGCGCCCCATGCACATATGCGTCGGCTTCTGCCACCACAGCGGAGGTATCTTCCGCACTTAGATAGCCTTTCAATACGACATTGTCGCCGATACCCAGTTCCGCAATTTTTTGTTCCACCAGTAACCGCCTGCTTCCGTCACCTGCGACAATCAGCGTGATACCGGGAAATTCGCTTTTCAAAAGGGCCAGCGCCTCAAAAATTATAAAATACCCGGCTATCTTCCAGTCCCAAGAGAAGACACCGACCGAGGCGAGCACCGGTCCGATATTTTTTGGCGTGACGACAACCTTTGCGGCGGCAGGCACCGCGCCGGACGGGATTACCACAACCTTGCCGACACGCATGCCGCAATGTTTGTTTATGTTATCCACTATGCTCTGGCTGACGCTGGCGACCGCATCGGTGCAGGAAAGCAAAATAGACCCCAGGAGTCCACTGCCGCCGGAGTAGCACGGACTGATGGGGGCATCATGTTCAAGGTAGCTTCTAAAAGTAGGCTGAGTGTGGAATGTGAATATCACTTTCAGCCTTCCGAATGACAATAGCTTCGCAAGCAAACATGGCACAAGAAACCGAAGGCTCCCATGGGCATGGGCGATATCCGGCTTAAGAGCTAGCAATGCGCGCAATAGGAACAACTCCCGCGCCGGACACGCAGGCGGGAACCCAATATCTGCACCAGTACCCTGCGGAGCAGCAACAACGACCTCCTGCCCCGACATACGGAGTTCTTGTGCGAGAAACCCAACATAATTCGTGGGGCCGCCAATGGTTCCCCTCCATTGTGCAGCCAACTGAATGATTTTCATTAGCGTTTCATTCTATCAATTTCTCCACCACACCGCACGCCGCGCGCTACTTTTACTGCCCTTCAGCAATAGAAAATCCGACCACTGCAGCGGCAGGAGGGGCAGATGTTGGTTTATAGGGGAGTCTTAACTGCATTTCCGGCAAGAATGGACTTGTAGATATCCAGTATGCTGTGGGCTATCTTCTCTTTTGAGAAGGAAGCGGCCTTCTCCCTGCCATTGGAGGGTTTCCCCATGCGCAGTATTTCCAGCATGGCGGCGGCTATATCTTCCGGATTCCTGGACACTATGCGGGATGGCTCCACACCTTCCAGCACCTCCGGGACATCTCCCA
>JAAYTX010000093.1 GCA_012523635.1 Elusimicrobiota bacterium
TGCGGGTCAGGTCCGCCCAGAAATTGCCGATATTGTCCGTTTTGCCGGACGTGATTGCGCGCGCAAGCGCGGCGAAAACCGCCATGCCCGTCGCCGCGCTGAGGAAATTCTGCACGCCCAGGCCCAGCATCTGCGTCAGATAGCCGAGCGTCGTCTCGCCTGCGTAAGCCTGCCAGTTGGTGTTGGTCATGAAGCTGGCCGCCGTGTTGAACGCCAGCGACCAGTCCACGGGGCCAGCGTTGTTCGGGTTAAGCGGCAACTTATGCTGAAACAGTTGCAGTGCGAAGACCGCCAGGAACCCCAGCGCGTTGAACGCCAGCAGCGCCCCGGCGTAGCTTTTCCAGGTCATCGGCTCGTCCGGGTTTATGCCGCACAGCCGGTAGACCAGGCGTTCCAGCGGTCCGAAGAGCCTGTGCTGGAAAGGGCTTTTGTCCTGCAAGGCTGCGGCCACATAAGCGCCCAGCGGCCTGGCTAAAACAAGCAGCGCGGCTATGTAAAGCGCAATCTGCGCGATGTCGTATTTGTTCATGTTAAAACCTCTCCGGGTTGAATACGGCGTAAACCAGATAGGCGAATACCAAAATCGAAGCAATAAATGCGGTGGTAAAAGCCATGGTTTCTTCTCCTAATCCTTGCGTTTTCCTGTCGCTAAAGCTCCGGCTGCTATGAACAGAAAGGCGCCGGTACGAGACATAATTGCCTCCTAATAAACAGCTTAAGCGCACCTTAATTAAAAGATACCTCCTCCGCCCAGGGAAGGAAAGTAAAGATAGCGCCGGAAAGCGTAAAAAAAGAGTAAAAATCCGCCCGCATACGGATTTGCGGGGTTTTAAGCGCTAAATGCGGGGGGTTGCCGGATAACGACGGCGCAGGCGCAAAAAAAGGCGGGACGAAAGTCCCGCCTTCGGTGCGGATATGCCTTCAGGAAATCAGAAAATGGCCTGCCAGTTGCGGGTGGTGAGGCGGAATTCCACGCGGCGGTTCAGCGCGCGCGCTTCCTCGGTGGTGCTGCGCACCAGCGGCTTGCGCTCCCCGTAGCCGTATATCTTCACATAGTCTGGCCAGACGCCCCTGTCGGTCAGATAGGTTTTCACGGCTTTGGCGCGGGCGTAGGACAGCGCGTCGTTGTAGTCGTCGGAGCCGACGTCGTCGCAGTGCCCTTCCACCACCAGCTTCAGCGTGCGGTTGTCTATCAGTATCTGCGCTATCTTGTTCAGGGTTTCGTAGGAGGCGGGCAGCAGTATGGCCTTGTCCGATTCGAACTCTATGGCCGGCAGCTGGCGCGAGGCTATCATCTCCTTTATGGTCTGGAGTTTCTGGGCGTCGCGCCTGGCCCACTCGCGTTCCTCGTAAGACACCGAGGCGCAGGCGGCCAGGCCCAGCAGCAGTATGGCGGGAAGCAGTTTTTTCACAGGCACATTCTACAAAAGTCTTCCCGCCCGGGCCACCCTCTTTTTCCGCCCGGGAGGGTTTCCTGACGGGCTAGGCCAGCCCGGTTTCCTTCAGCGCTTCCTTCAGCGACTGCGGCGTCGCCGGCTTCACTATGTAGCCGGAGCATTCCTTGTTGTAGGATTCGGAAACGTCCTTGAGCCGGTTCTTGACCGTCACCATCAGCACCTTTGAGCGTTTGGCCGCCGGCACGGCCAGCTTCTCCTCCTGGGCGCGCAGCAGCTCAAGCACTTTCTTGCCGTCCATGCCGGGCATCTCTATGTCCAGCGTGACAAGCTCGTACGGCAGGCCGCTTTCCAGCGCGTCGCGGAACAGCAGGAGCGCCGCCTCGCCTCCGGGAGCGACGTCGCAGTCCCCGTATGCCGCCAGCAGCGATTTAAGCTGCGTGCGGCTGGTGTAATCGTCGTCCACAACCAGTATTCTCATAATCCCTCCGTACGGCTCAGGCGTCCATGGCCGCCACCACAAGCGGGGCGATGCGCGTTATTTCCGCGGCATGGGCGGCGCAGGCCGCCCCATCCCCCGACCGGGCGGCATCCTCAAGCTGGCGCGCGGCCGCCGATAACCCCGGGGCTCCCACGGCGGCCGCGCTTCCCGCCAGCTTATGCGCTGTTTTCCCCAGCGTCGCGAAATCCCCCCCGCGCAGCTGCTGGTCCAGCGCGGGAAGAAAAAGTTCCAGGTCCCCCCTGAATTTGCTTAGGGCCATGCGGTAAAGCATGGCGTTTCCGCCGAAGAGCTCAAGCCCCAGCGCCGCGTCGAGCGCAGGGGAGGCTGAGTTTGTTGTCGGCGCGGCCTGCGGCCGGGCCGCCTGCGCGGCGGGCAGGTTCACGTGCCCGTATCTGCCTATCAGCGCGGCCAGCGCGCCCACCTTGGTGGGTTTCAGCAGCACTTCCGCGAAGCCTGTTTCCAGGCATTCGCGGTGCACTGCCGGGTTCACGTTCGCGGTGATGGCTATCAGCGGCAGGCGCGGATGCTTCAGGCGTATGTTGGCGGCGGCTATCACGCCGTCCATGACCGGCATCTGCAGGTCAAGGAACACGAGGTCGAATTCCGTCTTTTCGCAGGCGGCGACGGCCTCCTCGCCGTTTTCCACTAAAACCAGGTTTTTAAGCCCCAGTTGCTGGAGCTGCGCCCGCGCCAGGTCGCGGTTGACCTCCTGGTCTTCGGCGTAAAGTATGCGCAGGTTCTCGGCCGGGACGGGGATTTCCGCCGGAGCCGCCGCCGCGCCGTCCCTGGCCGCCGCAGACGCCTCCTGCGCCAGCTTTGTGGTGAACGGTATCTCGCACCAGAAGATGCTTCCTTTGCCGGGCTGGCTTGAGCAGCCCAGCGTGCCGCCCATCTGCTCCACCAGGCGCTTCACTATGTAAGTGCCAAGCCCTGTGCCCTCGTATTTTCGGTCGAGGTTTGAGTCGGCCTGATAGAACGGGGTGAACAGGTTCTTCATTTTATCGGCGTCCATGCCTATGCCGCTGTCGGAGATGCGGAAGCGGGCGCGGTACTGGTCCGGCCCCGAACGCTCCGCCGTGATTTCCAGCGCCACAAACCCTTTTTCGGTGAACTTCACGGCGTTGCCCACCAGGTTCACCAGTATCTGGCGCACGCGGTAGGCGTCGCCTATCACCTGCGGGGGCAGGCCTTCTGCGGCGGACACGTCAAGCCGCAGGCCCTTGGCCTCGGCCAGCGGGCGCATTATGGTTTCCAGGTCGCGGGCGACGCCCGACAGCGTGAACGGCCTGGCCACCAGGTCGAAGGTGCCTGCCTCCATTTTGGCCTGGTCCAGAATGTCGTTGATGAGGCGCAGGAAGGATTCAGACTCGTGCATTATTATAGACGCCCGCCGCACCACTTCCGGCTGGTTTGAAATCAGCGTTATATACTCCGCGAACCCGATGATGGCATGCAGCGGCGTGCGCATCTCGTGCGAGATGCGGGACAGGAATTCGCTTTTCGCGGTGTCGGCGTCGGGTTTCGCGGCCTTGTCGAACCGGTCGTAAGTCTCCGATACGGAGCGCAAAAGAGGTTCCAGTTCGCGGGGTATGTCCTTCTCCCCCCCGAAAATGTCGCGCAGTTGCAATACCAGCCTTTTGTTCATACCGCTCCCGGCTTTGCGGGTGTTTTTTACGCGCAACGCTTCAGCCCCCCGCTTCGCAAGCCATGCGCCGCTGTTTCCATTGGCGCTTTGTACTCCAGTATATCCGCCGGCTATTGCGCCTGCTATCGGGAGCCGTCCTACACGTTTGTAGGGATGGGGGTTCGGGTCGAATTGTGAACATCTTGTGCAAAAATAAACCTTTATCCACATTTTCAACACTCATTTTCCGCTTTTTAAGCCCCATTTGGGCTGGTTTATCCACATTAGGTTGACAATTATATACGGTTATTCTGCCGTCGGAAAAAGGCATTTTTTTGCGCGGGGTTGCCAACAGGTGTGGAATTAATGTTGATAACTTTACATCGTTTGAGATTGTGCTTGTTTTATAAGGCTTTTTTACGGTTTTTCAGCGGGGAAGGGGCGGGTTTTCCGGCTTTAGACAGCTTTATCAACAGCTAAAAGCGGGGGTGTGTGGATAACTTCGCGATTTGTGCAAATTGCTTTGGCATTTGCGCAAACGCTTTGGGGCATGAAAAAGCCCCGCTTTTATGCGGGGCTTTGCATGGCTAAAGCCGGACTGGCCCTATGCGGCTTCCTGCTTCAGTTGGGCAATCAGTTTCGAAAGCATCCGTATGTGCTTGAGCTCCTCGGCCACTATGCCGTCTATTACCAGCTTGTCGTTTTCCTCGTCCATGTTTTCGCGCATTGAGAGGTAGAAGACGACGGAATCCTTTTCCATGCCCATGGCGGTCTGCGCCAGCTTCAGCATGGAGGTGTTGGCCGCCGCCATGTCCTGCGGCTGTGAGGACAGCACGGTTTTGGACACAAACGCGTCGGCCTGGGCAAGCGTCGGGCCCTGTCCGGCGGGCTGCAGCTCCTGCTGCACGTATTTGAAATACGCGTCTATAGAATCGGTCGAGTCTTTTTTTGCGGTAAGTTTGGCTTTTTCAAGCTGTTCAGTGAAGATGCGCGAATGCTGGAGCTCCATTTCCGCCAGGTCGTTGAAAAAACCCTGCTGTTCCTCAGTGCGGGACATTTCAGCCGCCTTGCGGTAAAACCCCGCGCCGCGCTGTTCTATCAGCACCGCCATTTCCAGAACGTCCTTGCCGTTGAATAATGCCGCCATTCTTTCCCCCCTGCTTTTTTTAGTTTCCCCGCCGCTGCGAAACGGCCTGATGCCACAGCGCCAGCAGGCTGGCGCGGTACAGCAGGCCCTTGTCTTCCTGCCGCGAACCGGCGGCCAGGTTCTTAAGCCCGGCCGACAGCGCCTGCGCGTTCAGCACGCCCTGCCGCGCCAGTTCGCCGCCCGCAAGCGCGGCGCGCACCGGCTCCGGGTCCGACTCTATCCATTTCTCCCACGGGCCCACGAAGCCGTGCTTCCTGCGCCACGAGAGGTTGCGCGGTATGTATTTTTCCGACAGCTTCCTCAAAATCCACTTGCCCTTGAAATGGCGCTGTTTGCACGAAGGCGGCATTTGCAGGGCCAGGTTTATCAGCTCCGGCGCCAGGAATGGGACCCGCGCCTCTATGCTCGCCTGCATGGTGGCCTTGTCCACCTTCATTAGCAGGGCCTCGGCCATCACCGAGCGCATGTCGAATGCCAGCAGCGCGTTGAAGCCCTTGCCCTGCTCGATGAAAGAGAACCACGAGTCGTCGCGTCCGCAGGGCGCGGCCATCAGCGCGTCAACCGCCTCCTGCCGCGACTGCAGGCCTGCCTGCGCCCAGTCCCACTGCGAGGTTATGGGGATATTCCGGTAATGGCTGCCGCTTCCCATGCGCCGCGCCAGCGCCGCCGCCAGCGGGCGCAGGAATTCGGGCGCGTTCTGCACGCGCCACGACAGCATGGCCGGCTTGTAGCGGCGGTAGCCTGCGAAAAGCTCGTCGGCCCCTTCGCCGGAGAGGGCCACCTTCACGCGGCTGGCCGTGTGCTTTGCCAGCAGAAGGGTGGGCAGTATGGCGCTGTCGCCTATGGGTTCGTCCAGCGCGCACAGCAAAGCTGGTAGGCGGGCCAGCACCCCGCCGTCAAGCACAAGCGGGTGGTGTTGCGCGCCTATGTAATCGGCCATCTGTTTGGCGGCGGCTGATTCGTCCAGCGCGCGTTCCCCGGAAAAGCCTATTGAAAATGTCTGCACCGTGCCGGAGCCGTGTCTGGCCGTAAGCGCGGCCACGAGGCTGGAGTCCACCCCCCCGCTCAGGAAGACGCCGACGGGCACGTCGCTCAGCAGGTGGGCTTTCACCGAGGCGTTCAGCGCGGCGTCCAGCCTTTCCATCAGCTCGGCTTCGGGGACGCCTGCCATGTCGTCGTCGGAAAGCGGGATGTCGTAATGGCGCTTTAGCGGCCCGGCGCCGGTGAACGGCTGGCCCTGCTTCAGTTCAAGGTGGTGGGCCGGGGGCAGTTTCCACACGTTTTTGAGTATGGTGCGCGGCGCGTGCAGGAAGCCGTATTGCAGGTATTCCGCGACCGAGACGGGGTCCAGCTCCGCTTCCACCCCGGCGGCAAGCAAAGCCCGCAGTTCCGACGCGAACAGCAGTTCGTCCCCGCGCACGGCGTAATAGACGGGCTTCATCCCGGCGTGGTCGCGGGCCAGCAGAAGGGTTTTGGCCTGCGAGTCGAAGAAAGCGAAGCCGTACATTCCGCTAAGCTTGCCGAGCGCGCAGGCGCCTTCGGCGCGCAGCAGGTGCAGCAGGGTTTCGGAATCGGCGTGGGTTTTGAAAGCCGCGCCGTTTTTGATAAAGGGTTCGCGCAGGGATTGGTGGTTGTAAATCTCGCCGTTGAACACCAGGGCGCATTTTTCGTCCGGCGTGAGCATGGGCTGGTGGCCCAGTTTCAGGTCCAGTATCGACAGCCGGCGGAAGCCAAGCGCCGCGCCTGAGGCCGAGTAAAAACCCTCGTCGTCCGGACCGCGGTGCATTATGGCCCCGGCCATTGCCCGCGCTTTTTCAAGGGCAGGCTTAGCGCCT
Organism: Elusimicrobiota bacterium; assembly: GCA_012523635.1. Taxonomy (GTDB): domain Bacteria; phylum Elusimicrobiota; class Elusimicrobia; order Elusimicrobiales; family Elusimicrobiaceae; genus JAAYTX01. The sequence continues at coordinate 6,503 of JAAYTX010000093.1, forward strand.
GTGAACGAGTATATTCCGCAGATGCCGCACATAGGAGATAAGGATATAAAATCTGCGCCCGCTCCGCGAGTGGGCGGGTCAGCGGGGGGCCAGCTTCAATATCGCCCCGGCAATGTTCGCGGCCAGCAGGGTGTTTCCCTTTTCGGTGCAGTGCCCGAAATCTCCGGCGAAGTAATCGGTGAAATACTCGCCATAGGAGTTTCGCGCCACGGCGTCGCGGAAGGGCTTTTCGTTATCGACGAAAAAAACGCCGGGGTTCTCCTCGAATATGTCGCGCAGAGGGGCAAGCGGGCGCATGGGGTACTGCGCGCAGATATAGGTTATGCCACGCGCCTTGAGCATTTGCGCCAGCGCCAGGTAGTTTTTCGCGGTGGCCTGCGGCAGCGGGCCATAGGACGAAGGCGCGGCGGCGTAAAACGCGGCTTTTGCGCTGTCGCCCATCAGCCTGTAATGCGCGGCCAGCAGGTTTCGCGCCACAACCATAATGGGGCCCGGCGCGGCAGCTTTACCTTCGGGCGCGGCGGCTTTCAGCAGTTCGGCAACGGCTTTGCGGGCCTGCGGGTTTTCGGCATATGGCGCAGTCCGTCCGTATTTTTCGCGCAGTGCCCCGGCAAGGCCGGCGACGCGCCCCGCCAGCGCGTCCGCCGCAAGCTGCTGGTACAGGCTTGCGTCTTCGCCGGAAAGATAGCAGATGCCCAGCAGTGCGCGCATTTCGCGGCTTTCAGGATGCGCCGCGGCCGACTTTTCAAGAAACTCCAGCGCCAGCCCGGGTTGTATTGAACGCAAAAGCAGCAGGGTTTCGGCGGCCGCCGAAGGCGTTTCCGGGTCAAGCCGTATTGCCCGCAGGTAGTTTTCGAGCGCTTTCATGTTTTGCCCTGAACCGGCATAAAGGCGGCCCAGATGCAGGTAAGACCATTCGTTGTCCGGGGCTTTGGCGGCGGGGGAAAGCAGGGTTTGCTCGGCTCGGGCTTTTTCTCCGCGGGCAATATAGACCTGCGCCAGCAGGTGCAGGGCGCTTATATCGCCGGGGTTGCGCTTCAGCACGGAGTTTAAAACGGTTTCGGCCAGCGCGTTATTGCCGTCGCTTAGCAGCAGGCGGGCCTGCCTGGTCCGCGCTTCGTCGGCACCGGGGCCGGGTTGCGTTGCAGAGGCCCCTGCCCGGGTTTCAGCATTTGCGGTGGATGGAAAAAGCAGTTGCGGCAGTACGGACAGCCGCGCCGCCTTCCGCGCCCCAAGATGCAGGCCCAGCAGTTTGAACAGCCTGTATACGCGCAGGGAATACAGCATCTTTTTCGCGGCTGACGGGGATTTTTCGTAAACGGGCATGTGAGAGCCCGCATCGTTCACTCCCATCATGCTTACCACGAAATCGGGCCTGTACCGGTCCATCCATCCGGGCAGAAGGGAGAGAATAACATCGGTGTCGGTGCCGGGGATCCCTTTATCCACCACGCTGAATTCCGCGCCGCCGGGTTGCGAATTCAGCAGGCGTTCCAGTATCGCGGGGTACTGGTTTGCAGTCGTGGATTCGCCTACGCACAGCACCGTCAGCGAATGCTTGCGGGCAAGCGCCCGGCGGTTGCGGCTTTCCTGCCGTCCCGAGGCAATGGCCCCCGCCGCCCGCAGGCCCAGTTCCAGCAGCACGAAGGCGAGAAAAACGCCGAACAGCACAAGGAGCGCGCGGTTAAGCGGCGCGGACAGCCCCTTTTTTTCTGCTGGAATATTGAGTGTTCCCATTGGCTAATGAATTGACATCCAAATCTAGAACTTTTGCCGCGGAAGTGCAAGGCGCGTTGTGTGCTGATTCAGAGGCTGCCGCGTCGGCTATGGTGTCATTGCGAGGCCGAAGGCCGCGGCAATCTATGTGTGTCACCGCGAGCGAGTGAAACGAGCGCCGCGGTCTATAATCGCGTTAGCTCCAGCAAGCCGGGCCTTCCGCCCCTGTGGCATTCTTCCGCGTTTGACTGTGGCGGAAGCCAAGCGCTACAATTTGCCGCAATGGGCCGCCCGTTTTTTGCGGCAGATTCCCGGAGGTGGGTTTTATGAAAGACAATCCGTTGATGGCGTTGGCGAAACTGGGCCAGTCGGTCTGGCTGGATTACATACGCCGGGACCTGCTGTCCGGCGGCGGCCTGCGCCGCATGATTGCCGATGACGGCCTTGCGGGAATGACCTCCAATCCCGCGATTTTTGAAAAGGCCATTTCGGGAAGCCGCGACTACGACGCCGACATCAACGCCCTTGCCCGTTCCGGCAAGAAAGTGGGCGAAGTGTACGAAGCGCTGAGCCTTGCAGACATCAAAACCGCCGCCGACCAGTTCCGCCCTCTTTACGATTCCACCTCCGGGGCCGACGGATACGTAAGCCTTGAGGTGAACCCGCACCTGGCGCACGACGCCGGGGGCACTGTCCGCGAAGGCCGCCGCCTGTGGCAGGCCCTTGCCCGCCCCAACGCGATGATAAAGGTCCCGGCCACAGTCGAGGGGCTGGAAGCGGTGCGAACCCTGATTGCCGACGGCATCAACGTGAACGTGACCCTGTTGTTCGGAGTGCCGCGCTACCGCCTTGTGGCGGAAGCCTACCTGTCGGGGCTGGAGGCGCGCGCGGCGCAGGGCAAGGAACTGAAAAACATCGCGTCGGTGGCCAGCTTCTTCATCAGCCGCATAGACACGTTTGTGGACCCAGCGCTTGAAAAAGCCGCCGCTTCAGGCGGTGGTGTTTCAGAGCGGGCCGCGAACTGCGCCGGCCAGGTTGCGGTGGCCAGCGCCAAGGCCGCGCACCAGGCCTGCGGCGAAATTTTCGGCGGCGAGCGCTTCAAGCAACTGGCCGCCAAAGGCGCGCGCGCCCAGCGCCTGCTGTGGGCCAGCACCGGCACGAAGAACCCCAAATACAGCGATATTAAATATGTGGAGGCGCTTATAGGCCCCGGCACGGTGAACACTGTGCCGCCGGAAACGCTTGCCGCCTACCGCGACCACGGGGCCCCCGAAAACAGGCTGGGGCAGGATTTCGAGCAGTCCCGCGCCGTGCTGGAAGCCTTGCCCGCGCTTGGCGTGGACCTAGAGGACGTTTCGCGCCGCCTTGAGGAAGACGGGATAAAGAAGTTCAACGAGCCTTTCGATAAACTGCTTTCCACCATAGAAGCCCGCATGAAACAGCAGTCCTGACGGGCTCCCCCCTCGCCGCGCATGACCGCGCGGCCTAAGCCGGTTCCAACCTGTCACCGCGAGGGCGGACCCGTTACCCATGGTGTCATTGCGAGGGTGCGAAGCACCCGCGGCAATCTATAATTCTACTCTGCGGTCGTGGCGGTCTATAATTTTCAGATTCATAGACTGCTTCATCGGGAAGATAACATGCTCGCGACCGAGTTAAGACGAGTAGGAGCGACCAAGCGCTAACGCGAAGAAGTGCCACTACCTTTAAAGCTGTTTAGAAAAGTGGCCCACTTCAAAGTTGTTTGAAGAGTGGCCAGTGATACCAGGTGAAAAGCGGTCAGTGGCATATTTTTTTGTGTCACCGCGAGCGAGTGAAACGAGCGCGGCGGTCTATGAATACAAAAGCCGTCCATTGGACGGCTTTCTCTCTAATTTTAACCGAACCGACCTAGGCATGGTTTTCGCTATTTTGCTAAGCTGAACTTGCTAAGACGTATTCCTGTATAATCATCAAAATCCCTGTCTTCCGGTTTGCCTGGCTTATCTGAATATGGCGCCAATAGGTAAAAATTACCTTGCATAGATACACGTCTACTAGACATAAGCTCATACGGTACTTCCGCTAAAAAAGTCCCATCAGGACTATATTTTCTTATTACACCTTGCATAAGTACCCAAACATTATTAAAACTATCCGTCAAAAAATAGTACATGTCCTTACCTGCATAGGCGGGGGACTTGATTGCCTCATCCTTGACCTGACCATCATTCCCAATAACTCCCACAATTTCAGTAATAATTTCAAATCTAGGGTCATTCTTAAATAACTTTTTTAATTCGGCCAATTTCTCTTCGGATGTCATTCTTTTTTCAACCTGAGCTCGTTCATCTGCTGAAGTAATTTTAATGAACTTATCATTTTCTAATTTAAGAACATTCACATCGTTATTCCACTTGCCGCTGCGATCAAGCTGAAGAGCATATACGGCACCGTTTTTAAATAACATCGATTCTATGAAGTAGAGACTAAATGGCGGTTCGTATTCTTCCCGCAGGTAATTATTGGAAGGCAGATAAGCATTAATCGGAATTACCCCAATCAAATGGCCTGCGGCATCATAATGTTGGACACGATTATTAAATGAATCCAGTATATAAATGTGCTCCTTATCATCTACAACAAATTGGTCGGGCCAAGAAAAACTACCTTCCCCTCCGCCAGTCCGATATTCACCCGGTTTAGTTCCCCATGTGGCCTGTATAAGCACCTTTGATTCGTAGCGTTCTTTGGGGTGTTCAGCCTCTGCCGCCAAAGCTTTCTGGCCGTAAATGCCAGACAACATAATTGCCGCCATTATCAACCCGTATTTTGTTTTCATATTCCCTCGCTTTCGCAAGAAATCTTCATAAATTTCGTACCACGCCACACCCGCCTCAACCACCAAATAGCCTATTTTAGGCTGCATTTCCGCAATGCCACAGCATTGCAATGCAACAAGCCTGTAGCTAACCCTTACCCGGCACCACAAACATGTTCGCTAACCCCCCCACGACACGTGGACACAACCATAAAAACTCTGCTATTGGCACTGCTGTAGGTTGAATATCCAGCGCCACCCCACACTGAACTCCTACTCCGCAAGAGCTTTCTTCCTAAACTCTTCCTCTTCCTCAGCACTTTTTTTCTGATATTCTTCCTGCAGAACTCTAGTTTTCACATCGTACTCTTTCCTTAGCGCGGCTTCCTGGGCTTCGTCAAGGTTTGGCTTATCCAAAGCGTCTAGCAGTTTCTCTTTTTCTTCAAATAGCTTGTTGTTGTATTCCTTCCCGCTTTTGTACCGCGTTTCCATACGCGCCATATAAGTGGCCTTCTCGTCTTCTGTCATCTGCTTGTTCTCCGCCAGTTTCGCCCTCATATTGGATACTGACTCTTTATGTTTTTTTGCCTGATAGTCCGCCATTTTTTCATGCATCTGTCTGCGAAACTTCTTCTTCTCGGCTGCTTGCTTTTTCTTGAATTTGGCCATGGCTTTGGCGCGAGATTCAGTGCTTTTGCCGGACAATGTGGACATAAACTCGCTTTCAGCCTTACGCTCCGCCATAGAGTGCTCTTCCATTTCCTGAATCAACTGGCGGCCGAAGGCCCTGTCCCGCTTTAACGTACTTAGGGCCACAGTCCCGCTGGACTGTTCTTGCGCCGCGCAAGGCGCAGCCGCAAACAAGACGATAACAACAGGCAACAATAAACTTTTTTGCATATCTTCTCCTAAATTTGCGGGAGCACGTCTTGCTTAAACTGTCCTAAAGCGGGGCAAGCTACAAAGCTGCCACGCAATCGCCCAAACCTTATTTCGCGGCGACAGATTATTGCCTATGCCCTGACGTGAATTCCCCCACCGGATGATTGTAGCTCTTGGCATGAGCACGGGCAAGGTCGCGGCGGTCCCGTCGGGCGGAATTTGCCTCGTCGGCGGACTATTTGGCACAATATATACAGGACTACGCGCTACGACATGATTTCCATACGCAGCCTCACCAAAAGCTTCGGCGAACAGGCGCTTTTTAAAAACGTCTCCCTGCAAATCAATGCGGGCGACCGCTTCGCCATTGTCGGCCCCAACGGGGCGGGCAAGTCCACCCTTTTCAAAATACTGCTGGGCCAGGAAGAGCCCGATTCGGGCACCGTGGAACTCAAGGGCGGCGTGTCCATAGGCTACCTGCCGCAGGAGCCGGGCCGCCCCACCTCAAAGCCCGTGCTGGACGAGACGCTGACCGCCGTCGAGCATCCCAGCGGACAGACCGAGGCCCGCGCCAAGGAAATCCTGATGGGCCTTGGCTTCGCCATAAGCGATTTCGCCCGCCCCGTGGACACCTTGAGCGGCGGCTGGGCCATGCGCGTGTCCATAGCCAAGCTGCTGCTGGCCGAACCCGACCTGCTTTTGCTGGACGAGCCCACCAACCACCTTGATTTGCAGTCCCTGCTGTGGTTTCAGGACTGGCTTCAGCACTGGCGCGGCGCGATACTGCTGATTTCGCACGACCGCGATTTCGTGGACAACGTCACCGGCGCAATCGTCAGCCTGGAATACAAAACCATGCGCGTGTATTACGGCAACTACCAGCATTTCCTGGACGAGTATTCCGCCGCCCGCGAGCGCCTCGCCATAGCCTTCCGCGACCAGCAGAACGAGATAAAGCGCATGCAGGAATTCATCTTCCGCAACCGCGCCCGCATGTCCACCGCCACGCGCGCCCAGAGCGTGCAGAAGAAGCTGGACAAGATGGAGCTTATCGAGCTTCCGCCCGACAACAGGGCCATAAAGATTTCCTTCCCCCAGCCCCAGCGCACAGGGCTTAAGGCGCTGTCGCTTAAAAACGTCAGCAAGGCCTACGGCTCGCTGAAGGTGTACGAGAATTTCAGCTACGAACTGGAGCGCGGGCAGAAGCAGGTTTTCGTGGGGCGCAACGGCGCGGGCAAGTCCACCCTGCTGAAGATGCTGGCGGGCGTGCTTGAGCCCGATTCAGGCGAACGCGAACCCGGCCTGAACGTGCGCGTGGGCTACTACTCGCAGCACCGCCTGGACATGCTGGACCCTGAGCGCACCGCCCTCGCCGAGGCGCTGGACACGGGCCGCATAAATTCCGAACTGCTGGTGCGCACCATACTGGGCTCCTTCCTGTTTTCCGGCGACGCCGTGTTCAAGAAAGTGAAATACCTAAGCGGAGGCGAAAAAAGCCGCCTCGCGCTGGTGAAGCTGCTGCTGAACCCGCCCAACGTGCTTTTGCTGGACGAACCCACCACCCACCTGGACCTTACCAGCGTGCAGGTGCTGGCCAACGCCCTGAAGGAATTCGACGGCACGCTGTGCTTCATCAGCCATGACGTGTATTTCATAAACGAGGTGGCCAACTCGGTGGTGCACGTCGAGGGCGGCAAGGTGACCCACTATCCCGGCAATTACGACTATTACGTTTCGCGCCAGGAGGCGGGTACCCACGCGGTGGCCGACCTTAACCGCCGCGCCGAACAGCCCGAGGAATCCGGCTCCAAGGCCGAACGCGCCGCCAAAAAAGAGCGCGAGCGCAACATCCGCCGCCTTGAAAGCGACATCCTCCGCGCCGAGGAAGAGCTGGAGCACCTTTCCGGACAGCTGGCCGACCCCGCCGTCTATGGCGACTTCAACAAGCTGCGCGACATCGGCGACAGGATGCAGGAACTCCAGGACGGCCTTGCCCAGATGCACCAGCAGTACCAGTCCGCCGCAGAAAAAGCCTGACGCAGTTCCCCCCTCTTCAAAACGCGTCTTGCCCCCAAACCTGTTTCAGGCGCTTGTCTTTATTTCCGCTTTGTGTAGAATAGAGGCAGTGGGGGCAATTAAAATGCATTTACGCAAAACCGCCGTTTTCGCACTGTTTTCAGCCGTTTTAGTGCTTGCCTCGCATTCCGCCGCGCAGGCCGAGGGGCTTTCCTTCGACCCGGAACGCGCCGCAGAACTCGGGGCCTCGCTTTCCGAGCCTAGCATGGCTGAAAAGCCCGGCATGGCTGTCCCGGCTGAGGCCGCCATTCCCTACGACGGCAAGCCGCACTACCTTGGCATCTCCCATTCCGGCGACCCGTTCGACATCCCCGATTTTTCGCTTGAGGAAGTGGCCCGCATGACAAAGGGCAACGGCGGCGCCTATTACCGCCCGCACATACCGCTGAAGGAAGCCCTGCCGGTGATAGACGCCCAGCACCTGGCCCGCCTTGAGGCCGCGCAGGAGAACCCGCAGGAAATGCAGGCCCTTATAGACGAACTGGCCGAAAACGGCAACTGGGCCCGCATAGACGGCATGATAAACACTTTCGTCTCGGCCGGGCTGAAGCTGATTGTGGTGGCGGGCTGCGGCTACCAGAAGGAAGCCCCCTCCATATTGAATAAAGACGGCAAGCCGCTGAAGGTGTCGCCGGGCCGCATGGGGCGCAGCCTGTATCTTGCGATGCTTAAATGGTACGTCGGCGCAGCCGTGCGCCGCTACGGCGACCGCGTGAAGGTCTGGCAGGTGGAGAACGAAATCAACACCTCGGTCACGCACGCCGTCGCGGGCTGGCGGCTGAAGGATTCCGCCTGGCTTGACCGGAATTATCAGATAAGCATGCTGGCCGGGCTTTCAGACGTGGTGCACCAGCAGGGCGCGCGCCTCGGTTACGATTTGAAGACTACGCAGAACTATTCCACCGCTATCGTGGGCTGGGAAAAGTATATTAGGGACAGCGCCCGCTATGTCGATATAGTGGGCATAGACCTTTACGCCAACTATTTCTTCGGCTGGCCCCGCGCCGACAAGGCGCAGGCCGACAATGTGCTGAAAGCCAGGGCCGCCTCGGGCGGCAAGCCGGTGTGGATACTGGAAGCGGGCTTTGCCGACGGCCCCAAACAGCACCTTTTCAGCCCGCAGACGCAGGCGTTGTATTTCAAGGGGCTTATAGACCGCGCCTTCAAAAACGGCGCCGAGGTGATACTGGTGTTCGGGTGGTTCTGGAACCCCGCCGGCTGGTATACCGATTCAGCCAAGCCCGCCCCTTGGTACGCGGGCAACGCCGCGGAAGCGCACTGGAGCCCGCTTAGCCGCGACCCCAAGACCGGCGAGATTCGCTACGGCCCGGCGTGGGACGTGTTCGGCGATGCGGCGAAAAAATGGTGCTCCAACTGATTCTCCCAGCCATATAAACGGCAAGGCCGGCGCCAACCGCGCCGGCCTTTTTCGTCTTAAAAGCGCCTATTTGCCGCAGGTTCCTGTGGTGTAGTATTCCAGCGCGGGGCAGGTTTTGCCGTCCACCTTGCAGGTTGCCGGCTTTTTCTCCGATTCATCCACGGCTTCGTAGCCGCGTATGGCGCAGTATGCGGCTTCCGGCGAAGTGTAGCCGGTGATTTTCACGCCCCCCTTTGGGCACTGGCCACGGAACAGCGCCCATTCCTCGCACTGGCGGTTGTCCTCGAATATGCAGATGCTGTATTCCCCGCCCGGTTTTTTGCGTATCTCCAGCTTGCCGCCCTGGGCCTCGCAATTTACTGAAGCTGGGTTGGCGATGCCCGCATGTTTAGGCTTGCGCAGCGCGTCCAGCGGGATTTTCACTTCTTTCTCGCCGTAAGCGTAGGCCGCCACCTGGTACTGCGGGAACTGCACGAACATGTTGTCCTGTCCGTCCAGCGTGAACACGCTGAAGTTGGACGCGGCCGAGCTGGTGCCCTGCTCGAGCCAATGCAAGTCCGGTTCCTGCGCGCCGTCTGCTGTAAGCTGCTTTCGCAGGTCCTCCCGCGTCAGCGCCGAGAGTTGTTCCAGCGCGTAGCCAGTGGCCCCTTTTGTAAGGCGCTCCAGCGTCTGCGTCACGGCGGCTCCGGGGTTGAAGTTAACGGCCTCTATTGTCGAGTTCCCGTGGGCCCCGCCGGTGTACATGTATGTGTTAAGCCGTACCGACACCAGGTTGGCGCTTGAGCAGTACACGGTGTAGCGCGTCACTATCTCGTTTTTCTGGCCGTTGGGGTTTTCAATCAAGCCGTAGTCTGTCCTGAAATTGTTGTACGTCTCGAACATGAACTTCTTGAACCTGGGGTTTACCGAGCGGCACGGCGGGCCGAACTGCGGGTATTGCAGGTCGAAGGTGTAGCGGGCGTTTTCGCCTTTCATCGTCTTCATCTCGACCGAGCAGGCGCGAGCGCCCGGCTTGGGCTTGCGGGCCTTGCCGACGGCGGCCTGCGCATGGGCGGCGCACAGCAGCCCCGCGAAAGCTAAAAGCAGTGTTTTTTTCATGGCGTTATATTCCCTCTGGCATCGGTTTTGCGCGCCAGTTCAAGGGCGCGGAGCCTGCGGTCGCGGCCTATGGCCGCCCTTACCGCCAGCGTGCCGCTGCGGGCGTCCAGCAGCGGGTCGTTTTCATTAAGATAAAACTTTTCTATGCCGTATGTCACGCGCCCGCGAGTGTAGCGGCTGGGCTGCGCCTTCACCCAGATGCCTTCCCCCTCCGGGGCGGTGGCGCAGGCCTTTGCCTCGTGCAGGCGCACGGGGCCTTTTGCGGTGGGCGTGTCTTCCGCCGCCGGGTCCAGCCGCACGTAGAGGGTGTTTCCTCCGGCGGGGCAGTTCAGCTTCTCAAGGTTGTTGGCCTGATAGCGCAACTGCACGTATTTGCCGCTTATAAGGTCGCGCGGGTCCACGGGCTCGGTGGAAAGCCAGATTGCCGGCGCGTTGTTGAAATTGCGCATGCACCACGCGGCCCACAGGGCGAAGAAAATTACCTGCGCGTAAAGCGCCAGACGCAGTTTCGTGTTCATGACGCGCCTCCAGCCTTCTCTATAAGCGCCTTGCGCCCCTTATGCATCGCCCAGGCCAGCAGTGCAAGCAGAAGCCCCGCCGCCATGAAGGCCCCGCCGCTGCGCAGCAGAGAGCCGAAGTAGTCTATGAAGCGCGAAATCATCAGCAGTGTCAGCAGGGCCATGCCTTTATTTATCTGCCCCGCCCGGCCCTGCGTCGTCCCGTGCCACATAAGCCCCGCCGAGACGCCGAAAAGCGCTACGTTGGCGCTGATGCCGGCCGCGTTGTCGCCTGCGAACAGGCCCAGCAACGGAAGCGCCGAGGCGGCTATGGCGGTTATGCGGGCATAGGTTTCAGCCTCGCCGTCGCCGCTGAAAATGTTTTTGCGCGAAAACCACAGCGCTATCGCCGCCGCTGCGAACAGCGCCGACAGCAGTATCACGCCGCTAGTGTCCATATGGGCGTATAAAGTGGCGCCGCGCTTGTAGAAGAAGCTGGCTATGTAGGGCACGGCGGCCCATATCCAGAACGGCAGGGAACTGTCGTCGCCTTCCTGGTCCTGAGCGTTCACGAACAGGCAGGCCAGCCCCACCCCGCCGAAGCCGAACAGCATCATCCAGAAATTCTGGCATTCAAAGGTTTTGGTGAAGCCCGCCAGCGCCACCAGCCAGCCCATCAGGGCGGCTGTCATCAGAAGCCGCGCCTTTGGCAGTTTGGCAAGGCCCAGCGCCAGTGCCGCGCCGAAAACCGCCGCGCAGGTTGCCCAGGCGACTGGGCCTGGAACATGCGAGCTGCTGAATATTTCGCTGGAAATGTTCATTATCCCGTCGCAGGCGAAAGCGCCCAGCCACAGCACGGCCAGCAGCAGCACCAGCTCAAGCCAAGCCATGATTTTTGAACTCCACTCGAAAGCCAGCGGGGCCGACAACGCGGCCCAGATAAGGAAAGGCTTTATGGCGTCGCCTGAAAGCTGGAAGACCTGCGCGTAAAGCCCTATGCCCGCTATGGGCAGGAAAAACCACAGCGCCGCAAGGCTTGAGGCAGCGGCGCGGCGTTCCGGCAGCAGATGCAGTGCCCCCTCGCCAGCGCCTATAAGAATAAGGATGAAAGACAGTATTTTGATGGCGTCGGGTATGGTGTCCCAGTTATGGCTTATTATAAGCACCAGACCCAGCGCAAAACAGATTCCCGCCATCACCGCTATCCAGGTTATGCCCTTTATGCGCCCCACGGCGGCGCCTTCAGCCTGCCGCGCGGCCATGGCGGACATCTGTTCCTGAGAGATTAGCCCGGCCTGCACGCTGTCGGCCAGCGCTTCGCGGAATTTCTTATCAAACCCCATTCCTCCCCCTATTGTTTGCCGAAGTATCGTCCACAAGATGACTACGGCAACTATTAAAAATAGCACCATTTTCCCCCCTTCGGCGCCCTGATTGCGGATGCGCTATTGCAGTTCCTGCCTGATGCGCTGGGCGAAAGCGTCCAGTTTCGCGGCCAGTTCCTGCGGTTTTTTGTGTTCGGCGTCCGAAAAGCTTTCGGAGCAGCAGGCTTTCACTCCTGACACTTCCTCCATACGGCAGAGCGTTCTTTCGTGCCCGCTTGAAGCCGCGCTGGTAAAAAACGCGGCCTTGGACAGCTTTCCCTTGTTATTTTCCAGCCAGGTCCGCACTGCCGGGGTCATGTTCCAGGCCCACACCGGCGTGCCCGCCACTATTATCTTGTAGGCTGCGGTGTCGCAGTCGGCGCCGGAAATATCGGTGCGCAGTTCCTTGGCGGCGTCGCGCCCGGCCAGCACGTAGTTTATCATCCCGGCGCGGTCTTTTGCGTCGATAATTTCGCGGAAGTCGGCTTTCAGGCGGGCGGCAAGCTCCTGCGCCAGCGTCCTGGTTTTTCCGGTGCGGGAATAGCACACTACAAGTATTTCTGCGGGCATTGGCCCTCCTTAGATGCTTTTCAGCGGAAAGTATAGCAAACCCGCTTTCCGCGCGGGAGCGCCGAAATTGAGCGCGGGGGCTTGCAAACCCCGCGAACTATTATTATAGAATCTGTTTAGCGCTGCTTTAAGCAACGCAGATGGAAGTGAAAATAACGGAGGTTTGTGTAAATGAAAAAGGCAATAATCGCAGTTCTGTTCCTGGCCGGTTTCGCAGGCGCTCCTGTCTGCGCTGAAAACGGCAAGTACGAAGTGGGCCTGATGCCCGGCTTCGCCATTCCCGTGAGCGGCAACTACTGGGGCAATTCCACCACTGGCGTGAAAAGCTCGTTTGCGCTGGCCGCCTATGGCGACTACCGCATCAACGACATGTTTGCCGCCGGCCTGGACATCGGCTACGACTTCGGCCACAAGGCGCAGGGCGACAACGTCACCAACAGCAAGACCAAGATGCTCCAGATCACCCCTCATGGCAAAATCATGAAGGACATGGACATGTTTGGCAAGAAAGGCAAGGTGTACGGCGTGCTGGGCCTGGGCATGTACAACCTGAAGTTCAAGAATGACGACGGCGACGTGCAGGATGCCGACGGCAACAGCAGCGTCACCAAGTTCGGCTTCAACCTCGGCGGCGGCGCCGATGTCGAAATCGCGCAGAACATCCTGCTGGGCCTGGAAGTCCGCTGGCACCATGTGTTCAGCGCCCTGGCCTCCACCAACGACGACGGCACCATCTCCAAGGACGCGGTGAACAACATCACCCCCGCGCTCAAGATAGCCTATACGTTCTAGTCCCCGTCCGTTTAGTGGACAAACGCCCCGCCCAAAAGGCGGGGCGTTGTTTTTTGCCTTAAAGAACGGCAGTATTGCCCCACATAATAACTGCTGGCATTATTATTGTAAAATCTATGTCAGCGCCGCTTTAAGCAGCGCGGATAGAAGTGAAAACAACGGAGGTTTGTGTAAATGAAAAAGGCAATACTCGCAGTTCTGTTCCTGGCTGGTTTTGCAGGCGCTCCTGTCTGCGCTGAAAACGGAAAATACGAAGTGGGCCTGCTGCCCGGGCTCTCAATCCCGGTTGGCGGCGACTACTGGGGCAATTCCACCACTGGCGTGAAAAGCTCGTTCGCGCTGGCCGCCTATGGCGACTACCGCCTCAACGACATGTTCGCGGTCGGCCTGGACATCGGCTACGACTTCGGCCACAAGGCCCAGAATGCAGTGGACAACGAGCGCATCAAGATACTGCAGATAACCCCCCATGGCAAAATCATGAAGGACATGGACATGTTCGGCAAGAAAGGCAAGGTGTACGGCGTGCTGGGCCTGGGCGTGTACAACCTCAAATACAAGGATGACGGCGAGGATTCCACCGACTACGACGATGCCGACGGCAAGACCAGCATCACCAGGTTCGGCTTCAACCTCGGCGGCGGCGCGGACGTAGAAATCGCGCAGAACATCCTGCTGGGTCTGGAAGTCCGCTGGCACCATGTCTTCGACGCCATGGACAACGGCTCCATAGACAACAAATACGCGGTGAACAACATCACCCCCGCGCTCAAGATAGCCTATACGTTCTAGTCCCCCGTCAGTTTAGCGGACAAAGCGCCCCGCCCGAAAGGCGGGGCGTTTTTTTTGTTTGTACAAAACGGCACAAGGTTTGCTATAATAACAGTATGGGGTCCGAAGGGTCATTTTTCTGCTACCGTTTGCAACTTTCCAAGACCATAAGGGCGCACAGGCTGCGTATGAGCGGCCTATTTTAACTGCGAGGTTGGTATGAAGTCATTAGTATTATGCTTGTCAGTGTTAGCGGCGGCCTCCTCGGCTTCCGCCGGCATCTTGCCGGAAATAAAAAACGAAATTGAAGTGGTGCAGCCGGTTCTGTCGGCTGTTCCGCTGGAATCCAAAAAGCGCGTGGTGGTGTTCGACATAGACGACACCCTTTCCATATCGGCCTACCGCAGCAAGGCCATCTTCCGCGAAATAGGCAAGGAACGCGCCATCCCGCAGCTTGAAAACATCGAAATCGGCCAGATAGGGCAGACCTGCCGCGCCACCTTGGACAATGCCGGCGTCACCGAAAAGCCGGTGGTGAACAGCATCTGCTCCATGCCTAACGGCATCTGGGCCCGCCGTTTCTTCAAAGACCCCAAATATCTGAAGTTTGACGGCCGCGTGAAGGGCGGCGCCGATATGGTGCAGCGCCTTGTACAGCAGACCGGAGCGGACGTGGTGTTCCTCACCGAGCGCCCCGAAGCCCTGCGCGAGGCCACCGAGCATCAACTTGCCCGCCTGGCAATGCCCGGCTTCAACGGCGACAAATACCCGGGCGTCGAGTTCCGCGTGGTTATGCGCCCCGAGGGCCGCGACACCGAAGGCGATGCCGCGCAGTGGAAAGCCTCGGTAATCGAGTCCATGCTTGGCGATTTCATAGTCGCCGGAGTGTTTGACGATTCCATCTCGGCGGTCAACGCCATACGCCGCGTGCTTCCCAGCCAGGTGCCGGTTGTGCGCCTTGCGCAGAATGTGAACGACACCGCCGGCGTGGACATGGGCGTAGAGCAGATAACCGACTATACCCGCAACATGGTGGCCGATTCCCAGACGGGGCAGATGTTCGCTCTGCCCAACAAGCGCTACATCAATTCTCTGGTGACGCGCATACAGCAGGTGGACGAGTACTGATTCCCGCTTAAAAGCTCTGAAAACGAAATCCCCGCGCCTTTCAGCGCGGGGATTTTTTATTTGCCGGCATATAAGGTTCAGTCCCTCTGAATCCAAACCGGTGCCGCGCCTTTCGCCTGCCAGGGGCCAAGAGCGGGTCTATAAAGCCTCTGGATGAATTTATTGCGAAATGCGGCGCAGCCAGTGAAAAAGCGGTCTTGCGGTTGAGCGCAGGCCGCGCAGCATGTTTTTGGATAGAGAACGCCGTGCCGGGCTGTTAACCTGGGGGTTAATCGGTGTTTTGAATCCTATCCAGTTAACAGCGTTAATGTCTCCGTCAAAAGCGTTCACGGCTGTTATTTCCTGCGGCAGATAGTCTTTAAGAAGCTCTATATCCCCCCGATCATAGTTAAGCGGAGGAAGGCGCTGTTCCGATTTGCGCACGAAACCTGCGATGTTATACCCATGCGATACAAAGTGGCCGTTGCGCACGTCAAACCCGCACAGCAGCAGGAAATAGATCAGCTGGCCCACGTTCCATCCCGTTATAAGGTGGCCGCCCTGCACACGCGGCGAATACGGAGGTACGCAGATGAAAAGCCATCCGCCGGGATTCAAGAGTTTGTGTATTCGCTCTAGCGCCAGGCCGGGATTGGGCATATGCTCCAGGCAGTGGGAGAACCAGACCGCGTCAAATCGAAGGTTGTCCAGAGAAGAAGACATCAGGTCGCACCGGAGCAGAGATATTTTATCGGTTAGGTTCGGCGGCAGACTGTAGGCGTCTACATTCAGACCGATGGCCGTCACTTTTTTGCCGTGGTCTGCGAAATAGGCGCTTCCTGCGCCAGCTCCGATGCCTACGTCGAGGATAGAGTCAAACCGCTCCAGCGGCACAGACCGTATAATATCGTCGAAACCGTCTACTGGCAGCACCATTTTCAGGTGAGAAGAACAGCCGACGTTAGCAGGTGTGGAGCCTCTGTTGTTTTGTGTCATGGTCCGGGGTTATTCTATAAAATCCGCGGCTGAAAAGATTCGCGTCTCTATCTTGCGATAAGAAATATAATTCCGCACAGCAGCACCCCTAACAGCGCCGCGAGGGCGGCGAAAGGGATATAGCGTCCAAGAGACAGCTCGTACAGCCCCATGAAAGCCTGCCATGCAACTTTAAGCGACAGTTTGCTTTCGCCGGCCGTGCGCGGGCGGAAGACGTAGCCTTCCTCTGCGGTGGCGGCCCCGGCGGGCAGGTTTTGCAGTATGTCCATTAGTATTTTGAAGCCCTTGGGCCGCAGTTTGGGTTTTGTTTCCTCGAATGCCTGCCGTTCCACTATGAAGAAGCCGCTCATCAGGTCGGTGCAGGGGCGTCTCAGCATCAGGCTGGCGAAGCGGTTGCCGCTTCTGCTCAGGAAAAGGCGGAAAGCGTTCCAGTTTTCCACCCCCCCGCCCCTTGTGTAGCGCGAGGCCACCACAAGTTTTGCCCCGCCCTGCGCCTTGGCCAGCATTGCGGGCAGGATTTTTTCGTCGTGCTGCAAATCGGCGTCCATCACGGCCAGATACTCGCCGCGCGCGGCGGCGAAAGCGTCCATCACAGCGGGGTAAAGGCCCCTGTCCGTCGTGCGGCGCAGGACTTTCACCGGGTATTCTGCGGTGAGCGACATGGCGTGCTGCCAGGTCTTGTCGGGCGAATCGTCGTCGGAAACTATTATTTCGTGCGGCGCGGCCCCCAGCACCGCGTGTATGCGGGCTATGGCGGCGGCTATGTTTTCGGCTTCATTGTAGGTGGGCAGTATAACGCTTATCAGTGGCTGTGTCATATTATTTTATGTACGGCGGCTCCTGGCAGTTTTGGCAGTATTCCCCGCTGAAGCGCAGTCCCGGGCGGCAGGGCCATTTCCGTGCTGCGTAGTAGAACTCCAGCGGCCTGACTAAAAACGGGTCCCCCTCGAAAACGCAGACTCCCTTGCGGCTTAGCGCGGCGGCCAGCGCCGAGGTGTCTATCATGTGCGCGGAATTTTCGTCATGCCAGCCCTGCGTGTAATGAAAGGGCGGGCGCGGCTGCGGAAGGGCTGTCTCGATATAGGTTATAAGCGAGACCGCGACGGCGCAGGCCGCCATGAACAGCCGCAGCGGGCTTGCGCTGCGGCGCAGGAACGCGGGCAGAAAGGCCGAAGCCGCAAAGACGAACAGGAAGAAGAAAGCCACATAGTAGCGCAGGGAATTGGTGTTGCGCAGGGCGGTAAAGACGGCGCAGTAGGACAGAAGCATCAGCCCGGCGAAAATACGGGCGGTTTCGTCCTGAGAGTCTTTGCAGGCTTTCCACGCCCCCTCAAGCACAGCGCCGCACAGCACAGCGGCGAACGGGAAAAGCACGCAGGCCCCGGCCAGCCCCAAGTCGAGCGAGAAGATGCGCTTAAGCACATTGAAGCCCGACAGCAGGCCCAGAAATGCCGTGCCGTGGAACCACAGCGTGGCGGCAAGCCCTGCCCCGGCGAGATAAAGCAGGGCTTTTTTCACATGTTTATGCCCGGCGGATTTTTGTGAGAGGTTTACGCACAGGCGCGAACCGCTGTCCTGCCACAGCCAGATTGCGAAGGCAGACGCCAGAGGTAGTAGTGCGAAGAAGAGCAAGGCAGCCGTTCTGTGCGCCACCCACAGTTCCTGCGAAAGGCCTTTCTTGCACAACACCAGCACGGCAAGTTGGGCCAGCACGGCAATCGAGGCAAAAAGCGGTTTTGAAAAACGGGCGTCGTCATTGGCCGTCTGCCACAGGAACAGGCCGAAAGCCGCCGCAAGCGGAAGGGCCAGGAATATCACGTGGTTAAGCGTGCCCAGCGCGGCGGCAAAGCACAGCGCCAGCGCCGAGCCAAGGCCCAGGCGCTGTCCTCGGCGCACGGCCCACAATGCGGCTATAAACGCCAGCGTCAGCGCGTTCTGGAAAGCGCAGGCTTCCCACGCCAGCCTTGATTCAAGCGGAAAAAAAGGCAGTAACAGCAGCAGTCCCGCTACTGCCAGCACGGCCTCAAGCCCGAACAGCGCCCCGGCAAAGGCGGCCATCCCGCCCGCCGCCAGCGCGTTCAGCGCCGCGCCTGCGGCGCGCAATTGGAATACGCCCGCGCCGAAAACGTCGAAGACGCGGGCCAGCAGCCATTCGTAAATGGAGGAGGTGTACCAGTTCATGGCGTGCAGGCTGAGCAGGCTGTTGTGCTGCATTCGCATTGCGAAAAGGCCGCTCCAGGCTTCGTCGGAATGCAGGCCCGGAACATGGGAGAGGTTAAGGCTCAGCGCGCCCCACGCCAGCAGGGCCGTGGCTGCCCCAGCGGCCAAAGACTGAACGGCGGAAAGAGGAGCGCCTGAGGCGTCGGTGTTGTTCATGCGGTTAGCGGCAAGCGGCGCGGATATTGCACGCGCCTTTTCCGCAACGGACAGTCTACTATTTTTGCGCTTCTACGCGCGCGTCTCGCCCGCGCCGCGCGTAGTTAAAAGCGCTATACTATTTTCATGTCAAAACAACTGCAGGAGGCGGCCCGCAGGCTGGCGGCCTCAAAAAACATTTTGGTGCTTACCGGGGCCGGAATTTCGGCCGACAGCGGCATCCCCACCTTCCGGGGAAAGGACGGCCTTTGGAACAACCGCCGGGGAGAGGAACTGGCGTCTATAGACCTATTGCTGGAAGACCCTAAGCTGGCCTGGCAGTGGTACGACGCCATGCGCGTCCTTATAGCCAAAAACAAGCCCAACCCGGGGCATCTGGCCCTTGCCGCGCTTGAGAAAATGCGCCCGGACCTGGCGCTCACCACACAGAACATAGACGGCTACCACTCCGACGCGGGCAGCCGCCGCGTCTTCGAACTGCACGGCAATTTCTGGCGCTTGCGCTGCATGGCCTGCGGCAAAATGGACGAGAACCGCCAGGCTCCCATTAAGGAACTGCCGCCCAAATGCGCCTGCGGCGGCCTTTTGCGGCCCGATATCGTGCTTTACGGCGAGCAGTTGCCGGTTGAAGCGCTTGAGGGCGCTTTCGCCCGCGCCCGCGAAAGTGATTTCTGCCTTGTGGTGGGCACTTCCTGCGTGGTTTATCCGGCCGCGCTGTTGCCGCAGGCGGCCAAGCGCAACGGAGCTTTCCTGCTTGAGGTAAACCCCGAAAATACCCAGCTTTCTGAATACGCCGATATGACGATAAACGGCACCGCAGCCGCAGTGTTGCCGAAGCTGGTGCATGCCCTGCAAAGCTGACACGAAGTGTCCTTGCACGGCGGAGACTTCGCCCATTTTTCACCGCAAAGCTGGGACTGCCGGTAATGTGTCATTGCGAACCCGCCGTATGGCGGGTGAAGCAATCTATAATTATAGACTGCTTCGTCGCGCTACGCGCTTCTCGCAGTGACAGAAATGATGTGTCATTGCGAGCCCGTTGTAGCGGGCGCGGCAATCTATAATTCATAGACTGCTTCGCTTCGCTCGCAGTGACAACGAAAAAACCGCCCTGTCAGGGGCGGTTTTTCATTTGCCTCAAACGATTTCAGCGCAGCACGGTTACCTGATAAGTTTCGCCCAGCGCCCTGTTCAGCCTTTCCGGCCAAGGCTTTCCGAAATAGAGGAAATATACGTGTTCGTTGACATTGGCGGCGGAGGTCCACACCCCGTCGTCCAGCGCCAGTTCCCGCGCGCGCTTTATGTAGCCTTCCGGGTCGTGCAGAACTTCCATTTCAGTGCTGCGCACCTGCGGCGGGCCGGTGTAGACCATCGTGAAGCCCTCGGGGCGCAGTTCCTTTTCCGGCACGTCAACGCCGGGCTGGGCGTCCAGCAGGGCCGCAAAAGGTTCGAACAGCTTTGCCGCCACTGCTGGCGGAATCAGCAGGTTCTCGGATTTGATGCGCATGCGGTCTGTTTCATCGCGGTTGGTGTAGCCGAAGTCGTAACGGCCGGCGGCTTCGACAGCCGCGGCCAGAACCGTTTCCTTGGACGGGGCTTGTGCGCCGGGAGCCATTATGAAGCGGGCGTACCACTGGCCCTCGTCGTCATCCTCGCCTTTCATCAGGTAGTGGACGGCCTTGCCCATGCCCTTGTCCAGCGACACGGCGAAAGCCTCGGCCAGTTCCTGCGTTTTGAAGCGCACCGGCGCGTAATAGGGCTCTGGCTTCAACTCCTCGCCTGAGTAGCACACGCGGAAATAAGATTCGGTGTCCGCCCCCAGTTCGATTTTGCCGGGCTTGCGCCCGGTTTCGGAAAGCAGGTCGGCCAGCGCCTTGGCGGCCCGGGCGGCTTCCTCAATGTTTTTCAGACGCATCCTTGATTTGGATTCGTAGCAGTTGTCCGAAGGAGACTGCGTTGCGGCCGGCACCGGCGCGGGCATGCCGGCGAAGCTTCTGCGCCTGTCGGTGCAGGCGGCGGTTGCCAGCAGGGCGCAGGCCAGCGCGGCTTTGAAAATGGAATTCATGGCTAATATCCCTCCTCGGTGCGGGGCGGCGGTGCCTCCCTCTCCTGGTCCAATAGTTTAGCATAGCCAGGCGCTGCCCGCCCCCCCCCGCGCTTCCAAGTTTCATATAATATCTGGGCTGGCGAAAGCTCTGCGGTTTTCCTCACACAAGATTTTACCAGTGCGGCACAGGCCGGTCCGCGGCGAGTTCAGCCGGCGGCGGAGCCCCTGACGGGGCGGGAGCATTACCACAATGGAGCACAGACGCAAGGATATACGCAACATCGCAATCATCGCGCACGTCGACCACGGCAAGACCACGCTGGTGGACGCAATGCTCAAGCAGACGGGCGAGTTCAAGGTGCGCGCCGACGAGGCGCAGGAAACCGTCATGGACGCCAACCCCCTTGAACGGGAACGCGGCATCACCATTCTGGCCAAGTGCACCTCGGTGCCTTACAAGGGCCACACCATAAACATAGTGGACACCCCCGGACATGCCGACTTCGGCAGCGAGGTCGAGCGCATCCTGCAGATGGTGGACGGCGCCCTGCTGCTGGTGGACGCGGTGGACGGCCCCATGCCGCAGACCCGCTTCGTTTTGCGCAAGGCGCTTGAACTGGGCCTTGCCCCCATAGTGGTGGTGAACAAGCTGGACAGGCCCAACGCCAACCCCCGCGCCGTGATAAACGCCGTGGGCGGCCTGTTCATAGACCTGGGCGCCACGGATTCCCAGCTTGAGTTCCCGTCCCTTTACGCCTGCGGCAAGGACGGCTGGGCCTCGGTGGACCCCGACGTCCCCGCCAAGGACCTTTCGGCCCTTTTCGAGGCCGTGCTGAAGTTCGTGCCTCCGCCGCTGGCG
Source organism: Elusimicrobiota bacterium (assembly GCA_012523635.1). Taxonomy (GTDB): domain Bacteria; phylum Elusimicrobiota; class Elusimicrobia; order Elusimicrobiales; family Elusimicrobiaceae; genus JAAYTX01. Next base: position 27,832 of record JAAYTX010000093.1, read on the forward strand.
CGGCAGGAGGAGCAGCTTCAGATGCTGGTTACCATGCTGGAGCACAACAGCTATCTCGGACAGACCGGCATAGGCCGCATTTTCAGCGGCTCGGTGAAGCGCGGACAGCAGGTTGAAATAGTACGCGCCGACGGCAGCATCCTGCCCGCCAAGGCCGCCAAGCTGGAGCGTTTTTCCGGCCTTGCCCGCATTGACCTGGACCATGCGGACGCCGGCGACATCATAGCCGTGGCCGGGCTGGAGGGCGTGAACGTGGGCGACACCGTGTGCGCGCCCGGCCTGCGCCAGCCGCTCAACCGCATGGCCATAGAGGAGCCGACCATCTCCATAGAATTTCTGGTGAACGACTCGCCTTTCGCCGGACGCGACGGCAAGTGGGTCACCAGCCGCCACCTGAAGGACCGCCTTGAGCACGAGGCCCGCATCAACGTGGGCCTGAAGCTGGAATACGGCGCCGACGAAGGCCGCTTCAAGGTTTCCGGGCGCGGCGAACTGCACCTGGCCATACTGATAGAGACCATGCGCCGCGAGGGTTTCGAAATGTCGGTCTCGGCCCCCGAAGTGATTTACCGCCAGGAGAACGGCGTGATGTGCGAACCCGCCGAATACCTGGTGCTGGACCTGCCGTCCTCGGCGCAGGGCGCGGTGTTCGAACTGCTGGGCCAGCGCGGCGCCAGCATGAAGAACATGGCCAGCGAAGGCGCCGACCGCCTGCGGCTTGAGTACATCATCCCCTCGCGCTCGCTGATAGGCTTCAAGTCGGAATTCCTTACCGCCACGCGCGGCGTGGGCGTCATGCACCACAGCTTCCACGGCTACGTTCCGCGTTCGTCCGCCACGGGCGCGCGCAAGAACGGCGTGTTCATCGCAAAAGAGGCGGGCATAAGCGCAGCCTATGCCCTGTACAGCCTGCAGGACGGCGGCACCATGTTCATAAACCCCGGCGTTGACGTTTACGAAGGCATGCTGGTGGGCCAGAACGCCCGCCCCAACGACCTGGTGGTGAACCCCTGCAAGCAGAAGAAGCTGACCAACATGCGCACCAAGGCCGCCGACGAGGCCATGGTGCTGACCCCGCCGTGGGAGATGACGCTTGAGCAGGCCATAGAGTTCATAGCCCCCGACGAGCTGGTGGAAGTAACGCCCAAGAACATACGCCTTCGCAAGAAGGTGCTGGAATACGGCGAACGCAAGAAGTTCAACAGGCAGGAGGAGCGCCGCGAGGAAGAGTAGAGCGCTTCGCCCGCAAAGCTATACCGAAACCGCCCCGCAGTCCGGGGCGGTTTTTTTATTCCCCGGCGCTTGTGGCGCGGCGCGGCCTAATTTATTAGGATAGGCGCTGATGACCGCCGCATTGTTCTCCCCTCTGGCCGTACTGCCGGTTTTTATGCTGGCGGGTTTTCCCGCACATGTTCTTGCTACGCCCCGCTTATTGCGCGGGCGCGGGCTTGAGCCCTGGCTGTGCGCCTTCTGGGGCTTTTCGTTGTTGCCGCTGTGCGGGGCCTATGCGCTGGCGCTTGGCCTGCCTGTAAAATACGCTTTCTATTTGTTCTTCGGCATCAGCGCGGCGCTTTGGCTGCGGCTTCTCTTTTTCAGAAGGCAGGCGCTTGCGGCGGAACTGCTGGCCCTGCGCGACGCTTTCGCCTCATGGCGGGCGGGCCGCGCGCTTGCCGCCGTTGGCATCGCGGCGCTTCTGCTTTCTCCCCAATACGGGGCCGGCACGCCCTTCCGCTTCGGGCCCGACATAGCGCAGTACTGCGGCATGGCCCAGTTTCTGCTTGACGGCGGCACGCTTCCGGCACTGCGCGGCATAGACACCGCAGTCAATACCGGGGCCTCAGTGCTTGTGCAGTCTTTTTTACAGTATTTTCGCTGGGGCGTTTCCGTGGAACTGGCTTTCGCCGCGTGGCTTTTCGGCGGGGCCGGGGCCGCCGCCACGGCTTTCCCATTGTTGCTGGTTCCTTATGCGCTTGCCTGCGTGTTCGTCTTTGAACTTTTGCGCCGCCATGTTCCCGCCGCTGCGGCATTCTGGCTGGCATGCGCCTTCGCGTTGAACGGCAACCTGATAAACGTTTATTACGAATCGTTCTGGGCGCAGGTTTGCGCGCTTCCGGGCGTGCTTTATGTTTTTCTTGCGCTGGCCCGCCTGCGAGAGGACGTCCAATGGGAACAGCGCGAGCTTTTCTCGGGCGCGTTGGTTGTGGCCTCGCTTGCCGTGCTGTACAGCGAGTCAGCCATATTCCTGCTTCCTGCGCTGATCTTCTTGATGCTGTGCCTTGACCTGCTGTCGGGTTTTGGCCTGGGCTGGTTTTGGCGCAGTCTGGCCTGCTTCGGGCTCGGGCTTGCGATTCTTCTGCCCTGCCTGCCGTGGCTGTGCGCCAGCGTGTTCTGCTCCACTTCGGCTATAGGGCAGGGCGGCGGCGCGTGGCAGCAGCCGTTGTGGGCGTGGCCGTCGGAGATGCTGGGGTTCACCAGCATTTACGGCAAGCTGTACTGCATTGGCCAGCCGCTTCGCTATAACGCCATGATTGAGCGCTGCCTGCCGGACGCCTTTCTTAACGCGGCGGTTTCGCTGGCGGCCGTGTGGCTGGCGTTTTCCTGGTTCCGCCGGGCGGGAAAAAGCCTGCGGAATTTCTATCTTGCGCCGGTGCTGCTGACGCTGGCGGCGCTTGCGTTCCTGCTTCTGCGCGGCAGCCACAACTATCTTTATTTCAAGGTTTACACCCTGTTTCTGCCGCTGTTTCTGGCACTCGCGGCTGCGGCGTGGCCTTCAGGCGAAGGGACGTTGTTTTATAAATGGCGCGGTGCCGCGCTTTCTGTGTTCGCCGCGTGCGTTTTTTTCAGCGGCGCGCTTACCGTGAGGCAGTATGCCGCGCAGCGTGGCTTTATCGGGGACAGGCTTTCCGGCCTGCATGCTTTCGTGGGGCGCGAGGTTTTGCTCAAGCCCACGCGCTGGGACGGGGCGCTGTTTGTGAATTCCGCGCCCGCGCAGGGCGGCGGCACGCCGCTTCCGCATCCGGCGGAACACGCCATGTTCAACATAATGCGCGTTAACTGGCTGAACTCGCAGGCGCTGAGCAGCCCGCAATCTGTGCGTCCGTTTCTGGGTTACCGCGCGCTTTTGCTGCTGGACGCGGGGCAGGCGGCTAAAGCGCGCATACTGCCGCCGGGTAAAATCCTCTATTCAGACGCTTATTACACGCTGTTTGACTCCGGGCGCGACGCCTCTTTTTTCCTGCTTCCGCCGCCGCTTGCCGCGCCCTACTTCAACTTCTCCCCCACCTTCTCCCCCGCCTGACCTGCGGGCGGTTCCAGTTCATAGTATGCGGCGCAGTCCTTGGCTTTGGCAGGGTCTTCGGTGCCGCTGAATCCAAACCCGTTCCATATATATGCGGCTGTTCTTGTCTTCTTCGCGGACGGCTCCGGCGCAAGGAATGAATCGCCCCTGTGCAGGGCGCACAGGAACTGCCCGTCGGACGAGTCCAGCAAAACCGCGTCCAGCAGGGGCCAGGCCAGCGCAGTGCCGCGCCATTTTGCGTTCAGTCCGTTGACGGTAACCTCGTATACATAGGGGCGTGGCGCGTATTCCTTGTCCAGCGGCGAATAATGCTCTTCCAGCAGCAACAGCATTTCCTTTCCGGAGGCGTCTGTCATCTTTTGGGCCGAAAAAAGTTTTTTAGCCGGTGTGCGCCACAAAGGCCTCCCATCCCTGAAAGCGCGCAAAGCTATCTTGCCGGCTGAAGCATGTCCATTTTCCAGTTCGGGGCGCAGTTCATATCCGCCTACCGCCAGCGCGAGGCGCAGCGGGACGGGGCATTTTTTTAGCTCGTCCCCGGCTTCGGAATCCGGCCCGATTATCGAAGGAAAGAAGGAACCGGACGGCGTCTGCGTTTTCAGCGCCGAGCAGGACATGGCCGTTTCATTGGCGAGACAGTCCGCTATGACGCCCTGTTTCGCGGCGGGGTATTTCTGGTCGAAAACATGGTTGCCCAGCGAAAAGAAGACGGGCCTTCCGTTTACGCACCGCGCGGCTTCCGGGACATGCGGGTGGTGCCCGGCGAGGAGGTCCGCCCCGTTTGCGGAAAGCCAGCCTGACAGCTCAAGCTGGCGCGGCGTCAGCCAGCCTGAAAGTTCCTGCCCCCAGTGCACGGACACCGCTGTAACGTTTCCCAGCGCCTTGGCAAGCCGCAGTTTTCTGCGCAGAAGAACTTTTGAGGCCGTGGCCCCGGTATCGTCCGCAGCGATGACCGCCAGCACCTTGTTCCCGGCCCTGAAAAACCACGGAGAGCCCTCGAAATCCACCGGGGCGACGCCCGCTTCCATGAGCGCGCGTTTTGTGTCGGCGCGGCCTGCGGGGCCAAGGTCAAGGGCGTGGTTGTTTTCAATCCCCATCGCCGAGAACCCGGCTTCGCGCAGAAGCGGGATGTATTTCGGATTCACCGCGAAACAAGGGGTTTTACCAGCGCAGGCGGAAGACGGCCCCGCCGCGCCCTCGAAGTTGCCCATCACGAAAGCGGCTTGTTTAAGCAGGTCCCCCGTCTTATCCCATGGCGAAGCGCCGGCGCTCTCCAACTGCGTTTCCACCTGCCGGGCAAGCATTATGTCGCCGGTGAACAGCAGGCGCGCGTCTTCCTGCGCCGCGGCCGGCGCGGCCATTGCGGCGGCAAGGGCCCCTGCGATTAGAAGGGATTGCGCGGAGGGCATGGCAGGGCCTTGCCGCTGAAGGAATCCATTACCCAGCGCGGCGGCGGAAGGCGTTTCGTTATTTTCAGCCAGGCGCTGTCGTCCATCTGCTTTTGACTGGTGAACTCGTAGTAGGAATACACCGCGCCGCGCGTTATCTGCCTGCGCCCGAAGTAAGGCGTTACGGCGTCCCATTCAAGAGGGAGACCGACCGCCGCCATTCTCAGGCCGGACTGAAAATCTCCGGCGATGTCGGCCACCTTGGGCATAGGGTCCGGGTCGGAAAGCGCCAGGTCCTTGTTGGCGAGGCTTCTGAAGACCAGGAAGTTGTGTTCGACCGTTCTCGCCACATAGTGTATTTCATCGTACTCCTCTTCCGTCAGCGCCACGCCCGCTGTTTCCTTCCGCGCCATTGCGGCGAAAAGCAGGGCTTTGCCCCGCACTTCCCCAATCCTGTCCAGCAGGCCTTTTTTGATTTCGGTGTGCTGGAATGTGTCCTTCGGGTCCAGATAGCCGGACAGCGGCATTTTCCGCACGTTTTCCGCCGCCGCGTCCAGCAGTCCGGCTATGGCGTTGAACGTGCCGGGGTCGGGCTCCACATAGCCAAGCGGCTTTTCCATCACAATGTCCTCAAATCCCCCCTCTCCGCATTCTGCATCCGTGCGCTCGTTTACCAGCACCGTGGCGTGTCGCAGGGTGGCCCAGGAGGCTAGCCCGGTTTGCAGGCGCTTCACGGGCCACGTTTCACCCGCGAAGAAACTTTTATTTTTGAGCGCGGCATCGTTCCACTGCAGGGCGAGGGCGCTTATCCATTTGTCATAGAGGCTGTCTCCGGATTTGGCGGACGGCAGTCTCTTCTTGAGGCCCTCCAGGACGCTTTTCAGGCGGGGATAGCGCCTGAATTCGCCGGATTGATCAAGCAGCGCTTGCGCAAGCGAACTTCCGAATACCGCCGCAAGGTCCAGCCCGGTAGGGAGCATTCTCCCATCCACCCGCTCGTCCTGCGGCCATATCTGGTGGTAGACCGACGAATTCAGCACCTCGTTGTCTTTGCCCCACGCCAGCGGGAACAGCGTGGCTTCCGTTTTGCGCGAGCGCCCCACATAGGCGGGGATGTCGCCGCCGCCAAGTATTTCCGGCGCGCGCGGCGATGCTATAAATGGCCTGTATGTCCCTATCCAGTCCAGCGCGGCTTTGCGGGCCCCCTTGGACATGCCTTTCAGCCTTTCTTTTTCCATCGGCGCAAGTTCGGCCATGGACAGGTAGCGGAAAGCCTTGAAGTAGCGGCGTTTGTCGGGTGAAGCGGCATAGTGCCCGTTAGGGGCTAGATTGCCGTATTCGAAATTCTGCTGTCCCAGCAATTGGGAATCCTCGGTCTTTTCAGCCTTCAGCACTTTTTCCAGTTCGGAGCCCGGGGCGCCTTCCCCGCCGGAGCGTATTTCGGCCAGCAGGCGGAATATTTTCCCAAGGCGTTCCGTTTCCGGGAATTCCTTGGCGCCCTGCTTCACGAAGCTGTCGAAAGCCGGGATGGCGTATTCCTGTTCCAGCAGTATGAACAGCCCCTCGTAAACGGAGGCAAACAGTTCCCAGAACAGGTCCGTGGTGACCAGATAGGGGCGGGCCGGGCGCGTGGAATCGTAGGTGCGGCATGAGTAGAATTCCGATTCGTAAAGTTGGTACAACTGCACGTTTTTAGTCTGGCGGAAAAGCCCGCCCCTGCCGTCAAAAAGTGCGCTTTCCCCGGCGTCAGGCGTGAAAACCCAGGCGTTTGCGATGTCAGCCAGCGGCATCTTGACTGGCACGTAATCCAGTGCGTCCCCGCTGGCGGCCTTCGTTGCCCCAACCAGACCTTTCCCGTCAGCCGTCATGAGCGGCGGAGCCGTGAAAGTGTGAGAAGAAGCCAGCACGGTTCTGGTTTTCCCGCCATCCAGATACAGAGCCGCGCCCGGCGCGCCGCTTTGCCAGTGCAGTATTCCAAGCCCGTTGGGCGTAACCGAGGCGTTCCCGCCGCACAGCCCCGCTACCACGGAAGTTTTCGGACGGGCCCATCCGTCGCCGTCGTATTCGGCTTTGCGCAGGCAGTCCTTTTCGTCCTGCCAGAGCATTATGTGCCCGCCCGGATGAAAGGCGACGGGGAGCGCCGAAGGGACCCTTATGTCCGCCGGGTGATAATCGCCCTCCAGGGCCATGGCCTCCTCTCGCCTGGATACCGGGCCGCACACCTGGTATTTGCGCCGCCCGGTTTCGGTTATGGTGTCCAACGAGTAACTGCCGGAAGCTTCCATGACTCCGAAGAACAGGCGGTATTCAGGGGGCACATGGCTGAACATATCCACCTGGAAGGGTCGTGTCCCGACCAGCAGACCGCGCAAGGTTTGGGTGGAGACGTAGAGCTCTTCGGCTTTGGCCCCTTTTTCATCGCGAAGCTTGAGTATGGCCGTTCCTCCCGGTGTTTCCGCCAGCATGAAAAAATGAGTGTCCAGCGGGTGCGAGGCCAGCGCATACGGCCTGTAGCCTGCCGGCGCATTCCAGAGCGCCGATGCCTTTTTGTCGCCAATGTTCCACAAAAGCAGGCTGATGTTTCCGGCATTCTCAGCCAGCACGGCGGCTCGGGGTTTTATGCGGGAAACATCCAGCGCCAGGATTTTTGCGCCTTTGCCAAGTTCCAGCCGGGCGGGAGTTTCCGGCGCGGGAAGCACCGTGGGCGGCAGCGCCGCGTAAGCGGCGGAGTTGAGGCACATAATTAATGCGGATAAAATGAAGGAACGGCTTTGCGGCATGTTGTTCTCCCCCTGAAGCGGCGTGAAGGCTCCATATTATGCCAGATAGCGGCAGGACGCGCCAGAAGGCGGCAAGCCGCCCCGCGTCGGAACAAATCCCGCCCGCGCTGGTGCTTCAAGCCGTTAATATACTACGATAGTAATTATGAAAAGACTACTTTCGTTCTTGCTTCGCAGGACAAAAAAAGAGCCGGTGCCGGGCTTTTACGGGCTGGGCATAGCGCCCAAACTGCTGGAAACGCTGGACAAGCTTAAATTCAAGGAACCCACCCCCATACAGAAGCAGGCCATTCCAATCGCCTGCGAAGGGAAGGACCTCGTCGGCATAGCCCAGACGGGAACCGGCAAGACGCTGGCTTTCGCCATACCCATGATTCAAACCCTGGCCGCCAAACCCGGCAAGGGCCTTGTGCTGGTGCCCACGCGCGAGCTGGCCCAGCAGGTCAACGAAGTGTTCCATATCTTCGCCCCCAAAATGGGCATGGCAAGCGTGTGCCTGATAGGCGGCGAGTCAATGAGCCGCCAGCTGGCCGATTTGCGCAAGAAGCCCCGCATCATAATAGCCACGCCGGGCCGCCTGCTGGACCACATGGAGCACGGCGCCGTGCGCCTCAACGACGTGCACATGGCCGTTCTGGACGAAGCCGACCGGATGCTGGACATGGGCTTCATGCCGCAGATAGAGCGCGTGCTGCGCGCCGTGCCCAAGCAGCGCCAGACCATGCTTTTCTCGGCCACCATACCAGACGAGGTCATGCGCCTTGCCGGCGGCTACATGAAGCTGCCAATACGCATAGAGGTGGCCCGCTCCGGCACCGCCGCCGAACATGTGATTCAGGAAGTCTATGTGGTGACCAAGGGAATGCGCCCCGCCCTGCTGTCGAAGCTGCTGGACAAGTACTGGGGCACTGTCCTGCTTTTCGTGCGAACCCGGCACGACGCCGCCACGGTGACGCGTTTCCTGCGCGAAATCGGGCACAACGCCGCCGAAATCCATTCCGACCGCACGCAGGCCCAGCGCAACCAGGCGCTTGAGGGCTTCAAATCCGGCAAGTACCGCATCCTGGTGGCCACCGACATCGCCGCCCGCGGAATAGACGTCACGGGCATAGAGCTGGTGGTGAACTACGGCCTGCCCGACGACGACGACAACTACATCCACCGCATAGGCCGCACCGGCCGCGCCGGGCACGGGGGCCGCGCCGTCTCGCTGGTGGCCCCCGAAGAGGAAGGCGAACTGCGCAACATAGAGCGCCTTATGCAGAAACAGCTTCCGATAGTGACGCACCCCGACATCCCCGAGGCCAAGTTCGGCTCGGTGCCGCCCATGGAGCGCATGAAGCGCTACAAGGCCGGGCCGCCCAGCCAGTCAAAAGCCCTTCCGGCGGGCTTCCGCATGAGGCGGCCCTCCTACAAGCGCAAATAAGCCCCGGGTTTATTTCGACAGATATTTCCGCAGGGACTCCAGGTCCTTGCGGAAATTTTCTTTTTTGAGCAGTTCGGCGTGCACCTGCGCGGCCAGTTCCTGCCCGGCCTTCACGTCGGACGGGAAGTGCACCCCGCCGATTACGCGGTTTTCCCCCGCCTGCCCGGCGTCGGCCATGAACTTGCCTTTGGCGTCGGGCAGGAGGTCTGAAAGTATCAGCGCGTAAAGCATGGACCTGGCCGCGTGCCCGCTCGGATAGGAATAGAAGCTTCCCGGCAGGCTGATGCAGGGCCTGCACTCCGTGCGCGCGCGGAACGGGCGCGGGCGCTTGGCTGAATTCTTGATGCCGTCGTAGACGCGGCTGATGTCGTTAAGCGTCTTTTTCAGTATCTTTTCGGCCTGCGGCGGAGTCTTGCCGAAGGGGTTGTCGCCGCCGGGAAAGAATTCGTCGAACACGGCCTTTTTCTGCGCCTCGGCGGCGGCGCACTGCGCGGCGGTGCGTCTGCCCTGCCAGTCCAGCACGGCGGCGAAATCGGCCTTCTCCTCTTCCGAGCCGGGGGCGGGCGGCTTGGCGAAGTCCTTTTGCAGGCTTTCCGCAGTCGTCTTGTCCAGGTAGTAAAGCCCGTCTTTTTTCGCCGCCAGCGCGGGGCCCGCGCAGAACAGCAGGGCCAGGGCCAGCGCCCCGGAGCGTATCGCGGTTCCCCGCCTTTCAACTGCAGTCAGTGATGTGTTCATTGTTTGGTGGAGTCCTGTTCAAGATAGCTGCGCATGCTGTCGGCGTCCCTGCGGAAGCTTTCGTTATTCAGCAGTTCGGCGTACACCAGCGCGGCGTACTGCTTCCCGGCCTCAAGGTCGGACGGGAAGTGCACGCCGGTTATGAGGCGGTTCAGGGCCGCATCGTCGGCGGCGGCCAGGAATTCGGCGCGGCGGGCCGGGGCCAGGTCGCCCAGCAGAAGGGCGTAGGCGCGGGCCACGGCGGCGTGTATGCTGGGATAGGAGTATTTGCTCCCCACGTCCTGTATGCAGGGGCGCAGTTCGGGGCCGTCGGGACGGGGCCGTTTGGCGTGTTTTTTAAGGCGCGCGGCGGCCAGCTTCACGTCGTCGCCGAAGCGGGTCATGAAATCCAGCACCTCTTTAGGCTCCGGCTTCACGAAGGGGTTGGCGTCGCCGCCGAAATATTCCGGGAAGTTGGATTTTTCCTGCACCAGCGCCGCCGCGCACTGCAGGGCGGTGCGCTTGTTCTGCCACTCCAGCAGCAGCTTCCAGTCGGCCTTCTCCTCTTCCGAACCGGGGGCGGGCGGTGCCGGGAAATTGTCCACCAGCGTCTTCAGCTGGGCTTCGGTTATGTAATGGGCGTCCGGGTAGGGGCCGTGCGAAGTGACGCGCAGCTTGTCCCTGTTTTGACAGGCGCACAGGCCAAGGGCCAGGGCTGCCGTAAAAGCCAGTGTCTTGTATCTCATGGGCCTACCATAGCAAAATTGCGCGGGCGCGGCAAAAGCCGCCGACAGCTATGCTAAAATAACGCGATGGCCGCGTCTGCGGCAGGGGGACACAAATGAAATACCTTATAGTATACGCGCATCCGAATCCGAACAGCTTCAACAGCGCCGAGCTGCAAACCCTGGGCTCCGCGCTCAAACAGGGCGGGCACGACGTCCGCGTGCGGGACCTGTACGCCGAAAAATTCAACCCGGTGCTTGGCCCGTCGGACTTTCAGGCCCTGGCTTCCGGCTCGTTCCCGGCCGACATAGCGGCCGAGCAGTCCCATATCCGCTGGGCGGACGTGCTGGTGTTCCTGTACCCCGTGTGGTGGGCCGGCATGCCGGCCATGATGAAAGGCTACGTGGACCGCGTGTTCCTGAAGGGCTTCGCCTACGATTACGGCAGGGACGGCTCCATAGTCCCGCTCCTTTCCGGCAAGAAGGCGGCGGTGTTCAGCACCACCGGAACGCCGTCGGAGTTTTACGAAAAGAGCGGCATGCACAAGAGCATGCGCCAGACCGCCGACGAAGGCATCTTCGCCTTCTGCGGCGTGGAAGTCCTGCGCCACGATTTTTTCGGCGGCATACCTTCCTCCACCGCGGAACAGCGGGCCGCCATGCTGAAGCGTCTGGCCTCAGGCCTGGCCTGACCGCCCCGGCTGCAAAAGCCCGCCGCAGGGCGGGCTTCATGCGGTTATAATATGGCAATGCGCCCCCCACATTTCGACTGGAGCATCCACTACCGCTGCCCCAACGACTGCCCTTACTGCTGGTATCATGCCGTGCGCCCCACGCTTGAGCCGGCCAATTTTTACCCAGGGGCCGAAACCGTGCTGGCGGCATGGCGGCGCATACGCGAAAAGTACGGCGAATGCGAGCTTTCCATAACCGGCGGCGAGCCTTTTTCCTACCCCGGCTTCATCCCCCTCTGCGCGGAACTGACCAGGTTGCACCGGGTGTTCATAGCCACGGCGCAGTGCGCCGGAATACCGGAACTGGCCTCCCTCTCTGAAAAAGGAAAACTGGAAATTTCGGCCAGCTTCCACCCGGAATCCGTTGCTCTGGAAACTTTCGCAGAGGGCGCGTGGAAGGCGGCCGCAAGCGGAGTCCTCAAGCGCGTATGGCTGGTGGGCTGGCCCCCGTTTCTTGAGCGTCTGTCCTCCTACAACGCCGAATTTTCGCGTCGCGGCATAGAAATGAAGGTTTACCCTTTCTGGGGCAACTGGGCCGGCAGGGAATACCCAGCCGCCTATACCCAGGCACAGCGCGAACTGATAGCCCCCTATCTGGGCGCGCGAGAAGGGCAGAATATGCAGCTTGTGCCCAAAAAGACGGCGGGCCTGCCCTGCCGCGCCGGACAGCTCCACGCCGTTATCCACCCCGACGGCAACGCCTTCCGCTGCGGCGGGGAGAATTACAGGCGCCAGCAAGCCCCGTTCGGCAACATTTTCAGCCCGGATTTCGCCCTGCTGGACGGCCCGGCCCCCTGCCGCGCCGACGTGTGCCCGCATAACGAATGGGCGTTTCTGCTGGCCTAACAGCCGCGCTGTTGGCGCGCGCTTCAAAAAAAATATAATGCTTGTGCGCGGACGCTTTTTCGCAGCCTATGCGCCTCCGCGCGGGAGAAAACATACATGAAAGCTCTTGTGAAAGCCAAAGCCGAGAAGGGGCTGTGGATGCAGGACGTGCCGGTGCCGAAAATCGAGGACAACGAGGTCCTAATCAAGATAAAGAAAACCGCCATCTGCGGCACCGATATACATATTTACGAGTGGAACGAGTGGGCTCAGAAGACCATCCCCGTCCCGATGCACGTGGGCCACGAGTTCGTGGGCGTCATCGAGAAGGTCGGGCGCATGGTGCGCGATTTCAAGCCCGGCCAGCGCGTCTCCGGCGAGGGCCACGTCGTCTGCGGCCACTGCCGCAACTGCCGCGCCGGAATGCGCCACCTGTGCATAAACACGCGCGGCATAGGCGTCAACAGGCCCGGCTGTTTCGCCGAGTACCTGGCCATGCCCTCCGAAAACGTGTTCGTCCTGCCCGATACCGTCACCGACGACGAGGCTTCGATAATGGACCCCTACGGCAACGCCACGCACACCGCCCTGTCCTACGACATGGTGGGCGAGGACGTGCTCATCACCGGCGCTGGCCCCATCGGGATAATGGCCTCGGCCATCTGCCGCCACGTCGGCGCGCGCCACGTGGTGCTGACCGACGTCAGCGACTACCGCCTTGAGCTCGCCCGCAAGATGGGCGCGGCCCGGGTGGTGGACTCGCGCAAGGAAACGCTTGACGACGTGAAAAAGTCCCTTGGCATGACCGAGGGGTTCGACCTCGGCCTTGAGATGTCGGGCGCTCCGGCGGCCTTCAAGTCCATGATAAGCGCCCTGCGCATGGGCGGCAAAATCGCCCTGCTGGGCATACTGCCAAACGACACCGCCATCCCCTGGGACCAGGTCATCTTCAAGGCCCTGCGCATAAAAGGCGTCTACGGGCGCGAGATGTATGAAACCTGGTACAAAATGACAGCCATGCTCCAGAGCGGGCTAAACATAAAGCCTGTCATCACCCACCACTTCCCGGTAAAGGACTTCAAGGAAGGGTTCGAGGTGATGGCGGCGGGCAAGTCCGGCAAGGTGATACTGGACTGGACCACGCTGTCCTGACCTTCCCCCAGCCTTTCAGCAAACGCCCCGCCCTCAAAAGCGGGGCGTTTTTTTGCCTTTTCCGGGGCTTTTTTCAAATAGACAAGCGCCGGGCGAAACGCTATAATACATAAACACATATTACATTGCGCGCGAAGCGGCGGCTGTACCGCGCCGGCGCGCCCTATTGCCGAATACAGATGACCACTCCCGCAGAAGCCGACAGAGACGCCATTCGCACAGCCCTGCTAAAGCTGGGCAAGACCTTGTTTTTCCGCAAAGGCGGCGACGGCGGCATCTACGAGTTCGACGACGCCGCTGTGGCCGACTACTATATCCCCCGCTGCCTGCCGTCCAATCTGGGCAGTGCGGAGTTCCGGGCTTTCCTGGGAGTGAAATACGCCTATCTGGGCGGCTCCATGGCCAACGGCATCAGTTCGGCCCGCCTTGCGCTTGAACTGGGCCGCGCCGGGATGTGCGGCTTCTTCGGCTCCGCCGGGCTTTCCCCCGCCGAGACAGACAGGGCCGCGCAGGAGCTTTCGGAAAAAGCCAAGGGCCTGCCCTACGGCTTCAATTTAATCAACAACATGCAGGACCCGCGCTGGGAAGAGGAGCTTGTGGACCTTTTCCTGTCGCGGGGCATAAAACTGGCCGAGGCTTCGGCCTACATAACCCTTTCCCCCGCGCTGGTGCGTTTTCGCACCGCAGGCATAGCCCGTGCCGCCGACGGCTCGATAACCGTGCCCAACAAGGTGCTGGGCAAGGTCTCGCGCGTGGAAGTGGCGGAGCGCTTTTTCTCGCCGCCGCCCGAAAAAATACTGGCAGCCCTGGCGGCGCGCGGCGTTCTGACGGCCGAGCAGGCCGAACTGGCCGCCAAAATCCCGATGGCCGACGGCGTGACCGCCGAGGCCGACTCCGGCGGGCATACCGACAACAGGCCCGCCCTCTCCCTTTTCCCCTCCATAGCCGCGGTGCGGACCCGGATGCAGGCCAGATACAACTACGCGCGCCCGCTGTTTGTGGGCCTTGGCGGCGGCATAGCCACGCCCGACGCGGCGGCGGCGGCCTTCGCCATGGGCGCGGACTACGTGATGGCAGGCTCCGTGCATCAGGCCTGCGTCGAGTCCGGCGCGTCCGACCCGGTGCGCGAGATGCTCTCCCGGGCAGGGCAGGCCGACGTCTCCATGGCCCCCGCCGCTGACATGTTCGAGATGGGCGGCAGGGTGCAGGTGCTCAAGCGCGAGACCATGTTCCCCATGCGCGCCGCGAAACTTTACGAGCTTTATAAAACCTATCCCTCGCTGGAAGCCCTGCCTGCCGAGCACAGGCAGTGGCTGGAGCGCGACGTCCTGCGCGACAGCGTGGACGCGGTGTGGAATTCAACCTGCGAGTATTTCCGCGTGCGGGACCCGCATGAGCTTGAACGCGCCCAGGCCGAGCCAAAGCACAAGATGGCGCTGGTGTTCAGGTGGTATCTGGGCCAGTCCTCGCGCTGGCCGCTGAAGCCCGTGCTGGAGCGCAAGACCGATTTTCAGGTGTGGTGCGGCCCCGCCTTGGGGGCCTTCAACGAATGGGCCAAAGGCTCCTTCCTTGAAAAACCGCAGGGCAGGCACGCCGCCACGGTGGCGCGCAACCTGCTGTGCGGCGCGTCGTATTTCCTGAGGCTCAATTCCCTTAA
>JAAYTX010000094.1 GCA_012523635.1 Elusimicrobiota bacterium
AGGCGAACTCGCGCGCCAGGGATTTTGTGAGGCCCAGCAGCCCGCTTTTCGAGGCGCTGTAATTGGCCTGCCCGCCGTTGGCCATCTGGCCCACGACGGAGCTTAAATTGATTATGCGGCCGCTGCGGTTGCGCATCATGTGCTTGAGCGCCGCCTTGGACATGAAGAACGCACCCTTGAGGTTGACGTCCAGCACCAGGTCCCACTGCTCCTCGGACAGGCGCACGGCCAGGTTGTCGCGGGCCACGCCCGCGTTGTTGACCAGTATGTCCAGCCCCCCCAGTTCCGAAAGCGCGCGTTCCGCGAAGGCGTCGCAGTCCGCAGGAACAGAGACGTTGGTTTTCACGCCGAAGGCCTTCACGCCGAACTCGGCGGCTAGGTCCTGCGCGGCCTTGGGGGCCAGGTCGTCCACCGAGCACAGGGCAAGATTGGCGCCCTGCGCGGCGAACTCCCGCGCCACCGCCAGGCCGATGCCCTGCGAGCCGCCGGTGACGGCCGCTATCTTCCCTTCAAGACGTTTCATTTGGAGGCCCCCGCTTCCGCCGGCTTTTCCGACTCAATGCGGGCCATGGCCTGCTTTATGGCGTCGTTGACGCCGGACTGGTGAAATTTCATCGCGGCGGACAGCGCATTGGCCACGCCGCGCGCGCTGGACTTGCCGTGCCCTATTATGGCCACTCCGTCCACGCCCAGCAGCGGCGCTCCGCCGGTGGCGTCCGGGTCGGTCTTGGCCTTGATGTCCTTGAGCGCGCCCTTGAGCAGCAGGCCGCCCAGCAGGTACACCGGGTTCCTGGCCGCCGCTTCCTTTATTATCTGGAAAATCGTTTTCGCCATCCCTTCGGCCAGCTTCAGGCAGATGTTGCCCACGAAGCCGTCGCAGACTATTATGTCCACCGTTCCGGCGGGGATGTCGCGCCCTTCCACGCAGCCGCGGAAATTCAGGCCGCTGGCCTTGAGCAGCGGGAAGGTTTCCTTCACCAGCAGGTTGCCCTTGTTCTCCTCCTCGCCTACGGAAAGGATGCCAACCGAGGGGCTTTCCACGCCGCGCGCCTTCTGGAGGTAAATGGATGCCATGTGCGCGTATTGCAGCAGGTGGTGCGGCTTGGCGTCGGTTATCGCTCCGGCGTCCAGCAGCATCACCTGCCCGGTCTTTGTGGGCAGGAAAAGGGCTATCGCGGGCCTGCTTACTCCCGGCAGGCGGCCCAGCTTGAACAGCGCCGCCACCGCGGTGGCGCCAGAGTTGCCCATGGACACCATGGCGTCGGCGTCGCCGCGCGCCACCATGTCCGCGCACACCATTATAGAGGAGTCCGGCTTCTCGCGGCAGGCTATGGCCGGTTCCTGCTCCATGCCTATCACGCCGCCCGGCGCGTTGACGACCGAGAACGACGGGTCGCCCTCTTGTCCGCGCCGCTTAAGTTCGCTTTTGAGCGCCGCCTCGTCGCCGACCAGCGCGACATGGCAGCCCAAACGCCCGGCGGCGTCCAGCGCGCCCTCAATGTTGGGGGCAAGGCCGAAGTCGCCGCCGTAGGCGTCAAGAGCGATTTTCATCGCGCGCTCAGTCTTTCTTCTGCTGTTCCTGAGCCGCTCCGGCCGCCGCCTTTTCCTTCTTCTCTTTCTTGGGGACGGCCACGCGGTCGCGGTAGAAGCCGCAGGATGGGCACACGCGGTGAGGCATGCGCATCACGCCGCAGTTGGGGCATTTGGAAGAGCCGGCAATCTCCAGCTTCCAGTTCTGGGCGCGGCGGGTGTCGCGGCGGGCTCTTGAGTGTTTACGTTTTGGATTTGGCATTGCTTGAACTCCTTAGTCTTTTTTAGTGCCGAATTTGTCTTTTAACACGCCGAAAGGGTTGCGCGGCGGCTTTCTGTCGCAGGCGCACTGGCTTTCGTTAAGGTCGCAGCCGCATAGCGGGCACAGCCCCCTGCAATCCGGGGCGCACAAATGACTGATGCCGTTGGCCAGCACCAGCGACTGCCTTACCTGTGTCATTATATCAATAAAATCAGTGCCTGCGGGATATAGTTCCTCGAACTCCTGCGAGAACTTCTCCTCAAAGCTTTTGGTGCAGCGCGTGCAGTTCCAGCGCACCGAGCCTTTCAGGACGCCTTCGGCGTAGATGTTGTTGGTGCCCACGGAAAACTGGAGCTTCAGCCGCAGGCCCAGCAGTTCGCCGGGCTTTTCCAGTTCTTCCCTGAACATCGCGGGGTCCAGCTTCACTTCGCAGTGCAGGCCGTGCGCCTGGGCTATCTGCGCGTAGCTGAAGCGCAAATCTTCCGGGACGTCGTAATCGGGGCCGGGCCTGTTGGGCTTGCTGTTTTTCATTCCTTCCCCCCGCAGCGGCTGCGTATGTGGTAGGGCGCGCCGTCGTTGAGTTCATAGTATACGCGTATCAGCACTTCCGAAAGCAGGCCCAGCATCAGCATCAGCGCGCCGATGATGAACATGAATATGGCCACCAGGAACAGCGGCTGGTCCTTGACGAAGATATGGTGGAAGAATTTGTTGTAGGCGGTATAGGCCGCCAGCAGGCCTGAAAGGCCGCACAGCGCCGCGGCCCAGCCGCCGAAAAAGTATATCGGCTTGGACAGGTAGGAGCCCATGAACTTGACTGTCATCAGGTCCAGCAGCACCTTGAAGGTGCGGCCGAGCCCGTATTTGGAGCTGCCGCGCGTGCGGGGGCGGTGGTGCGTCTCGTGTTCGGTTATGCGCGCGCCCATGGAGGCCGCGAAGGCCGGTATGAAGCGGTGCATCTCTCCGTAGAGGCGCAGGTTGCGCAGGTATTCCGACCTGTAAATTTTGAGGGTGCAGCCGTAGTCGTGCAGCGGCACGCCGGTGACGCGCGAGATTATCCAGTTGGCAAGCGCGCTTGGCAGTATGCGGGTCAGGCGGGCGTCCTGCCTGTTTTTGCGCCAGCCGCTCACCAGGTCGTAGCCGCCTTTCTGCATTTGCTCCAGCATGGAAGGTATGTCTGCCGGGTCGTTCTGGCCGTCGGCGTCCAGCAGGGCCACCAGTTCGCCGCGGCTGTGGCGCGCGCCGGCGGCTATGGCCGCTGTCTGCCCGAAATTGCGCCCGAAGAAAATGCCGCGCATGGCCGGGTCGGCCGCGCACAGTTCCCGTATGATGGCGGGCGAGGAATCGGCGCTGCCGTCGTCAACCCACAGCACCTCGTATTCCAGGCCCAGCGGGCGCAGCGCGGCGGAAAGCTCCTGCGCCAGGGGGCGGAGGTTTTCTTCCTCGTTGAACACCGGTATCACTACGCTCAGTTTAACGCTCATTTTTTCTTCGCTTCCAACAGTTCGCGGTACAGGCTCTCCTGTTGTTTTACCATAAAATCCATGTCGAAGGCTTGCAGGTCCGTTTCAAGGGCGGCTTTGCGCGCGCGGGCCAGCAGCCCGCCGTCGGCCAGCAGGGCCGCGATTTTCTCTGCGGCAAGGCGCGGGGCGTCGGGGCCTATGGGGATGGCGTATCCGGCCCCGCCGCCTGAACCCAACAGGTCGCGCACTCCGTCGCAGGCGTAGGCCACGCTGGGCACGCCGCTTTTCAGGGCTTCCACCAGGCTTCTGGGCAGGCCTTCCCACAGCGAGGACAGGGCGTACACGTCCGCTATCGACAGCAGTTCCGCTCCGTCGGCCCGCCAGCCGGGCAGGAAGAAATTGTCCTGCAGCCCCATGCCGACCACAAGGCGTTCGGTTTCGGCGCGCAGTTCCCCGTCGCCCGCGAAGATGAAGACGGCGTCCGGGTGCGCGGCGCACACCAGCGCGGCTATGCGCACCATGTCCAGCGGGTTTTTCTGCGGCTTCAGGTTGCCTATGGTAAGCACTATGCGGCTTTCCGGCTTCAGCGCGGCCTGCCGCCCGCTTACGGTGCGCAGGCCAAGAGAGGCGATTTTCGCGGCGCGGTCTGTTTTGGCGGGGTAGCGCGAAAGCTCTATGCCGCTGCGGATCAGGCGGTAGCGGGCCGGGTTGCCTATTCCCTTTGAGCGGGCTTCGTCCATGTTGGCCTGCGAGACGAATATCAGCGCGTCGCTTATCGGGGCGCACAGGCGTTCGGCAGTTTCGAAGGCCAGGCGGGCCGGGGCGCTTTGCCCGGGCGTGAAGCCGAAGCCGTGGAAGGTGTGCGCTATGGCAGGCACGCCAGCCGCTTTCGCCGCCAGGCGGCCCAGTATGCCCGCCTTTGAGGAATGGGTGTGAACCACGTCGGGCTTTAGCCGCATGAACAGCCTGCGCAGGGCCAGCAGGGCCGCCGCGTCCTTAAGCGGGCACACCTCGCGCGTAAGGCATTGCACCCGGTGCTGAGACACGCCGCTTTCGGCGGCTTTTTCGTCCATGATGCCGCCTGGCCCGTAAATCAGTTCAGCCTGAAAGGAGTTTTTGTCCAGGTGGGAAGCCGTATAAAGCGTGTTGAACTGGGCCCCCCCCATTTCAAGGCGGGTGATGACGTGGGCGACTGTGATTTTAGCCGGCATTGCGCTGTTTTATTTCGCCGCCTGAGGCGGCATCGGGGTTTCCTGCCCGGACTTGTAATCGCGGCGGGCCAGTTCCGAACCGGGGAAGTAGTGCGCCAGTATCTCTTCGGCGGTCTTGCCGTTGTCGGCCAGGCCGTGGGAACCCAGCAGGCACAGGCCGTGCAGGTGTCCGGTGCCCTTGCCGCGCACTAAAAGATCTGAGATGTTGGAGCCCCTGTATACCGGCAGCAGGGTGAATTTAAGCGAGCGTATCGCGCCCGGACCTATAAGCCCGGCTATCTGGTCCAGGCCTTCCAGCGTGACTGAGCCGTGCGAACCCTTAACCTCAAGGGCCAGCACGGTCCCGTCGGGGTTTCGGCGCAGCGGCCGCAGGGCCTTCACGCGGCCAACCTGCGGGTAGTCGCGTTTTGCGCGGCGCTGTATGTCCTCGCCCGGAATGGAAAGCGTCCACAGGTCCGGGGCCCAGCGCGTCGGGTCCTCGGGCGCGCAGAAAAGCTGTCCCGGCACTTTGGAAAGCAGGGCGCGCTGTTCCGATGGTTCGGGGGCGGCAGGTCGGTAGGCGGAATCGTCCACGGCCTTGCCGGTGCTGCCGCCGCAGGCGAAGTGCAGCTTCGCGTCAGCGCCGCGGAGCACGAGGCCGCGGGTGCCGTCGGCGGCGGCCAGCGCATTGGCCGACTCGTAGTTCACGCCCAGGTAGCGCAGCCCGTCGCTTGAGTCAAGGATGTCGTAGAAAGCGTCCGGGTCCGGGTGCGCGACGCTGTCCAGCAGTTCGCTGCGCAGCACTATGGCAAGGGCTCGCATTTCCTCCGGTAGGGCTTCCACGCGCTCTGCGGCGGGTATCTTGCTTGCGCCGACGGCGCCGGGCAGAAGGTCCTCAAGCGGCGATACATTGACCAGCCGCATTCCCGAGGTTGAAGGGTGCACTTCCAGCGCGCCGCGCAGTTCGCGGTCGCTCAAGTCGGCGTCGAAGATGGCAGCCGCGCGCGGCGACTTCAGCAGGTAGGTCGTGCCCTGCTCGGAGGGCACCACGCGCACGCCTCCGAAAGTGGAAAGTTCTACGGTGCCCCATTGGTTGCGCACCTCTATGTGCCCGTCGTCGCGGTTCACCGAGAACGACCACAGCGACTGCGGCTTGCCCAGCGCTAGCGCCGTGCCGGAGGGCGAGACCACCGTGAAGCTGGACCCCGCCTGCAAAGTGAAGGAATAAATCCCGGCCTGCCCTCCGCCTCGCCCGGAGAAAAGGCCGACACGCACGTCAGGCGAAGGGGTTATTCGCGGCTTGGTCTGGAACGGGGCCGTGAGGCGCGAGTAGGTGAAATAGTTCACAGGGTCGCCCTTGAGCCTGACGGAAAGCTTTTCCATTTTTTCCGCCGGTTCCGGGTCGCGCGGGTCGAGGCTTGAGAGGTCCGCGTAATACTGCCACGAGCGCACCCAGGCGGCGTCTTTTTCCGACAGCCGCGCCAGCGCCGCGGTGGCTGTCGTGTTCAGCGGGTCGTGCTGCACTGCCTGCTGGTAGTATATTGCGGCGTACTGCGGCCTGCCGGAAAGTTCCATCAGGCGGCCCAGGCGTTCGGCGGTGAAGGAAACCAGAAGCGGCTCCTTGGCGTAAAGCAGGC
This sequence comes from Elusimicrobiota bacterium, assembly GCA_012523635.1. Classification (GTDB taxonomy): domain Bacteria; phylum Elusimicrobiota; class Elusimicrobia; order Elusimicrobiales; family Elusimicrobiaceae; genus JAAYTX01. Next base: position 6,083 of record JAAYTX010000094.1, read on the forward strand.
GCAGCTGCGTGGCGGCGGAGTCCCTATCCCCCTCATACATGGCCGACAGCGCAAGGCCCAGCTTGGCCGCCATTACCGAGCCGGGGTCGGCCGACAGGCCGGTGGATTTCTTGAACTCCTGGGCGGCGCGGCGCGGCTCTCCGTGGGAGAGCAGCGCCCAGCCTTTTTCCATGGTGCAGAAGGGGTCGTTAGGGCGGATTTTAAGCGCGGCGTCCAGATGGCGCAGGGCCTTGGACACTTCCCCGTCCTCGAAACCCAGCACCGCCAGCTCGCGGTAAGCCGTGAAGCGGGCTTCCATGTCGGTGGAAGTGCTGAGAGCCGTGTAGTACTGCGCGCAGGCGTCCGGGTCCGTGTAGCAGAAATCCGGCGCGCCGGCGAAGGCCGTGCCCGCGCACAGGCACAGCGCGGCGGCGGACAGTATTTTGGAAAAATTCATAATTGGTTTAATTATAGTAAACATAAAGACCGGCGCACCCCCCGCAGTCCAACCGCTTTATTATACGCCGTATCCTGGCATTTTGCATTGGCCGCCGGGTGTTTTAACTTGCGTTAGGGCCCGGTTGCGCGCCTGCCTTCCTGCCGCTGCGAGCGTACCCTTCCAAAAAACCTTATTGTAGCGGTACCTCGTCTTAACTTGGTTGTTTTTTCTCTGGTGTCACTGGCCGCTTTTCCAACTGCTTGTAGAAGCGGCACTTCCTCGCGTTAGCGCTCGGTCGCGAGCATGTTAGATTTGCGACCGAAGCAGTCTATGAATCATAGATTGCTTCACCCGCAAAACAGCGGGTTCGCAATGACACAAAGAAAAGGTTGTCACTGCGAGGGCGTAGTTTGCCCGAAGCAGTCCATAAACGAATTGGGCGCAGTTGGCCTAAAACAAAAACCCCCCGCCTTGCGGCGAGGGGTTTTTTCAAGCTTCCAGTCTGTCAGGCAGCCTTGCCGGACTGCGAACCGTCGAACTTCAGCGCCGGTTTCTTTTCAAGCGTCGGCTTTTTGAGGCCGAGTTTGGCTCCGGGCTTGGCCGTGGTCATGGCGGCGGCGCGGGCCTTGTTGTCGGCCATAAGCGACTGCTCCAGGTCCTGGCGCACCTTGAACTGGCTCACCAGCCCCTTCAGGGCGTTGGCCTGCGCGGCCAGCTCTTCAGCGGAAGCGGCCATTTCCTCGGAGGCCGAGGCGTTGGATTCGGTTATGGAGGTGTTCTCTTCCATCGCGGCCGACTGCTCCTGCGTGGCCGTGGTGATGGAGCGCACCTGAGAGGAGATGTCGGTTATGTTCTTGACTATCTCCTTGAGGCTGTCGCCGGTGTTCTTGGACAGGCCCACGCCGTTCTCAACCTGCGAGAGGCTGTCCTTTATCAGGCCGGTGATTTCCTTGGCGGACGAGGCGCTCTTCTCGGCCAGCTTGCGCACTTCGTCGGCCACCACTGCGAAGCCCTTGCCGTGCTCGCCCGCGCGGGCGGCTTCTATGGCGGCGTTGAGCGCCAGCAGGTTGGTCTGGTCGGCAATGTCGGTGATTATGGACACGGCCTCGGAGATCTGCTTTGAGCTGTGCTCTATGGTGTTCATCGCGTCAAGCGTGGTCACCATGCCATCGCCGGCCTTCTCGGCTTTGTGGGCGGTGTCCTGCGCCAGTTCGTTGGCGCTCTGGGCGCTGGAGGCGTTGGCCTGCACCGAGCCCGACAGTTCCTCGAACGCTGCCGACTGCTGCTGTGCGCCGTCGGATATCTGCTGAGAGGCCGAGGAGATCTGCTCCGTGGCCGTGACAAGCTGCTCGGCGGAGTCCTTCACCTGCACTATCATCGTGCCCAGCTGGTCGTTGATTTTCATCAGCGAACGCGAAATGTCGCCTATCTCGTCCTGGCGGGCGTCCATCTGCGTATGCACCGAGAAGTCGCCCTTGGCAGTATGCTCGGTTATGTAGTTGGCTATCTTAACCACGGGCTGCTGCACGCCTTGTATGAGCATTATGCCGATGAGCACCACCAG
>JAAYTX010000095.1 GCA_012523635.1 Elusimicrobiota bacterium
AATCCACCGGTTTCTGGTCGGTGTCAGTGCCTAAATCCAGTGTTTTGTGTCCGTTCTTGACTATCTGGTTGACGACGATTTCCTTGAGGGCGAAGCCCGCGTGGTCGCAGCCTATGGCTATTTTCATGGTTTAATCCCCTTCGCTGTGGGCAGCGAATACCCTAATACGGATATTTTAGCGCAGTTCCGCTGGCGGAATCAACGAGTATGGTCAGGGCGCGTATCTGTCTTTAAGCTTCAAGAGCGGCGTCTCTATGAAATGCCAGGAGGCCATGGAGACCGTCAACAGTATGGCGAGATACAAAAAAGGATGTCTGAATCCGAATGTCCCTTGCATGATGATGAAGTGATAGAGGTACAGGCCGTAGCTTATTTTGCCTATGTACATCAGGGGCGGCAGGCGAAGAAAAGCGGCAAAATATTTAGCTTTTCCGACGGCGCTTGCAATTAGCAGTACGAACATTGCGGAGCAGACGGGGGACAGCAGCGGCACCCTGGTAGCCAGTTCCGCCGGCTGCCAGTGATAAAGGAAATTGAGGTGAAGATAAGCAACGGTTCCACCCAGAACGGCCAGTCCGGCCAAGAGGAGATGCATGGCATGCTTGGTGAAGAATCCCGGGTTGTGTCTCCATAAAATAGACAGTAAGGCGCCGCTGCAAAGCGCATCCATATTGGTTGGCAATGACATGTACGGCGCGAACGTTTCAGGATTTGTGGCGCTCCATATCAGGCGCAGGGCCGCTGAAGCAAGGAACAGCGCGGCGCAAGTCCAGGCCAGCGTCCGGCGGTTTAGCATCAGTACGAGGGCGGGCCAAAGCAGATAGAACTGCTCTTCAACAGCCAGCGACCATGTATGTCCAATGAATACCGGGGCCGACACTTGCCAATGATTTGCCGCAAGAAGGTAATTCTGTACATAGGAAAAGTAGTAGGCGATATCCGCGTGCGGCTGTTCGGGCCAGAGTAACAGCACCGCCGCCAGCGACAGGTAATAAATCGGGAAAATGCGCAGCGTCCTGCGGATGTAAAATCTGCGGAAATAATGCGGGCGGTCTTTAGTGTCCAGCAGGATTCCGGTTATAAGAAAACCGGAAATAACGAAGAAGAGGCTGACTCCCATCCATCCTATGCGCAGCAGAGCAAGGTGAAACGCAAGCACAATGCCCACTGCAAGCGCCCGCAGTCCGTCCAGTTCCTTGATGTGCGAGGCCTATGGGGCTTCTTGGCTTGTCATGCTTTGTTGCGGGAGGCCTTACTGTTCGTGAAGTTTTTTATGCCAGGTCCAGGCCGTGGAGACGATTTCGTCGAGTTCCGTATAACGTGGTTTCCAGCCAAGAGTGGCGCGGCAGCGCTTCGAGGAACTGATTAGGGAAGGCGGGTCTCCGGGGCGGCGCGGGCCGAAAGACACGGGTATTTTTATACCCGTTATCCTTTTGGCAGACTCCAGCACCTGCAATACTGAAAACCCCTGTCCGTTGCCCATGTTCAGGCAGACGTTTGCCCCGCCTTTGGCCAGATAATCCGCCGCCAGCAGATGAGCCTGCGCGATGTCGCAGACGTGTATGTAGTCGCGCACGCAGGTGCCGTCGGCTGTCGGGTAATCCCGCCCGAATATTTCCAGCTTCTCCCGCCTGCCTAGCGCGGCATCCAGCGCAAGCGGTATGAGGTGGGTTTCCGGGTCGTGCCATTCGCCGGTTTCTGTCTCGGGGTCGGCACCGGCGGCGTTGAAATACCTGAGGCTGACAAAGCGCAGGCCATGAGCCTTAGCGTAATCCGGCAGAAGTTTTTCGACCATCAGCTTGGTGCGCCCGTAGGGGTTCACCGGTGCCAGCGTGGAATTTTC
>JAAYTX010000096.1 GCA_012523635.1 Elusimicrobiota bacterium
GTTCCAGTAATCGTTGTTAGGCGGGACATAAACCACGAAATCAGGCCGGTATTTGCCCAAATCGTCTTTGACGCGGCTGAAAGTCTGAGCGAAGTTGGCTCCGGGCACGCCCCTGTTAAGCACCGCGAAGCGTCCCTTCCCTCTTTTATCCAGAACCCCCTGCAACTGAAGCGGAAAGCTCTGCCCGTCGACACCCCAGACCATGGAACCGCCCTCGCAAAGCACAAGCCTGGAACCGGCAGGCCTGGAATAGCCGAAAGCCGTGCCGGCTAGCTTGCCGGAAAGCCCCATGACACGCAGCGAAATTTCAGTTATAATGGCCAGCGAAAGCAGGCCCAAAACCGCGTACTTCAGCGCTTTAAACGGCCACCTGTTATCCGTCATTTCTTCCCCTTCTGTAAAAAGGAACCCAAAACATCGGCGAAATGTGCCGCCATCAGCCCGTATCCGGCTGTGGAGGGATGATCATTATCATAGGAAAAATAGGCGTCCCTGTCTGCATTCGCGGCGGAGAAAAGCGGCAGCAGTGAAACGTACGGCGAACCGCTTTCCGCCGCCGCTTCGCGGGCCCCCGGCAATTCCTCCTCCGGATAGGAACTCACGATCAGCCGTGCGCCTGCGGCGTCAGACAGGGCCGCGGCCCTGAGCAGGTCCTGCTTCAGCCCAAACACGGCTCCCCCGGAGAATGAGAACATGGCGTCCTGCCAGTTCCGGCCCTTGGCCGAAAACACGGAGAACACCGGGTTCAAAACAAGGTCGGGATTGCTTTTGGAAAGCGCGGCAAAACGCGCGGACCCGCCGCCTGCAACATAGACCCTGGCGGCCTCCTTGCACAGGCCCTTGTCATACGGAGACAGGGCCAAAGCCTTTTCATAATAAGAATAAGCTTCGTCCCTTTTACCCTCTGACAGGGACAGCCGCGCCAGCTGCCTGTAAACCTTGTGCTTCTGCGTGCTGAATGACAACGCCTTTTCCAGCAATGCGCGGGCCGAGGCCTTGTCCCCTTCATGGGACGCCAGATTTCCCGCGGCATAATAGCCGCCCCAGTAGGCCGGGCTTGCCCGCATGGCGCGCGCGTAAAACTCTTTGGCGGAAGCCGGATCGCATTGCCTGCGGGCCAAATCGCCAAGACGGACATAGGCCTCGGCGCTGTCCGGCTTAAGGCGCAGGGCCTTGTCCAGGACGCGGCGAAGCAGTCGGAACTGTCCGGCCTCTTCCAGCAGCCTTGAAGCAAACAGCAGTTGTTCTGCGCCGCCCGACACGCTGTCTTCCTCTGCATAGGCGGCAAGCTCGCGGTAGCGCCCAGCATCGTTCATAGCGCGATAGAATTCAGGTGACGAACCGGCCAGCTCCCGTCCTTTGCTTAGCTTTCCTTCATATACATATGCCCGGGCGCAGGATAGCTTCAGAAGCCTGGAATCCGGATAGACAGTAAGCGAGGCGGCGCAAACGGAAACCGCCTCCGACGCCAAGCCCGAATAGGAATACGCGTCTATCAAGTCCGCGCGGGAATCCCCGCCTTCGACACTTTCCGCCGCGAGGCAATGCGGAATGGCCTTCTCGTAAAACCCGGCGGAAAGTAATTCGCGGCAATAAGCCGTTTGCAATTGGCCGCCATCTTTCTCAAGCTTTGCCGCTTCCTCCAGCTCCTTCAAAGCCGAAGCATAATCCCCGGCCAGCGCGTATGCCCTGCTTTGCGCAATGCGGCCCCTGGCCTTTTTCGGAAGCAGTTGGGTGATTTTGCGCCCGACGGCCAAAGCGGCATAGGCATTGCCTGTCCTTAAATATATGTCGGCTGCGGCCTCATACCTGTCGGGCAGACCGGCGCTGACCGAAGAAGCCCTGGGCAGATTCAGTGCGGAAAGCGCCACCCTGTCAAAGTCGCCTACGCCTTCCGGCTCAGTATCCGGCTCGCATACTCCGGACAAGCGGGCCCTTTCCCTGTCCGCGCCAAGCACCCTGAAAAACCTGGTTATGCGCAGCGAATCAAGCCAGTAATCGCCGCCTACTCCGGGGCGGCTTTTATTCCACAGGTTATTGCGGCCTGTAAGCGCTATCACGAACTCCGGCTTATACCGCTCAAGCTGGGCCGGAAGCTTTTGCAGCATCTGCGCCGAATTGGAACCTGGAACACCGGCATTGATTACGGAAAATGTTCCGGCCCCGTATCTTGAATCAAGTATTTGCTGGAGCTGGCCGGGGAAGCTTCTGCCCCCTATGCCCCAGACAAAAGAGTCGCCCGCGCACAGCACTGCCCTGCCGCGCCCGCTTACGCCATGCCGGTACGCAAACAGCCCGGGCAGGCGCAACGCCCCCTCGGCCATCAGGGCCGCGGCAAGAATAACCGCCGCTATTTTAAATATTGCGGCAAGCGCTTTTCGTGTCACTGTTCCAGCTCCATTATTTTTTCAGCATAGGCCTCGGCCATGGCGCGGTAACCCGCGCTGTTGCAGTGGCTGTTGTCGGCGCTGACATATTCAGAACGGCCCGCGAAACGTTTCCTGAACAGGGCGGTGAAATCCAAGTAGGGAACCCTCTGCGCCGACGCCGCGGAAGCCGCGCCGGACATTTTCCACTCGGGGTAGGTGCTCAGTATCACCTTGGCCCCGGCCTGTCTCGCAAGCCCGCAGGCTGCAGAAAGGTCTTTTTCCAGACGGCGCTGTGCAGTACCGTTTTCCATCCACCACAAAAGCCTGTTTTCGGCCGGCACGGCCTCAGACGAAAGATCAGTTCCAGTCACGGACGAAAACTCTTTGGCTTTCCCGGAAGCCACAGCGGCCCCATAGGCCTCGCGCCGCAGCATCTTCGAGCGAGGGGCAAGACGCAGGGTTTCCTCATAAGCTTTCCAGGCAGAGGCCGGTGTCCCGCAGGCAGCCTCAAGACGGGCGAAGGCTATTCTGGCGCGGACAGCGCCATTGGACAGCCGCAAAGCCTCGCGCAGATAGCCGCGCCCGGCGGCGCAATCGCCGGAGCAGGCGGAATGCGCGGCCAGTTTAACCAGAACGCGCCAGCGCGGCATTCCCGCGCTTTCGGCACGACTATATAAATCCGAAGCGGCGTCGTATCGGCATTCCCGCGCATGGGCATCACCCATGGCCAGCAGGCATTCAGCGCCGCAATCCGTCCCGGCTTTTTCACCGAACTCAAGCGCCTTGGCGGACATGCCAGCCGCGGCGAACCGTTTGGCCAGCAGGGCATACTGCCTCCGCTCGGAAAGTTTGCCGGAAAGCCTGTCCGCATATTTTTCGGCCAAACCGTATTCGCCTATATCGGCCAGAGAAGAGTAAAAAGTTTCAAGCAGCGGCGTGAAGGACTGGGAAGCTCTGTTGGAAAGCAGGAACTTCCATCCCCGGCTATGCTTTCCGCCAAATACCAGCGTTTTAAGATACAGTTTCTCCAGTTCGGCATAAGCCGGGAAAAGCGACAGCCCTTTTTCGCAGGAGCGAGCGGAAGCGTCAAGCTCGCCGTTCTCGAAATAGGCCTGCGCCAGTTGAGCGTACAGCCAGGGGTCTGGCTTTTCGCGCAGGAGCTCTGAGTAAGAAACGGCGGCCCCAGCGTAATCTCCTGAAGACAGGCGGCAATCGGCCATCGCAACTTGCGTCTGGCGGGAATCGGGAGACAGTGAGGCGGCGTTCTCAGCCATCCGGCAGGATTCTGCGGCGTCTCCGCAGGATGAGAAGACCGAAGCGGCCTGAGCCATAAAAGCAGCTTCGCGCCCATCCGCCTTCACTGCCCGCAAAGCCAGTTTTTCAGCGGCGGCGCAGTTGCCGCCGGAAGCCAGCAGTTTCGCCGCATCCAGATAAAGCCCTGGCGCGGCGTTGCCGCCGGTTGCATATTTCGGCGGGGAAATCGTCTCCTCCCGGGGCAGGCCGTCAGGCTCCTCTTCCGGGCGGCAAGCGCAGGAAGGCAGCACGGCCAGGCCGCCGCCGTCGCCGCGCCCAGACAATGCCAGGCTGAAAAACCTGTATACTGCCGTGCGCTCCAGCCAGCCCAGTGAACGCTCGCCGATATGGTTCCAGTAATTGCTGGAACCGGTCAGGATGATGAGGAAATCGGGGCGGTACAGCTTCAACTGCGCAGGAAGCTTGGACAGCATCTGCGCCGAATTGGTGCCTGCGGTACCGGCGTTCAATACCCGGTAGACTCCCGGTTTTTTTAAATCCAGAATTTCCTGCAACTGCGCGGGGAAACTCTTTCCGCCCGCTCCCCATACAAAAGAATCCCCGGCGCAAAGCACGGTTTTTGAGGCCGAATTCTTCTGCGGCAGTCTTGGCCGCGCGGCCCAGCCGGCCAACCTCAGCCCCGCTTCCAGCAGCACGGTGGCGCATACAAGGGACAGCACCGCCTGCAAAAACAGCCGCGACAATGCCTGCGCTCTGTTCATTTTGCCCCCGCCCCCGCCGCAAATGCGGCAACCCTAGCGGCAATCTCGGCCTTAGCATCCGGGGTCAACTCCGCCTCGGAATAATAATTCATGCCGTCCACGCCGAAACGCGAGTAAATTCCGCTCAAATCAGCGAACTCCGCGCCGTGTTCGGATGCCAGCGCGGAAAGCGCGGCATTGCCTGCGTCGGGCAAGGCCAGCGCCAGCACCCTGACATGGCGTGCTCCGGCCAAAGCCAGTACAGACTCAAACGCGAAAGCGCGCTCCCGCCCGGCCTCGCCGGGAGACTGCGATTCTGTGCAGGAACGCATGGCTTTAAAATACGCGCTGTCGCGGAAACCCGGAATCAGGCGTCCGGCTTCTAAAGCATAGTCCGGTTCAAGCCATGAAAGAACCCTGGCCATATCCCTGTATGAATCCCGCGAAACGGGCACGGCCTTGGCCGCTGAGGCGTAAGCCTTCAACGCGTCGGTCCTTAAACCCAGCTTCATCGCGGCGTTGCCAAGCCCGAAATGCGCTTCCGGGTCGTCCGGATTCAGCCTGACGGCCTTTTTATACCAATCCGAAGACTCGTCGTAATCCTTCGTTGCAAAGAAGGCGCGTGCGGCGCGCATAGCCATGTCCGAATCGGGCCCGGACTCAAAAGCGCGGACATAGGTTTCCGCCGCCTCGGAAAAACGTCCGCGCGAAACAAGAATCTCCCCTGAAAGGCGCAGGGCCAAAACAGGCTCCTGCCCGGACAGCGCCGAAATTTGAGTTTCGGCCCCTGCGTAGTCGCCCTTCCTGGCGCAAAGCAGCGCAAGCAGGGCCCTGGCCTGCGCCAGCCCCGGGGACAAAGACAGCGCGGCCACGGCCATGCCGTGGGCTTCCTCGTTCAGGCCCAGGGCGTAATACGCATTGGCCGCGGCAAGCCGCAGCCCAGCCGCGCAGGGATTGAAGGACAGCCCCTTCATCGCGTAATACAGCGCCATGCGCGCGTCGCGGGCATCGTCGGCGTTAAACCTGTCGCCGCCGCCTGCTGGAAGCCAGGCCTGCGAAAGCGCTTCATGCAAGGCCGCTGAGCGCGGCGAAACGGACAGTTCTTCTTCGGCGAATTTCTTGGTTTTTTTGGTGCCGCCCATGACGTTGACAGTGCCGAAAAATGCCCCGTAAAATTCCTCGATGCCGCCTGGAGCAGCGCGGCGGCCCTCGGCCAGCTGGGCAAGCGCCGCGTAGAAGCTTCTTTGCAGAACCAGTTCGCGTATCAGGCGCGTCCTGAGAGCCGTTGACGACGGGAATTCTGAGAGACCTTTTTCAAGCGAAGCCGCGGCTTCCCCGTGCTTTGACCGGAGGGACATGGCCTCCGCCGACGCGAGCAAAGCGCTTTCGCGTACGGAAATCCGGTTATCCGACGCGCCCTGTCCGACGCACGCCTTCGCGTCATAATCCGGAGCTGAGGAAATGACCGGCGCGTAATCCTGGGGCAATGCCGTGACCGGCGCAGGCCTGTCCCGCAAGGCGCAGGAAAACGGCCTTTGAGGAAGAAGAGTGAACACCATGATATCCGGGGATGTTTCCTGAATATATCCGGGCAAAGCGGCAGCCGCTTCCTCTATGCCGTCAACGCCGAAAGCGCGGTTGAAGACGCGCAGTCCGCCGGACA
>JAAYTX010000097.1 GCA_012523635.1 Elusimicrobiota bacterium
GGCCGATGCCTTCGGCGCCGAAGGAGCGGGCGCGTGCGGCGTCGGCGGGAGTGTCGCTGTTGGTGCGGATTTTAAGGGTGCGGATGCCGTCGCAGACTTTCAGGAAGCTGTTGAGCAGCTCGTTGTTCTCGCCGGCCTCGAGCATGCCCAGCTTTCCGGCGTAGACGTTGCCCTTGCTGCCGTTGAGGGTGATCCAGTCGCCTTCCTTCAGTACGGTGGAGCCTACGGTGACGGTCTTCTTGGCGGCATCGACTTCCAGCTCGCCGCAGCCGACCACGCAGCACTTGCCCCAGCCGCGCGCCACGAGGGCGGCGTGGGAGGTCATGCCGCCGCGGGCGGTCAGGATGGCCTGCGCCGCGCGCATGCCTTCCACGTCCTCGGGGTTGGTCTCTTCGCGGACCAGTATGACCTGTTTGCCTTCCTTGCCCCAGGCCACGGCGTCGGCCGCGGTGAAGACTATCATGCCGAACGCGCCGCCGGGACCGGCGGGCAGGCCCTTGGCTATGGGCTTGGTCTGCGCCTCGGCCTTGGGGTCCACGATGGGGTGCAGCAGCTCGTCGAGCTGGGCGGGGGAGACGCGCATCACCACGTCCTCGCGCTTTATCAGCTTCTCCTTGAGCATGTCCATCGCTATCTTGACGGCGGAAATGCCGTTGCGCTTGCCGACGCGGCACTGCAGGATGTACAGGCGGCCTTTTTCGATGGTGAATTCGATGTCTAGCATGTCGCGGTAGTGCTTCTCAAGGCGCTTCTGCACGGCGAAAAGCTCCCTGTACACCTCGGGCATGCACTTCTCAAGGCTCACCAGCCCCTCGGACTGGGAGTTGGTGGATTCCTTGTTGATGGGGGCGGGGGTGCGGATGCCGGCCACCACGTCTTCGCCCTGGGCGTTGACGAGGTACTCGCCGTAGAAATACGCGCCGCCGTTGCCGGGGTTGCGGGTGAAGGCCACGCCGGTGGCGCAGTCGTCGCCCATGTTGCCGAAAGCCATGGACTGCACGTTGACGGCCGTGCCCCACTCTTCCGGTATGCCTTCGATTTTGCGGTACGCAATCGCGCGCTTGCCGCGCCACGAGGCGAACACCGCGCCGATTGAGCCCCAGAGCTGCGTCATCGGGTCGTCGGGGAAGGGCTTGTGCAGCTTTTCCTGCACCTTGGCCTTGAACTCGGCGCACAGGCGCTTGAGGTCCGCGGCGGAAAGGTCGGTATCCACTTTGACGCCCTTGGCCTTCTTGGCCTCGGACATCATTCTGTCCAGCACGCGGCGGATGCCTTCGTCGCCCTCGGGCTCGATGCCCTCGGCCTTTTCCATGACCACGTCGGCATACATCATGATGAGGCGGCGGTACGCGTCGTACACGAAGCGCTCGTTCTTGGTCTGCTCGATGAGGCCGGGTATGGTGGCCTCGGTCAGGCCTACGTTAAGTATGGTTTCCATCATGCCCGGCATGGACTTGCGGGCGCCGGAGCGCACGGAGACCAGCAGGGGGTTTTTCGGATCGCCGAACTTGCGGCCGGTGAGGGCCTCGATGCGGGCCAGGTTGGTCTTCACGCCGTCGCGCACTTCCTTGGGGTAGCTGCGCTTGTTGTCCCAGTAGTAGGTGCAGACTTCGGTGGTGATGGTGAATCCGGGGGGGACGGGCAGTTTCAGCGCGGGGTTGCCGGCCATCTCGGCCAGGTTGGCGCCTTTGCCGCCCAGCAGGTTCTTCATGGATTCCTTGCCGTCGGCCTTTCCGCCGCCGAAGAAATAAATGTACTTTTTGGACTTGCTGCCAGAGGACTTCTTTGCTGCGGCCTTCTTCTTTTTAAGGACTGCGGTGTTCCCCATGTGGTTATCTCCTTTTGGTTTGCGCGTAAGCGGCGGACGCAAAGCTATTGCTATAATTTGTTCTGAAGCGCCGCCTTTTTGATTATATTAAATAAGGAAGCCCGCAAATAGATGACTAAACCAGCAACCGCCGCCCTTTTGTTCACCGGAACCGAACTGCTGCGCGGCAAGCAGAACACCTATACGCCGCTGTTGGCGGCCAAGCTGCTGCCGCTTGGCCTGCCGCCCGCCGCCGCCGTGACCCTGCCTGACGACCGCAAGGCCATAGCCGCCGCGCTGAAGAACGCCCTTAAGGAACACGCCCTGACCGTAGTCGTGGGCGGGCTGGGCCCCACTTTCGACGACCTCTCCCGCGAAGCCGCCTCCGACGCGCTGAAACTGCCGCTGCACCAGCACCCGGAGGCCCTGCGCGCCATTGAGGAACGCTTCCGCAAACTGGGCCGCGTGATGACCGAGAACAACAAGCGCCAGGCCTATCTGCTCAAGGGCGCGACCCTGCTGGAGAACCCCAACGGCACCGCGCCGGGTCAGTTTTTCGTGCGCGGCACCGGCGCGAAAAAACGCGCGCTGGCGCTGCTGCCCGGCCCGCAGAAGGAATGGGAGCCGATGTTCGCGGCGGTTGTGGAGCCGCTGATAAAAAAACATTTTCCGCCGTGCGGCGCGCAATACTCGGTGCGGATGGCCCTTGCCGGGATAGGCGAGTCCGCCGCCGAAGAGAAAATACGCCCGGTGCTGGACAGGCATCCCGCCACGGAATTCACCATACTTTCCGCGCCCGGCGAGGTGCGCCTCTTCGCCTCAGGCACCGAGCGCGACCCCGAAACGGCCCGCCACCTGGGGGCCAAAATAAGCGCCGAGTTCCGGGCCGCAATCGGCGAAGCGGTTTATTCCGACAGCGGCGAACCCCTGCCCGCGGTGATAGGCACGCTGCTGCGCCGCAGAGGGTGGATGCTGGCCACCGCCGAATCCTGCACCGGCGGCATGGTGTCCGACCGCATAACCGCCGTGCCCGGCAGTTCGGATTATTTCGCGGGCGGGGTTGTAGCCTACGCCAACGAACTCAAGGTAAAGGTGCTGGGCGTAAAGCCGGTGACGCTTATGAAGCACGGGGCGGTGTCCAGCGAATGCGCGCTTGAAATGGCGCTGGGCGCGCGAAAACGCCTTGAGGCCGACTGCGCGGTTTCCATAACCGGCATAGCCGGCCCCGGAGGCGGAAGCGCCGAAAAACCGGTGGGGCTGGTTTACATAGCAGTATCGGTGAAAGGCCGCCTGCCGGTGTGCAAGCGCTTCAACTTCAGCGGTTCGCGGGACAGCATAAAGGCCTATTCCTCGGCCAGCGCGTTCACCCTTCTTTACCAGGAACTGAAAAGCATCTGACAAGTACGGCAACTATTGATGACTGACACCGCCACGGGAAAACGCGGCCTGTTGAAACACAGGATGTTCGCGGGCTTTATGCGCCTGCTGGGGGCTTACGCCCTTTTCTTCCTTGCGGCGCGCCTGCTGTTTTTCCTCGCGTTCAGGCCGCCGGCAGGCGCCGCCGGGTTAGGCGCGGTCCTTTACGCCTTCTGGCTGGGCCTGCGGCTGGACCTGGCATTCTGCGCCATAACGCTGTGCCCCGCCTATCTGGTTCTGCACGGGCTGTCGCTCTCCGGCGTCGCAGAAAAAACGTTGAAAACATTCGCGCGCTCTTTCCTTTTGCTGTTCAACACCGCCGCGCTGATACTGACAGCCGCAGAGTTCCCGCTTTACAACGAAACCCTGACCAAGCTAAACCCCATGGCGCTGACTTTCTTTCAGTGGCCGTTGTATCTGGTTGGGCAGATTCTGGGCGCCACGCATTCCTACCACGTGATACCGCTGCTGCTGGGCCTGCTGTTCTTCGCCGGGAAATGGAGCCTTGAACTGGCCGGGAAGCTGTTTGACTTCTCGCAAAGCCGGGGGCATGCGGCGTTGAAGCCGCTGGCGCTGTGCGCGGCAATCGCTTTGCTGCTGTCCTGCGGCAACCGTGATTTTTCGCCGCTACCCCCGGCAAGGGCGTTTTTCTCAAGCAGCAATTTCCTGAACCAGACGGCCTCCAACGGCCTGTACAACACGCTGTACGCGCTGGCCCCGGCCTCGTGGCGCGGCGCGGGCAAACCGCCGGAGGTGGCCGCGCTGGCGTCGGACCTCAACGCCTATTTCGATTATTCCTCAGACGAACCCGACGACATTTTCCGTCTGAAGCCAATGCATGGGCGGCCCAATATAGTGATTATCCTGATGGAAAGCTTCGCGGCTTATGTGGGGGCGCTGGGCGCAAGTCCGAGTCTGTCACCGAACTTCGACAGACTGGCGGACCAGGGCGTCCTCTTCACCAATTTCTACGCCAACTGCATCGGAAGCGGGAGGGGGATAATCTCCACAGTCAGCGCTTTCCCGTTCCCGCCGGAAGTGGACGACCTCAGCAAAATAAAGGCCCCTTCGGTGGCCGACTACCTGAAGCCCTACGGCTACGGAACCTACTTCTTCAACCTTACCGGCGACGTGGAGAACATAACCTCCTTTTTGCGGCACAACGGGTTTGACACCGCCTACGACAAATACGGCCTCGCCAAAACCAACGGCGGGCCGGTGCCGCGCTTCGACGAAGAGCTGTTCGACAACGCCGACAAGATACTGCGCCGCGCCAAAGAGCCCTTCATGGCCATGATTTTCACGGCCAGCAACCACAACTCCTCGTACGTGCCGCCGTCCATTTCCACAGGCACGGAACTCAATGTCAAAAGCTCCTCCTTCGTCTATGCCGACTGGGCATTGGGCGAATACATGAAAAAAGTCCGCCGCAGCCCCTATTACAAAAACACCATCTTCGTCCTGCTGGCCGACCACGCGCCCCGTTTCCTGCCCGGCGACGAGTTCCGCGCCGAACGCTTCCACATACCGCTTCTGTTCCTGTCGCCGCTTCTGCAAAACCCGCACCGGGACGGACGTTTCGCCTCGCAGATGGACGTGGCGATGACGCTTCTGCGCCTTGCCGGAACGCCGCTTAAAATGCGCGACACCTCGTTCTTCGGCACCTCGCTGTTCGAGCGCAAACGCGCGCCCTTCGCCTACTTCAACAACGAGGGAATGTATTTCTACGGCGTGGCCCTGCCGCAGGGGGAATTCCTGCAAAACCTCTCGGCCGAGCAGGCGGGGCTTTCCGCCGGAAGCGACGCTTACCGCGACGCCGGTCCCGGCTGGAAAATGCCGCTCAAGGCGGCCGACGCCATACTGCGCCTCACGCGGCATTTTTATTTCACAGATACCATCCCTCAGTGGCGGGACGCCAAAACCGCCGCAAAAAAGGAGACCGCGAACAAATAGCACAACCGCAGACGCCGCTTATACGACATACTTATGAAAACACACGCGTCATTACATACAACGTACGTCCCGGAACTCACGCTTGCCCTGTTGCTGTCGTGCGCAGGGTTTTGTTCGGCTCAGACGCAGGTCGCAGCCGCTGCGCCGCACAAATCTCAGAAAACCACTGCAATCTCGACGTCTGAAATGGCTTGCATCAAGGCCGGGGAATTTCTTATTGGCGCGCCTGACGGCGTGGGCATAGTAAACGAACACCCGCGCCACAAGGTATATCTGGACGCCTATTTCATCGACATTCACGAGGTGACTGTGGCAAGCTACCGGCGCTATTGCTCCGCCACCGGCAAGAAAATGCCCGACCTTCCGCCCGGAACCGAGGAATTGTTTCCTATCACGCACGTGACCTGGCAACAGGCAGACGCCTACTGCCGATATATCGGGAAGCGGCTTCCCACAGAAGCCGAATGGGAAAAAGCCGCGCGCGGCGGCGTGAACGAAAAATGGCCAGGCGGCAACGACCAGAAAATACTGGACCAATATGCGTGGTATCTGGACAATTCCTCGGCCACGCCGCATGCGGTATGCCAGAAAAAGACAAACGCCTACGGCTTGTGCGACATTTCAGGCAACGTGTGGGAATGGTGCTCTGACTGGTATGACCCAGATTATTACAAAAACAGCCCCGATAAAAACCCGCAGGGACCGCGCAGTCAGGCGAGTTTAAAATACTGCGCGGAGGTTCATACCGCAATGTTGCCGCCAACCAGCGATTGGCCAGGCGCAACTGGAGCTGGCACAACTCAAACCGGGGCGGAAGCGACGGCTTCCGCTGCGCGGTCTCGGCCGACAAGGCGCAGCCCCCGCAGTGAACGGCTGGAATCCTGATAGAGCCAATGAAAAGGCCGCGGATTAATCCGCGGCCTTATCAAATTGTGAAGACAATAATTATGCAGTTGGCCGTTCCTGTGTCACCAACAGCGCACAAAAACTTTGTGTCATTGCGAAAAGAGCGAATCTCGCGACGAAGCAGTCTGATGATTTGTGCCACCGCGACGATGCGAAACAGCCATGCCGAACTCCAATCCATAGACTGCTTCGGTCGGGACACCCCTTCCTCGCAGTGACAGCTTTTCTACTCCCCGGAGCCGTAGAGCAGGCTGGCGCGGGCCTTGGCGCTTAGCTCCTCCACGTAATGCGCGTGGAAGCGCTTCATCTTCTCCACAAGCGCCTGTATGTCATCTTTCGGCGGCAGGAAGGTGGTGCGGAAATGCAGCGTTCCAGGCTGCTGCCCGAAACCCGAACCGGGCACCACGCAAATGCCTGTTTCCTCAAGCAGATGCAGGCAGTAGTCGGTATCGCGCTCTTCGTCGTGCCGGCGGCGCTCTTCCGGCGTCAGCTTGAAAGGATTGTAACCCTTGGGCTCCGGCAAATCAAACTTCACAAAGGCGTACATGGCCCCGCGCGGTATGTCCACATGCATCCCTTTTATTTCATTGAGCCCTTTGCCCAGCATCTCGGCCTTCAGCTTCAGGTCGTCCAGAATCGCCCCGCGTTCTTTTTTATAAAGCTCGTGGCTGGCGTCGCCCGGCTGGGGGGGCGCAACCATAAGATAGGTGACCAGCTGGCCTATGGAGTTGGCGCATAACCCTATGGACTGCAGTTTTATCAGTTCGGCATACACGTCGTCGCCCATGTTGCGGATTTCCATGTAGCCGCCGCGGTGCCCGCACTCGCCCAGAAAGCCCTTGGACACGGAATGAAAGCTGAACAGCGTGACGTCGTTCTCGTTCATCTCGTGCATCACTTTCGCGAAGGAATGGAACTTGAGGTCCTTGCCGTAGACGTTTTCCTGATAGACCTCGTCGGCCAGAATGGCAAGGCCGCGCTCCTTTGCGAAGCGCACTATCATCCCTATATTTTCCTTGGAAAGCACGGCCCCCGTCGGGTTTCCGGGGTTTATAACGGCTATGGCCACGGGGTTCACGCCGCGCTTAACAGCGGCGGCGTGGCTGGCGGCCAGTTCCTTTTCGTCCAGCTGCCAGTTATTGGCCTCGTCAAGAAAATAGTCCACCTGCCTGGCGCCGTACAGCGTCAGCGTGGCGCTGTAAAGCGGATACTGCGGAATCGGAATCATGACGCCGTCGTTCTCGTGGCTGAGCAGCAGCGTCAGCGCCGACTGCACGCCCTTGCTGGCCCCGTCGGTAAGCAGTATGCGGTTTGGGTCCACCGGAATGCCGTCGCGCCTGTTTATGAAGTCTGCCACCGCCCGGCGGATGAACGGCATACCGGCGCTGTGGGTGTAAGCCCCGGTGCCGTTGGGGTTTTTTTCCAGAATCATTTTGGCGCGGGCCACGGCGTCGGCGGGGAAAAGGCGCGCCACTTCAGGCGAGGCCAGCAGTTCCGGCGTCTCCACCAGGCTAATCACCTGGCGCAAAAAGGTAAGCGGCTTCTGCTTCAGCGCCTGCGGGTTGCCGATATTGCAATAAATCACCTTTTTGCCCTGCGCTTCCAGCTTTTGGGCGCGGTCCACGATCTTGCCGCGCACCGCGTAATGAGCCTTCAAAAGTTTCGAGTTCACATCGGAAAGTTTAAGCATACCCGCATTATATAATACCCCGCCGCGCCCACGGCAGGGCCGGGGCCAATCACTCGCGCGGAAGTATGGGAAAAGCCCCGGCCCAATTGATATAATTTCTCGTCTGACCGTGAACAGCCTGTCGTTTCACGGCGGTCAAAACAACTATAAAGGGGTCAAACATGAAAAAACTCGCACTACTGTCACTCCTGCTGGCCGTATCCTCCGTTTCCGCTTACGCGGAAGGCAACAAAAAACTCAACATCTCTCTGCTTACCGGAATGTCCATGCCCACCGGCGGCAAATGGAACGACAACGGCGGAACCTCGCGCGACCTGGGCTACCGCAACTCCTTCTCCACCGGCTTTCAGGCCGACTACGAATTGTCCGACGGCCTGGCGCTTGGCCTTGAAATAGGCCGCGACTGGAAGCACATGCCCCACGACACCGGCAACATAGAATCCAGCGACAAGTGCGGCAACGTCGACATTCTGCGCATCACGCCATACGCCCGCCTGTTCAAGAAGTTTGACAGGCTCACTATTTACGAGATGATGGGCATCGGGCTTTACGAAGTCGACCGCTCGGAGCTCTCGCAGTCGGTCTGGATTCTTCCCATAGAGGAACGCTACTCCTCCTCCAAGGACTATCTGGGCTTCAACCTCGGCGTGGGCGCAACCTACGCGGTCACCAGCCACCTTGACCTGGGCCTTGACCTGCGCTGGCACCACATCTTCTCCAACATGGAGGTCTTTGACGCCTCCACCGGCGGCTCCTCCTTCGCCCAGATACCGATAAACAACATAGTGCCGTCCTTCAAGATACAATACGCATTTGAAGTGCTGTAAACCGCTTCGCGCAGAACTGCCGGGGAACGCCATTAAAAGCGTCCCCCGGCAGTTCTTTTACGGGCCGGCACACCCAAGCGCCCCGCGCCCGGGACAGCACGGAAAAGGGGGGAAAAGCGTCGTTGACAGCCGCCCCTATAAGGTTTTATAATCATATTGAGCAGAAAGATAAAAACTAAACACACATCAGAGGAAAAAGACACATGCTTACCAAGAAACAGAAACAAGAAACCGTGGCCAAATACCAGAAAGCGGCCAACGACACCGGCTCCAGCGCGGTTCAGATAGCCCTGCTGACCGACAGAATAAAATATATCACCGCCCACCTTAAGGCCAACAAGAAAGACTTCGCGGGAGAGCGCGGCATGCTCAAGCTCGTCGGACAGCGCCGCCGCCTGCTGCGCTACGTCAAGAACAACGAACCCGAGAAATACAAAAAACTAATCCAACAGTTAGAAGTGAGGAAATAACCAATGTCACAGCAATTCAAAATTACCCGATTGGAAGAGACAATCGGGGGTAAAGTCATTTCCCTGGAAACCGGCCTGATGGCCCGGCAGGCCAGCGGCGCGGTCGTCATCCGCATGGGCGACACCGTTCTGCTATCGGCCGCCGTATGCGCCAAGGAGCCCAAGCCCGGCGCCCTGGATTTCACGCCCATCACCGTAAACTACAAAGAACGCACCTACGCGGCAGGCAAATACCCCGGCGGCTTCTTCAAGCGCGAGGGCAGGCCTTCCACCAAGGAAATCCTGGCCTCCCGCCTGACAGACCGCTCCGTCCGCCCGCTGTTCCCGGAAGGCTTCAACCACGAAGTCACCGTGACGGCCATGGTGCTGTCCAGCGACAAGCTTAACGACGCCGACGTGCTGAGCATAACCGCCAGCTCCGCCGCGCTGATGATTTCCTGCACGCCCTTCAACGGCCCCGTGGCCGCCGTGCGCGTAGGCCGGGTGGACGGGAAGTACATCGTCAACCCCACGCTGGAAGAGCGCGAGAAGAGCGACCTGGAGCTGGTTATCTCCGGCACGCTGGAAGGCATACTGATGGTGGAAGGCGGCGGCAAGGAGATTCCTGACGAAGTGATTCTCCAGACGCTGGAACTCGCCAAAGTCGAAATCGACAAGCTTTGCAACCTGCAGCTCAAGCTGCGCGAACAGGTCGGCATCGAGAAGCTGAAGTTCACGCCCGCAGCCCTTGAACAGGAAGTCGCCCAGGCCATAGGCCAGAGCAACGTCCGCGAGGAGATAAAGGGACTGCTGCGCAAGTTCATGAAGAAGCACGAGCTTGAGAACGCGGTGAAGGAGATAAAGACCCGCTTCAACGACCAGTTCAAGGAAAAATATCCCGAGACGGCCGGCTACGCCGTTTCCACGCTGATCGAAGGCATCATGTACGAGGAAAGCCGCGCCATGGTGCTGAACGACCGCGTGCGCGCCGACGGCCGCAAGACCGACCAGATACGCCCCCTGGATTCCCGCGTGGGCATAATGCCCCGCACCCACGGTTCGACGCTGTTCACCCGCGGCGAGACGCAGACCCTGGCCGTCTGCACGCTGGGCACGCCCGAGGACATGCAGCTGGTGGAAGGGCTTGAAGGCTCCTACAAGGAGCGCTTCATGCTGCACTACAACTTCCCCGGCTTCTCGACCGGCGAATGCAAGCGCGACGCCAGCCCGGGCCGCCGCGAAATAGGCCACGGCGAACTGGCCCGCAGGGCCCTGAAGCCGATGATGCCCACGGAAGACGAATTCCCGTATACCATCCGCATAGTGTCCGACATCATGGAGTCAAACGGCTCCTCGTCGATGGCCAGCGTCTGCGGCGGCTGCCTTTCGCTGCTGGACGCCGGCGTGCCGATGAAGGCCTCAGTGGCCGGCATAGCCATGGGCCTCATCACCGACGGCTCGCGCCATGCGGTGCTGTCCGACATCATGGGCCTGGAAGACCACCTGGGCGACATGGACTTTAAAGTGACCGGAACCCGCAAGGGCATAACCGCGTTCCAGATGGACGTGAAACTGGCCACCGGCATACGCCTTGAGATACTGAAAGAGGCCATAGCCCAGGCCGGACGCGGCAGGATGCACCTGCTGGACCACATGGACAGCGTGCTCCCCGCGCCCCGCGCCGACATCTCGCGCCACGCCCCGCGCCTGTTCAAGACCTACGTGCCGCAGGACAAGATAGGAGCCCTCATAGGCCCCGGCGGAAAGAACGTCCGCAGGATTATTGAGGAGACCGGCGCCGACATCCAGATAGAGGACGACGGCTCGGTGTTCATCTCCGCCATAGAGGCCGAAAAGGCCGAGGCCGCCCGCACCATGGTGGAATACTACGGCAAGGAAGTGGAAGTGGGCCAGGTCTACAAGGGCCGCATAGTCTCCATACAGCCTTTCGGGGCTTTCGTGGAAATCATCCCTGGCAAAGAGGGCCTGCTGCACATCTCCGAGATTGAGAACCGCCGCATACAGCGCGTCGAAGACGTGCTGAAGATGGGCGAAGAGGTGGAAGTTAAAGTCGTTGAAATGGACAACAACGGCAAAATCCGCCTCTCGCGCAAAGCTCTGCTCCAGGGCGGGGCAAACGCGAAGCCGGCTCACCACACCAACAAGAACTGACCGTAAACGGAGAACACAGAACGAACTTATGGCAAAAACGGCTATCAAGAAGAAAGCAGCTGCCAAGAAACCGGCCCCGGCGGAGAACAACCCGCCGGCGCTGGCGGAGCTGAAAAAACTCTACGACTTCATGCAGGGCAACCAGCTGGAGACCGTGGAGTTCCGGCAGGGTGAAACTCACCTGCGCCTGGCCCGGCGCAAACCGGCCCAGGTGGCGGTGCCCGTGCCCATGGTTTCGGCCATGGCCGCGCCCCAGCCCGGACAGCAGCAGCCGCAGGCCCCGCAGGCATATCAGGGCCAGTCGATAAAAAGCCCGCTGATGGGAATCTTCTACCGCGCGTCCACGCCTTCCAGCCCGCCCTTCGTGCGCGAAGGCGAGACGGTGAAGACCGGCCACGTGCTGGGCCTGGTGGAAGCCATGAAGGTCTTCAACGAAGTGAAGGCCGAATTCGACTGCACGATAACCAAGGTGCTGGTGGACAACGGCAAGCCGGTTAAATCCGGGGAAGTGCTGTTCGCCATCGAGCGCAAGTAGCGCGCCATGTCGGAAAACGCGATATTCGACGAACAGGTGCAGGACGCGGCGGACAAGATATCCGCCCTTCTGCGCGCGGAGGGGGAACTTTCCTCCTGGCAGATAAAAACGCGCCTGCACCTGTCCAGTTCCCTTATGTACCTGGCGCTGGGCCGCCTGCAGGCGCGCGGCCTGGCCAGCCTGGCTCCGGACCAGATCAATTACAAGGTACGGTCCGCGCAGCAAAATTAAGACGCTTGGAAGTCTTCGGCATGACGCGACAGTATCGCCCAAAAAACAGATACGCCGTCAGGCGCAAGGCTTCCGGAGGGGCTTCCGGCCGCTGGCTGGGCACGCTGCTCTGGATAGCCTTCGCCTTCCTTGCCGCATGGCTAGTGTGGGTGATGTGGGGCTCCGACGGCAAGGGCGTCCTTGGCGAGGCGGCCTACCGCATAATGAACGGGGCTTTCGGGCATGCGGCATACCTGTTCCCTTTCCTGATACTGTACGGGCTGGCCAAGGTGCTGCGCAACTCAAAGGGCGGCGGCTCATACGGCATATTCACGCTAAGCGCCGGGGTGCTGCTGTGCACGGCGGCCTTCGCCAGCGAATTTTCCCTTCTTAAAACGCACGTCTTCACCGACTCCGCCCTTTACGGCGGCGCGGTGGGGGATTTCCTGTCGGATATTTTCCGCCGCATCTTCGGCGCCGTAGGCGCGGGACTGCTGGGCCTTGCCCTGCTGGCCGCCGGCGTGCAGACGCTTTTCGAGATACCCTGGGCAAGCCTTTTCAACGGCGCGCTGGACTACATAAAGGAAGACTTCCATACCTGGCTTTCAGCCCGCGCCGAAATGAAGGCCAAGGCCAAAGAAGCCAAGGAGCGCCAGGGCATAGCCATACGGCGAGCAGACGCCAACCCATCCGAAGCCGTTCAGCCCGGGCAGGAAAAGCCGCGCGAGCTGGAAATACGGCGCGGCGACGGCCTTCAGGCCAAAGCCGAAGCGGCCCCCAAAACGGCTAAAAAAACCGCAAAAGAAGCGGCTAAACCTGAAGAACAGCCGGTGCCCGCTCCGCAGACTTCAAAGGTTATCGAAATAGCCTCGAAGATCAAGCCCAAATCCGCCGCGGAAAAAGAAGCCGACACGCCCGCCGAAAAGGAACAGGCGGCCGAGCCGCAGCCGCCCCGCGAATACGTTTTGCCGTCCACCACCCTGCTGGCCGAGCCTCCGCAGAACAGCAAGTCCCTTGGCCCCACGGAGACCGAAATAAAGGAAGCGGCCGCCAAGCTGGAACAGACGCTTAAAAGCTTCGACATAGACGCCGAAGTGACGGGCGTGTCGCCGGGGCCGGTGGTAACGCGCTATGAACTGCGCCCCAAGCCGGGCGTGAAAGTAAGCTCCGTGGTGGCGCTGTCCAACGACATCGCGCTGGCCATGAAAGCGCGCGGCATACGCGTCGAGGCCCCCATTCCGGGCAAGGACGCCATAGGCTTTGAAATACCCAACGATGAACCGGCCATGGTGGTGCTGCGGGAGATACTGGAGCACCCCTCGTTCACCCAGAAGCGCGGACACCTGACCGTCGCCCTTGGCCGGCACGCCGAAGGCGCGCCCGCCACCGCCAACCTTGAAAAGATGCCCCACCTGCTGGTGGCAGGAGCCACCAACAGCGGCAAAAGCATATGCCTGCAGACCATAATCATGTCTCTGCTGTTCAGGAACAAGCCCGACCAGGTGAAGTTCCTGATGATAGACCCCAAGCGGCTGGAACTCACCTTCTACGACGGAATACCGCATCTGTACGACCCCAAATGCGAGTGCGGGGACGTCTCCGTGGTGACAAACCCCAAGGAAGCCGTGAAATCCCTTCAGGCGCTGGTGCGCGTGATGGAAAAACGCTACATGATGTTTGAACTGGCCAAAGTCAAAAACATCGAATCCTACAACAAATGGGCTGTCGAAAACGGCCATACCCCCGCTTTCTACATAGTAGTGGTGATAGACGAGCTGGCCGACCTGATGATGCAGACCCGCGCCTCTGTGGAAGACTCCATACAGCGCCTTGCCCAGATGGCCCGCGCCGTCGGCATACATCTGGTGCTGTCCACCCAGCGCCCGTCGGTGGACGTCATCACCGGCGTCATCAAGGCCAACCTGCCCTCGCGTATAGCGCTTCAGGTGGCGTCCAAGATGGACTCCAAGGTTATACTGGACTCCTCGGGCGCGGAATCCCTGCTGGGCAAGGGCGACATGCTTTATCTGGCCATAGACGCGCAAAAACCCTCGCGCATACAAGGCGCGTATGTTTCCGAAGACGAGATACAGCGCACGGCCGATTTCCTGCGCCAGCAGGGCGGCCCGCAGTACGAAACTCAGCTTGCCCCGGAAAAAACCGACGACAGCCCCGACGGGCTGGGCGCCAGCCCCGAGGAAATGATACAGGCCCTGACACTGATAACCGAGCGCAGGCGCGTGTCGCAGGACCTGCTAAAGGCCCACTTCGGCTCGTCGGCCCGCGCCACCAACCTGCTCAGCCTGCTGGAAACCAAAGGCTTCATAAGCAAGCCGGAGGGCTCCAACCGCTGGGACATCGCCTTTGACAAGATAGAACACCAGCTTTCCGTGCTGGAATCGGAAAAACTGCTGAAGACTGCAATGGGAGACGAAGAATGAACAAATTTTTACTGCTGTGCGCGGCGGCCCTTATGCCGCTGAACGCCGCTTGCGCCGCCGAGGGCAAAAAAAACGCGGAACCCCAGAAAGTGATTGCGGCCGATAAGCCCCTGCCCACGCAGGAAGAAGCCATAGCCATGCTGTCGGAGATGGACAAGTCGGTGCAGACACTGCGTTTTGATTTCGCCCAGACCCTTCTGTTCGATGACACCGGCCTTACGCGCGAGGTGGCTGGCAACGTGCGCTTCGCCAAGCCCGACAAAATACGCATAGAGCATTCAAAGCCACGCCCGCAGATAGTCTACACGGACAAGAAAATCATAACCATCTACAAGCCCTCCGACGCGCAGGCCCTTAAAACCGGCTGGAAACAATGGCTTAACCAGCAGGCCTCCACGCTTTCCGGCATAGCCGACCTGGGCGATTACGCCTCCCTGGCCCAGAAGCATGAAATAGGCATAAGCCGGGACGACAAAGGCAGGCTCCTGCTGGCCCTGCGCCCCAAAGACAACCCAAAGACCTATACGCTCACCCTCCGCATCAAGGAAGGGGACTATTTTCCCGGCTCCATGACTTTCGCCGTGGGCAAAACCCGTTTTGAAACAGTCATAACAAACGTGGTCAGGAACGAACCCATACCCGCCGAGGTGTTCGAGTTCAAACAGCCGCCTGGCGTGGACCTCATAGACCTTACGGAGCCCTCCGCCAAGTGAACACGGACCCTTTCAGCCTTGCCGGGGAAAGGCTACGGGCAAAACGCCTGGAGCTGCAGCTTTCCCTGAACACCGCAAAGCGGCGCACTAAAATCCCGCTCCACTACCTCCAGGCGCTGGAGGAGGGGGACGCCGCGCCATTTCCGGCCGAACTTTACCGCCGCGCCTTCCTGGCCGAATACGCCGATTTCCTGGGCGTGGAAAACCCCTGCCCACTGCCCGCTCCCGCGCCGTTGCCTGCGCCGCAGCCGGCTGAACCCGCAAAAGAAGAGAAACCGAAGGAGCAGCACAGGAAACCGCTGTTCCTTACCGACGCAGTGCCCTTCCAGCAGGAGACGCTCCCGCTGGAGACGCGCCAGTCGGCGGCGCGCATAGCGCTGGCGCTGGGCGCGCTCTCGTTGTTCCTGTCCGTCTGGACATGGCGCAACTGCTCGGCATCGCGCCAGAACTGGACCGGTACTTTCCAGACCATGCTGCGCACCGACAGGATTTATGAGAACTTTTTCATTTCGCACCTCAGCGCAGAAACCACTTCCGGCACCTGGGCCCGCATTGACGCCGACGGCGAGACCCTTTACGAAGGCTATCTGCCCCCGGGCGCGCGCAAGCGCTGGAGCGCCGCGAAAAACTTCATGGTGAAGCTCTCCGAGCCGGCCTCCGCGCGCTTTTTGCTGGACAACCGGCCCATACCCGACTCAGTTTTCAAGGCTTCAGCGCCGGTAAACATACCGGTGACATTTTCCGGATTCACACAAAACCAATAAGATGACACTCGCAAACAGACTGACCATATCGCGCCTTGTGATGGCCGCAGGCGCGTTCGTATGCATAATACTCGACGGAGCCACACCGAAAATACTGGCGCTGGCGCTGTTCATAATCGCCTCGCTGACCGACTGGCTGGACGGCAAGATAGCCCGCGAGACCGGCACCGTGACGCAGTTCGGCGCGATAGCCGACCCCTTCGTGGACAAGATTCTGGTGCTGTCGGCGTTCCTGGCGTTCGCCTCGCTTAAAACAATCTCCGTGCCGCTGTGGGCCGTGTTCCTGATAATAGCGCGCGAACTTATGGTATCAAGCCTGCGCGTCCTGGCCGCGCTGCAGGGCACGCTGATGTCCGCAGAGCGGGCGGGCAAGCTCAAAACGGCGGTGCAATATGTGGTCTGCTACATAATAATAGCCCTGCTCGTGGTGCGGGAGCTGTCGCTGTCGCCCGACTGCGCGTATGCAGGCCTTATGTCCCGGATATGGGGCGTCGGCGCGTCGCTGCCCTACTCCCTGACCATATTCACAATGCTGGTCACGATGGCCAGCGGCGTTATCTACCTGCGCGCCCACTGGTCGATACTCACCAATTCCTGGAGCGTGAAGAAATAATGACGGAGCGTACCGGGGCAGGGGCGCTGAAGACGGCGTTTTTCAATACGCTGGCCAGCGGTTTCTACATAAGCTACCTTCCCACTGCAATACTCAAAAACCGCAAATGCTCCGGCGCGGGACTCCTGGGCTCCCTGGAAGGTCTGCTCCTGCTGCCTTTCCTGCCACAAGCGCCTGTTCCTTTCGCGTTTTTCCTGCTGGCTTTCACGGCTTTCGCCATATGGGTTTCAGGCCGGGCCCATTTCTCGGAAGGCGCGGAGCACGACAACCCGCGCATAGTCATCGACGAGATAGCCGGCATCTGGTGGGCCTGCGCGTTCCTGCCGCGCACTCTTCCGGCGCTGGCGGCGGCCTTCGTCCTGTTCCGTTTTTTCGATACTGTAAAGCCGTTTTTCATCAGGCGGCTGGACGCGATTAAATCCGGCGCGGGGATAGTGCTGGACGACGTTGCCAGCGCGGTGCTGGCGAACATACTTGTAAGGGTCGGAATGCAATGCGCGAACTATTTATGAGAAGCTCCAGAGCGGCGCTGGCGGCCGCGGCCGTCTGCGCCTGCGCCTCCTTCGCCTGCGCGGCCGGGCCGTCCGTGCCGCAGGCCACGGCCACTCCGGCGGAATTCCGCATGTCGGACGAACAGCCCGCGCCGCCAGCTACAGCGCCGTCGGCGCTGCCGCCTGCGGCAGTGCAATCCTCGTCAGGCCCGGCGCAGGGATACCAGGCTCCGTCCTCCACCGACACGGCCAAACCGCAAAAGAAGATGGAGCCCGTGCTGCTCAGCGGCATGGTGCTGATGCCTACGGCCTACCGCAGCACCGGCCGCAACTCCATAGGCCTGAACCTGGACATAAACGCCGCCTATTACATAGGCCGCCTCTACGGCAAAAACAGCTATACGTGGACAACCAACAAGAAAAACTATCTTGACCGCATAGGCCTCTGGGTGCTTAGCGCCGATGCAAAAATGACCGTTCAGACCGAGCAGGACTGGCGCAACGTGATGTGGTTGGCGCCCGGCGGCTGTTTCGCCATCGAGTGCGACGGTGCCGTGCAGGCCACCGCCACGGCGGTCTGTTACGGCAA
>JAAYTX010000098.1 GCA_012523635.1 Elusimicrobiota bacterium
AGACGAGCCGGAAATGCGCCTTGCCGCCCAGAACCGTTACGGAGACCTTAAGGACATAATGCGCGGCATCGCCAAACGCGTGGGCGCGGGGCGCGTGGCCGTCACCCGCGGGCACAAGGGTTCAATCACTTTCGACAGCAAGACCGGGTTCCACGAAATCCCCACGTTCACGGACAAGGTGGTGGACCGCGTCGGGGCCGGGGACGCCTATCTTTCCGTCACCGCGCCGCTGATGGCGTCCGGCGTGCCTTCGGAACTGGCGGGCTTTGTGGGCAATGCCGTGGCCGGGATAAAGGTCGGCATAGTATGCAACCGCAGTTCAGTGGAGCCGGTGCCTTTGTACAAATTCATCACCACTCTTCTTAAATAAAATGGCCGACAAATACGGGATAGATTCCCACAAGCTGAATTATCATCTTCCGCGGGTCTGCGACTGGCTGGGCGGCAAGGACATCTACCCCATATACGCCGAATTTTCGCCGTCCGGGGCCTGTAACCACCGTTGCGTCTACTGCGGGCTGGACTTCATGCAGTACAAGCCCCATTTCCACGACGCGGGGCTGATTTCAAAGCGCATAGCCGAGATGGGAAAGCTGGGGCTGAGAAGCATAATGTTCGCGGGCGAGGGCGAGCCGTTCCTGCACCCCGATATGCCGCTTATAGCCAACAACACCAAAAAAGCCGGAGTGGATGTCGCGTTCACCACCAATGCGGCCCTGTTCACAAAGGAAAAATGCGACGCCTGCCTCAAAAGCGTCACCTGGCTCAAAGTCAGCATAAACGCCGGCACGCCGGAAACTTACGCCCGGATACACGGCACCCGCGCTTCCGATTTTGACAGGGTTTTTGAAAACATGGCCTATGCCGCCGCGCTGAAGCGCAGAAAAAAGCTTTCCTGCGCGCTGGGGATGCAGATGGTGCTTTTGCCCGATAATGCGGCGGAAGCGGAAATCCTTGCGGAAAAAGCCAAGAAAATAGGCATGGATTATCTGGTGATAAAGCCTTATTCCCAGCATCCGCAGAGCAAGACGCGCGTTTACAGCGGCGTGAAATACGCCGGATACGAGCGTCTGGCCAGGAAGCTTGAAAAATACAACGACGGCGGGTTTTCCGTGGTTTTCCGGCTCAATACCATGAAAAAATGGGACGAGGCCGACAAGGGCTACAAGTGCTGCCTGGCCCTGCCGTTCTGGACTTACGTGGACGCCGCCGCAAACGTGTGGGGTTGCAGCATGTTTCTGGGCCGCGAGGAATTCCTGTACGGAAACCTGTACAAGAACACTTTCCGCGAAATCTGGAAAGGCGCAAAGCGCAGGAAGTCCATGGAATATGTGTGCGGGATGGACGCATCCCACTGCCGCGTCAATTGCCGCATGGACGAGATAAACCGCTATCTGTGGAAGCTTAAAACCGTGCCGGAGCACGTCAATTTTATTTGATGCCATGCTGAGAGTGGACAAGAAAACCAAAATAGCCCTGTTGCGCATGATGCTGCGCAGCAGGCTGTTTGAGGAAAAAATAGTGTCCGTCTACGGTAAACAGGACATGAAGACTCCCGTGCACCTATACATCGGGCAGGAGGCCGTGGCGGCTGGTGTCTGCGCCCACCTCAGGCGCGAGGATTACATTTTCAGCACCCACCGCAACCACGGGCATTATCTTTCAAAGGGCGCGGACATGTCCGGCATGGTGGCCGAGTTGTACGGGCGGCGGACCGGCTGCGCCAAGGGCAAGGGCGGTTCCATGCATTTCGTGGACGTTTCCTGCGGCTGCATGGGCACCACTTCGATAGTGGGCGGCAGCATACCGCTGGCGGTGGGCGGGGCGCTTGCCGCCAAGGTCAGGAAAGAGGACCGCGTCTCCGTGGCGTTTTTCGGCGACGGCGCGGCCGACGAGGGTGTGTTTCAGGAAAGCCTTAATTTCGCCGCATTGCACAAATTGCCGGCGGTGTTCGTCTGCGAGAACAACTACTACGCCACCAATTCCCATCAGGACGCCAGGCACGCCCACGGCAACATAGCCAAGCGCGGGCACGCCTTCGGCATGCATTCGGAGCGTTGCGACGGAAACAACGCAGAGGCCGTCTATATAGCGTCGCGCAAGGCCGTGAACAGGGCGCGGCGCGGGCTGGGACCGTCGCTGCTTGAGTTTTCCACCTACCGCTGGAAGGGCCACGTCGGCCCCGACTGCGATTACATGAAAGGCTGCCGCCCCAAAGAGGAACTGGAAAGCTGGCAGAAAAAGTGTCCCATAGAGGCCTACAAAAAAATAATTTTGAAAGAGCATATACTGGACCAGTCCGGCATCGACGCTATTTGTGCGGAAGTTTCGTCTGAAATAGAGGCCGCGTGGTCTGCCGCGCTTGCGGCGCCGTATCCCGCGGCCGAAGAACTTTACAAGGACGTGTACCGCTGATGCCCTGGACCAAGGTTTTGATAGACAAGGCGGAGTTTGAAAACACCCTGGGAAAGCAGGGCCTGCGGGGCCTGTCCTACCGCGCGGCTTTGCTTGAAGCGCATACGCAGCTTTTGGAAAGCGACCCGGCCGTCATCGTGATCGGCGAGGGCGTGGACGACCCGGGCGGCGTGTTCGGCTCGACGCTTGACCTGCACAAAAAATTCGGGCGCGAACGCGTTTATGACATGCCGATAGCAGAAAACGGGCTTACCGGCGTGGCGGTGGGCGCCGCGGCCTGCGGGCTGAAGCCGGTTTTCGTGCACATGCGCACGGATTTTCTGCCGATGTGCATGGACCAGCTTGCCAACCACGCCGCAAAGTGGCATTACATGACCGGCGGCAAGGTGAATATCCCGCTGGTGGTGCGCAGCCTGATAGGGCGCGGCTGGGGTTCGGCGGCGCAGCACTCGCAGGCGCTGTATTCCCTTTTCACACATATCCCGGGGCTGAAGGTTGTCGCGCCGGCTACTCCGTACGACGCCAAGGGGCTGCTTGTTTCGGCCGTGCGCGACGGCAACCCGGTAATGTTTTTCGAGCACCGCTGGCTCTACGATTTCACGGGTTATGTGCCGCGGGAAAGCTATGCGGTGCCGTTCGGACAGGGGGCAGTGCGCCGCGCCGGAAAGGACGTGACCATTGTGGCGGTTTCCCTTATGGTGTACGAGGCGGTTAAAGCCGCGCGCCTGCTGGAAAAAGACGGTATAGACGCAGAGGTCATAGACCCGCGTACGCTTAAGCCGCTGGATGAAAAGCTGATTCTGGAGTCTTTGGCCAAAACCGGGCGCCTTGTGGTAGCCGACAACGCAGCCTCGTTCAACGGGTTTTCCGCGGAAGTGGCGGCGCTTGCCGCCGAAAAGGGGTTCGGCCTGCTCAAGGCACCGGTGAGGCGCGTATGCTTGCCGGATGTGCCCGTGCCTGCCAGCCCGGAACTGGAAAAGGCTTACTATCCCGGGGCGGAGGACATAGCGCAGGCCGTACGCCTCGCGCTTAAGGCATGACTATGAATAGCGAAGTGAAAGTATCGGTGATAATGCCAGCGCTCAACGAAGAGCGCAATATCGCCGCCGCCATAAGCAACTCCATTCAGGCTTTTCAGGACGCCGGCATAGCGGGCGAGGTCGTGGTGGTCAACGACGGCAGCACCGACCGCACGGCAGAGCTTGCCGCCAATTTATCGGCGGCAAACCCCGGCATGGTGCAGCTGGTGAGGCACGAGACCCCGCAGGGCATAGGCGCTTCGTTCTGGGACGGCGTGGACCATGCGCGGGGCGAAGTGGTTGTGATGTTGCCCGGGGACAACGAGAACGACCCCTGGGAGATTTTCCGCTATTACCGCCTGCTTGAGCACGTGGACATGGTCATACCGTTTATTTTCAATAAGGAGGTTCGTTCTCTGTTCCGCAACGCGCTTTCCTTTGCCTACCGGTTCATAATCAACACCACGTTTCTGGTCTACTTCAATTACACCAACGGCACAGTGCTTTACCGCAAGTCCATACTCAGGGAGCTGAAGTACCGCAGCACCGGCTTCTTTTTCCAGACTGACATGCTTATACGCCTGGTCAAGCATGGCTATCTTTTCGCCGAGGTGCCCTATCGGCTGGGGCAGCGCAAGACCGGCGTTTCCAAGGCCGTTTCCTTTCCGTCATTCATACGGGTGGCCAAAGGGTATGTGCGTCTTGTGCGCGACCAGTATTTCCAGAAGCGCGATGCCTGCTCTTTTTCCAGCGATTCGCAGACCCTTAAGCGGAGGCAGGGCTGATGCCGGGCCTTGTTCTTGACGGGCACAAGCTGGCCTGGCACCGGGACAGGCTGGCCGCGTGGCTGCGCGGCGAGCGCGTGGCCCCGGTCACCATAGACTGCGCGCTGACACGCCGCTGTTCCTACCGCTGCGTTTACTGCTACGGCCAGCTCCAGCATAACGACGAGAAGCGCATGACGCGCGACGTGATTTTCCGCTTTCTGGACGACGCGGCCGAAATAGGCGTGAAGGCCGTAAGCCTTGTGAGCGACGGAGAGTCCACCTGCTCGCCGCACCTTTACGAAGCGGTGGCGCGCGGCAAAAAAAACGGGCTGGACATGGCGCTGGGCACCAACGGCTATCTGCTTAAGCCGGAAAAACTGGAGGAAATGCTTCCGGCGCTCACCTACCTGCGCTTCAACATTTCCGCCGGGGAACCCGCGCGCTACCGCGAGATAATGGGCAGCCCCGAAGACGGTTTTGAAAAAGTGGTGTCGCATATTAAGCAGTGCGTGGCCATAAAGCGCGCAGGCAAGCTGGACGTCACCATAGGCCTGCAGATGGTGCTTATGCCGCAGTTCGCTGACCAGGTGATGCCGCTGGCCCGCCTGGGGCGCGACCTTGGCGTGGACTATCTGGTGCTAAAGCACTGCAGCGACGACGAGGACCATACCCTGAACGTGGACTACGGCAAGTATTTCGCCCTTACCGAGCTGCTTAAGGAAGCCGAGGCCATGAGCACTCCCCAGTATCTGGTAAAGGCAAAGTGGTCGAAAATACTCAGCGGCGGAACGCGCTGCTATTCTAAATGTTTCGGCCCGCCGCTCATCATACAGCTTTCCGGTTCCGGGCTGGTCGCTCCGTGCGGGATGCTGTTCAACAGCAAGTATTCGAAATATCACATCGGCAATATCGCCGATACCTCTTTCAAGGAGCTTTGGAAAGGCGAGCGCTACTGGGAAGTGATGCGCCTTATAGCTTCCGAAGCGTTTGACGCGCGCACCATGTGCGGCTCGCTGTGCCTGCAGCATAAGGTGAACGAGGCTTTGTGGAGCATAAAGGAACAGGGCGCCCCGCTGCCGGAACCCTCAGGACAGGAGCCGCAGCACAAAAATTTCCTATGAAGAAAGTGCTGTTTACGGAAGCCGCGAAGTGCGCGCCCGAAACCGGGCATCTGCGCGCGATAAGCGACGCCGGATTCAAAGCCGCGGAACTCTATCTTTCCAAGGCCATAATGTCCCGCGCCTCCGAGGCGGCCAGGCTGTGCAGGCGCTTCCCTCTGCGCTATGCGCTCCATGCGCCTAACGACGCTCACTGCCCCGAACGGCTGCGCGAACTGGCGGAAGGCCTTGGCGCGCGCATAGTGGTCCTGCACGATATTTTCTGGGAAGACGAATGGCGGCAAACGATAGAGGTTTTCAAAGGAAGTCGCATAAAACTTTGCGTGGAGAACATGACCTGCTCCCACGACCCGCTTAAATTCATGCGGCGCTACGGCCTGGGGCGCTGCCTTGATTTGGAGCATCTCCAGCTTGAATGCCAGGGTGTGTACGAGGCCGAGTTCCTGCGCATAATGCGGCAAGCTTCGCACATACACCTGACAGGCTATACAGCAGGTTCCGCGCGCTGGCATACGCCGGTGGATTATTCTCCTGCCGCTTCAGCCAGGATGCTGGACCTGCTGGCCGAGTCCGGCTACGACGGCCTTGTCGTTTCGGAAGCCGCTACCGAGTATCAGACGCCTGCCATGTTTGCCGCAACTGCGGAGTTTTTCAGGCAGTGGCGCAAAAGCCGGGGCAGACAACCGTGAAAACGCTTTTTTGGGGAAACCTGCTGTTCGCGGCTGGGCTGGCCCTCCATTTCATTTGGTGGAGAATAAGCCTGCCTGTTCGGCAGGCGAAGGCGCTGGGTCTGCTTCTGGCTGCGGTTTCTGTCTCCGGGCTTGCGGCGCTTTACTTTTTTACGGCTTTGCCTTTCAGGCCGGAAAGCGGTCCCGAGTTTTTTAATCTTGCTCTGTATCTGGCGGCTTTCTGCCTGGCATACCTGATAACCTATTCGGCGGTGGAAGTGGACAGCCCGTCGCTGGTCATGATAAGCCGCATAGCCCGTTCCGGCGCATCAGGCATATCCCGTGCGGAGCTGGACGCCGATATGGGGGACGAGGTGCTGGTTTTGCCTCGCGTGGCCGATTTGCTGACGGATAAAATGGCAGTGTTGGAAAACGGCTGCTACAGGCTGGCCCCGAAAGGCGTTTTGCTGGCTGCGTTTTTCAGGCTTTCACGCAAAGCGCTGAAAGCCGGGAAGGGGGGCTAGCATGAACTGGTTCCAGGCGTTCCTGCCGGTTTACGGCCTTGCGGCCGATATGGCGCTTGTGGTGCTGTTGTCGCGGTGCGGT
Organism: Elusimicrobiota bacterium; assembly: GCA_012523635.1. Lineage (GTDB taxonomy): Bacteria > Elusimicrobiota > Elusimicrobia > Elusimicrobiales > Elusimicrobiaceae > JAAYTX01. The sequence continues at coordinate 6,594 of JAAYTX010000098.1, forward strand.
CTTTCGCTTCTGAAAAGCGTTTATGCCGCCTTTGCCTGCGGCTTGGGGCTGGTGCTTGCCTCCTCCTGGTTTTCCGGGGCAGCTTTCCCGCAGCTTTTGGCCGACAGTCTTTGCTTTGCCGCGCTGGGCTACGGTTTTTTTCATTTTCTGAACATGGGCGAGACGGCGCGCCGCATCCGCCTCTTGCTTGAACTGGAGGCTGGCGGGCAACTGGCCGAGGCTGAAATATTGTCCCGCTACAGCGCAAAGGATATTGTCGATGTCAGGTTGGGGCGCCTGTTGCGCAACGGGCAGATAAAAGAGCTGGATGGACGTTATGTTATCGGCGGTTCCGCCGTGCTGTTCATGGCAATGGCGCTGGTGGCGCTGAAAAAGATTTTGCTGGGCAAAACCAATGTGGAGATAAGTGGCGCATGAAAATCGCTTTTGTGCAGAGTCTTCCCGTGATGCTGGACGCCTATCTGGTGCTTTCGGCGTCGCTTAAAAAAGCCGGATAGGAAACCGAAGTGTTCGTGGACGCGCTTGAAAACGATCTGGTGTCGTCCGTGGCGGCTTCCAAGCCCGACCTGCTGGCTTTCAACTGCCTGACCGGTTCGTATAACTGGGTTCTCAAAACGGCCTCAGCCATAAAGAAACTGCACCACGCGCCAGTGGTCATCGGCGGCGTCCACCCAACTTTCTATCCGGAAACCATAGACTATTCGGTAGTGGATTACGTCTGTCGCGGGGAAGGGGAGCACGCGCTTGTGGATTTGTGCGACAGGCTGTCGTCCGGCAGCGCCGCGCTGGACATTCCGGGAATCTGGGCCAAGACCGCCGACGGGCTTTCCAAAAACGACCCGCGCTGCCTGGAACAGGAGATGGACCGCATTCCGCCCAATGACTGGGCGCTATACGATAAATATTCCTATTTCACCGACAACCACATAATCAGCTACCGGGCCAGCCGCGGCTGTCCGTATCACTGCTCGTTCTGCTTCAACAGCAGCCTGCACAAGCTCTACAAGGGGCAGAAGATTTACCGCGAATTCTCGCTGGAAAGGATTTTTTCGGAACTGTCCGAGGTCAAGCGCCGCTACAAGAACCTCAATATGGTGTTTTTAAGCGACGAGAGTTTCGGCGTGAACAAGAAATGGTCCGAGGGACTGCTGCGCCGTTATGCAGCGGAAATCGGCCTGCCTTACGTCATCACCGCCCGGGCCGACTTTATAGACGAGGCTTTCGCCGACATGCTGAAGGAGACTGGCTGCGTCTACATAAACCTCAGCATTGAAACGGCCAACGAACAGCTGCGCAAAACCGTGTTGGACAAGGACCTGTCCAATAAAGACGTGAGCAATGCGGTAAAGCTGCTGAAGGCGCGCGGCATAATGGTGCGCATTACCTGCATTTTCTGCCTGCCGGACGAAACCGTAAAGGACTCGCTGGAGAACATAACCTTCCTGAAGGAACTGGACGTGGACCATCCGGTTGGTTTTCTGCTGCAGCCATTCCCGCTGACGCCTATTTACGAGTACGCGGTTGAAAAAGGGCAACTCCAGCCTCTTAACGACTTCGATACCCTGGACCCGTTGGTCTTTTTCGACACACCGATGAAGGTCAAGGATAAAAACAGGATTGTTAACGTCCAGCGGCTTTTCTATTACGGAGTGCGCGTGCCGGGTTTTTCGCGGCTGATGCCGTTCCTGATAGCGTTGCCGCCAAACCCGCTGTACGAGCTTTTCCACAAAATTTCGATAGCCATAATACACAAAGGCTTCTACAAGCTGAGTTTCTGGGCGCTGGCCAAATACCTGTGGTCCAGCCGCAAGCTGAAGGCTTGAGGGCGGCGCGGCATTAAATATAAAATCATTTTAAGGGGGATGCAAATGAACAGCAAACAGTATTCGCAACGGGTGCTTCCTTTCTTCGACGCGGCGGCGGTATGCCTGTCGTATTACCTGGCGTTTCTGCTGCGTTTTGATTTTTCCATTCCGGCGTATGAAATGGGCAACTTCCTCAGGACGTTGCCGCTGGTGCTTGTCATACGCCTGCTTATTTACTGGCGCTGCCAGCTTTACGCGTCTGTTTACCGTTACGCCGGCCTGGCGGACTTCATCAACATCATCAAGGCCGTGCTGGCCAGCCAGGTGCTTGTCACCGCGGTCGTGCTGCTCAAGTATCACGGCGTGCAGTTCCCGCGCAGCGTGTTTTTCATAGACCCCGTAATCGCGCTGATTCTTGCCGCGCTGCCCCGTTTCGCCAGACGCCTGCGCGCAGAAGTGGACATGCCTTTCATCTCATCGCCGGGCGACGGTAAAAAACTGCTGATTTTCGGCGCCGGAGACATGGGTGAGAGCGTGGTGCGCAACCTCAAGCGCATGGGCGGCTACGACGTGCAGGGTTTTATCGACGACGATGCCAACAAGTGGGGCCGCAGCATACACGGGGTGACGATATTGGGCGGACGCGACCGTTTCCTGGAGACTGTGGATAAAAAGCGCATAGAGGAAGTGCTTATCGCGGTGCACTACTCACGCGGGCAGATTTTGCAGGACCTGATGAAGATGCTTTCCGGAGGCCCGCACGCCAAAGTGGCACTCAAGGCTGTTCCTGCATTGAGCGAGCACCTGAAGAAGGCTGTTCCAGGCGGCGCGTCAGGCCCGATGCGCAATATCGAGACATCCGACCTTCTGAACAGAAAGCCGGTGCACATCAACAGCCAAGCGATATCCGACATCATAAAGGGCAAAACGGTGCTGGTTACGGGCGCGGGCGGCACCATCGGCTCGGAATTATGCCGCCAGGTGGCGGAGATGGGGCCGTCGCTCCTGCTGTTGCTGGAAAACAACAACACCTCTTTGTTTTACATTGACCGAGAACTTTCGGAGATGGCGCCCAGGCCCAATTTTATACCGATAGCCGGAGACATACAGGATGAGCGCCTGGTGGAAAACCTGCTGGTTAAGTACAAGCCGCAGGTTATTTTCCATGCCGCGGCCCATAAGCATGTGCCGCTTATGGAGGCCAATCCTCAGGAGGCGGTGAAAAACAACACTTTGGGGACCTATTATCTGGCCCGCATGGCCAAGGAGCACGGCGTGGAGCGTTTCCTGTATATCTCCACCGACAAGGCCGTGCGCCCGTCCAGCATAATGGGCGCTTCCAAGCGCATGGGTGAGATGGTGATACGCGGCTTCGCCAAGGACAGCAAGACCAGGTTCATGTCGGTGCGCTTCGGCAACGTGCTGGGAAGTTCCGGCAGCGTGGTCAAAATTTTCGAGGAGCAGATAGCGCGCGGAGGCCCGGTGACGGTCACGCACAGGGACATAACGCGCTTTTTCATGACTGTGGAAGAGGCCGTCCAGCTGGTTCTGCAGGCCTGCACCATAGGCCAGGGCGGCGAGATTTTCGTCCTTAACATGGGCGAGCCGGTGAAGCTCAGCGACTTGGCCCGGAGCATGATAATGCTCCACGGCCTCGTGCCGGACAAAGACATAAAAATAGAATACGTAGGCCTGCGCCCGGGCGAAAAAATGTACGAGGAACTGTTCTGCGAGAAGGACATAGTCAAGGACACCGGGCACCCAGACATTTTCATGGCCGTGCCTGAAGAGGCCAGCGCCGTAATCATGCACGGGCAGATACCGGAACTGATAAAAGTTTCCCAGGACCTTGCCCCTGAGCCTGTGCTGGCTAAAATAAAGCAGCTGGTGCCGGCTTACAAGAAACCGAACATATGTCCTCCGGAAGCGGAGTCTAAACGCTAGTGACGCCGTCGCTTCCGGTTCTTGAGCGGGCGTTGTTCGGCGGTTTGGCGCTAGCCTGTTTTTCAGTCACATTTTCGGTAACGTTCTGCGAGTTGGGGCTGGCGGTTGCGGCTGCGGCCGCAGTTTCACGCGCGTGGCTTTACCGCTCCCCGCGCACTTTGGCTTCGCTGTTTTCCTCTTTACCGTTGCGGTTGATTTTTTGGGCCTGGCTATGGGTGTTGCTTGCCGGGGTCCTGTCTGCCGTGTTCGGAATAGATACGGCCCGCAGCCTCTCAGCACTCAATTCCGACCTTGTCAAAATAGGCGCCAGCCTGCTGCTTGTCTATATTTGTGACAGCGCGTTTCTGTCGCGGGCAAAGCCGTATTATATGGCCGGGGCCTGCCTGTCTGTTCTGTGGGGGGCCGGACAGATGTTTTACGCATATTTTATTCTTGGCGAGGGGCTGGTTCGGGCGCACGGGGCGCTCAGTGCAGTCACCTACGCCGAAGTCGTTACAATGGCCGCCATAGCCGCAGGAGCGGCGTTCTTGTACGCCACCGGCAGCCGCAAGAGGTTTTACGGCTGGTCGGCGCTGATATTGTCGTGCGGCGTGCTGTTCAGCCAGGGACGGACCTCCTGGGCCGCGTTTATGCTTGCGCTACTTATCATGCTGCCGGCCATAGGCCGCGCACAGCGGCGTTTGCTTATCGCGGCGCTGGCCGTGCTGGTAGTGCTTGTCGGGATTTTTTACACCAAGTCGCGCCGTATGCAGTCAATCCCGCTGTTTGTGTCTTCGGCATACCGCTCTGTCATCTGCAATTCCAAGCCGGAGCTTGCGCGCGGAGTGTCTGGCTGGGACAGGCTTGAGATGTGGCATGCGGGCATAACCATCTGGCGCGATTATCCGTTGTTCGGGGTGGGCCCCGCCAATATACGCAAGACCTTTGATTTCTATCATCCGGAGCCTTTGTCCGGCAACGGGAACGATTTCGGCCTGGCGAATGTGCATAACCTCTTCTTGCAACAGGCGATAGAGCGCGGAGTATCGGGGCTGGCGGCTTTGCTTGCGCTGGTTTTCACCTTGTTTTACGCGTCATGGCGCTGGTTCGCGCGCGTGCGCGACGAAAACACGCTGTGGCTGCTGGCGGTGCTGCCGGCTTTTTTCCTGATGAATCTTACGGAAACCTCTTTTCAGCATGCGTTGCCGGCGATTTCTCTGTTTTTCGCGGTTGCGGCCGCGCATGCCTCCGCGTCAGAGGGTTAATGTTATAATACACGGGCCGGATTCTCCCGGCGCTCAATCATGAAAGGAATAATACTTGCCGGCGGAAACGGGACGCGGCTGCACCCGATAACAATACCGATAACCAAGCAGCTGCTGCCGGTTTACGACAAGCCGATGGTGTACTATCCGCTGGCCACGCTTCTTCAGGCCGGTGTAGACGACATTCTGCTTATTTCCACGAAACGCGATCTGCCCGGCTTCAAAGCGCTGCTTGGCAACGGTTCGCGCTGGGGCATAAAAATGCGTTACGCCGTCCAGCCAAAACCGGAGGGCATAGCCCAGGCGCTGCTGATTGCCGAGAAATTCATGGCAGGCGGTCCGGCCTGGCTCATCCTTGGCGACAATATTTTTTTCGGGTACGGCCTGCCTGATATACTGCGCCGAATCCCTTCTGAAACCAGGGGGGCGGCGGTGTTCAGCTATTACGTTTCCAATCCGCGCGGTTATGGAGTCGTCGAACTGAGCGCCGGCGGCCTGCCGATTTCCATAGAGGAAAAACCGGCCAGCCCGAAATCCAATTATGCGGTGACCGGAATCTATTATTACGGCAGCGACGCCGCCTCCATGGTCAGGAAGCTCAAGCCTTCGGCCAGGGGGGAACTGGAAATAACCGATTTGAACCGTATGTATATGAAGCAGGGACGCCTGCTGGTGCGCCAGCTCGGGCGCGGTGTGGCCTGGCTGGACACCGGGACGCCGGATTCGTTGGCGTCCGCCACGGAGTTCGTGCGCATAGTTGAAAGCCGCCAGGGCTTGAAAGTGGCCTGCATCGAGGAAGTGGCGTACAGGGCGGGCTTAATAAGCCGGTCCGACTTCTCAAAGCTGGCCGCCGCCTATGCCAGCACGCCTTATGGCGAGTATCTGCGCCGCATGGACAGGGAGTGGCGCTGAAATGCCTTTTGAATTCAAGGCCCTTGAAATCCCCGGGCCGAAGCTGGTTCTCAGCAAAAATTTCCCGGACCCGCGAGGCGTTTTCGCGGAAACCTACAAGGAACCGGATTTTCATGCGGCCGGGCTCAAGGACCGCTTTATCCAGGATAATATTTCCCGTTCCGTAAAAGGCGTTATCCGGGGCCTGCACTTCCAGAAGTCGGCTTACGCGCAGGCCAAGCTGGTGTGCTGTCTGGCGGGCCGGGTGCTGGACGTGGCCGTGGACATACGCCGCGGTTCGCCGCATTACGGCAAGTGGGTTTCGCGTGTTCTGGACGGCGCTTCCTGGGACATGCTGTATGTGCCCGAAGGCTTCGCCCACGGTTTTGCCGTGCTAAGCGACAGCGCGCTTGTTTCATACAAGGTCAGCGGCCCGTATGCCCCGGAACACAGCCGCGGCATCTGCTGGAACGACCCCGCCCTGGGGATAGACTGGCAGGTCGGGACGCCGGTGCTTTCCGGCCCGGACGCCAAGTGGCCGCCTCTGTCTTCCTGCGACAACGATTTCTCGTTCTGACGCCCCGCGCGGCGCCGCACTGAAACGCCTGCCCTGTTTTTTGCTAATATTTCTGCCCCGGAGTCCCGTATATTCCGGCATATGACGGAGGATTTTCATGGCTGCTAATTCTGGCGACATCAAGTTCGGCACCGACGGCTGGCGCGGCGTAATGGCCTGGGATTTCACTTTTGACAACGTGCGCAAGGTGGCGCAGGCCATAGCAGACTATTCGCGCGGCAAGCTCGGGGTGGCCGCCAACGACAGGACGCTGGTTGTGGGCTATGACAGGCGCTTCCTGTCGCGCCGCTTCGCCGCCGAAATCGCCGGCGTGCTGAAAGCCAACAAGCTGTCGGTTACGCTGCTGGACGCCCCGGTGCCCACCCAGTGCATAAGCCATCTCACCATGAAGAAGTTCTGGCTTGGCGTCATGGTCACGGCCAGCCATAACCCGCCGACTTACAACGGCATCAAGATAAAGTGGGCCGGATGCTCCGCACCGGAAACGCTTACCGCGGAAATCGAGGCTCTGATAGCCAGGAACTCGCCGCTTTTGTCCGAAGAGGCTGAAAGCCCGCGCGGAAAGGAATGCCGCGCGCAGTACGTGTCTTATCTTAAAGCCGCCTGCAAGCGCCAGCTTATATCCTCGAAACTGAAGGCCCCCGTTGTGGTTGATTACATGAACGGCTGCGGCGCCGGGATTTTCGACGAGGCGTTGGGCTACAAGAAGCTGTTCGCGATCAGCGGCGGGACCGACCCTCTTTTCGGCGGACGCAACCCAGAGCCCATAGAGCGCAACCTGGCCCAGCTCATGGTCGAGGTGAAGGCTAAAAAAGCCGCCGCCGGTTTTGCCTTCGACGGCGATGCCGACCGC
>JAAYTX010000099.1 GCA_012523635.1 Elusimicrobiota bacterium
CCGCGGCGGGCTCTATCTCGCGAACCAGTTCTTCCCTGACTACGGCTTTCTTGTCCTGACCGGCCGCCACGCGCTTTATTATCTGCGTCGCGCCGGCGTGCAGGCGCATGTGCGGCTCCTCCAGCTCGGTGAACTGGCGCTGCAGGGCCTGCGGGAGCTTGCGGAATTCCGGGCTGCCCATGTACTGGTAGTACCACTCCCCAAACTTGCATTTATGCGGGTCCGTCTGTATTTTCAGCTGCTTTTCATCGGAAAGGTAATAGTCCTGCACGGTTTTGACCCAGAGCAGGTGGTCGCTCAGCTTTTCCAGCATGAACTGCTGGTTGGCGGTCACGACGGCGGTTTCGCCGTTGAGCCTGAACACCTGGGCGGTTTTCACCAGCGATACCGCACCGGTGGCCGCCGTGATCACGAACAGGCCAATCATGCTTATGAGAATTTTTTTCTGTACGCTCAAGTCCTTCAGCTTCATGGGCGCTCCTAGTGGGCGTAATTTGTCCGGCCGTGTATTAATGTAAATTCTTCCGCGCCTGTCAATGAGCGGGCACAGGCGGCGATTCATGCCCCCGCAGCCGTACAAAATAATATGTGTCGCTGCGAGGGAGCGGTGTTTGATACCGAAGCAGCCCATGAATTCGTAGGACTGTGCCGTACGCGCCAACTTGCGAAATCATGGATTGCGATGGACGCTTCGCACCCCCGCGATGACACCGTGTACCGCGTATTGTTCCGTCTGTCTGCGCAAAAAAGGCCCGCGCTGGAAAGCGCGGGCCTTCTCAAACCTTCGTATGCCGGGAGTTATTTCTTCTCTTTTTCCGCCATGAACTCCCATTTCACGGCCATGTCGCTGGCGGCCTGCCTGTCCTGCGCCGGAGGTTCGGAAGCCAGGTAGGCGTTTATCGCCTCTATGGCGCGGGCAAACTCCCTGCTTTCGCCCAGCACTATGGCCAGGTTGTAGTAAAGGTCGGCTGAATACGGCGAGGCCTTAACCGCCTGCGCCAGCTCGTTTGCCGCGCCGGGGTTGTCCCCTTCCTTTACCAGCACCTGTGCGCGCAGCATGTGTTTGCGGCCTTCGGCGGTCATGGGGGCGCGGGCTGTGGCGGCGGCCTTGAACATCGCAGCGCGGAGCGGCAGCACGGCCTGCGCGTCGCCCGCGATATTTGTGGCTTTTGAATAAGCCAGCGCGGCGTCCTCGGCGCGGCCTTGCGCCAGCGCCGCGTTTCCCTGTTCCATATATTTTGACGCCAGCGGTCGCAGGTAATGCGACAGTTCTTTTCTGAGCGCGACGCAGGGCAGATGTTCGGCGTTGGCCACGGCGTCGTCAACTTTGGCGTATTCCTCGGCGGCCTTGTCGGTCTTGCCGTCTTTGGCGTAGGCCAGCGCCAGTATCAGGCGGGCCAGGGCTTTGGAATCCGTGCCCGAAAGCAGTTTGCGGGCGGCGGCGTAGTCGCCTAGGCCTATCAGCGCCAGTGACTGCGCCGACTGCGTCCAGGGATCTTCAGGAAACTGGCGGAGGCCCTCCCTGGCGTCTTCGGCGGAGCCTTTAAGGTCGCCGGAGAAATACTTTGCCAGCGCGCGTATTCCGTATGCGTCGGACGGCACGGCCGATATCATGGGAACTGTGACGTCCCATTTCTCCTTGCCGCTAGCCACGGTGAAAACCGCCGTGGAGGGCGTTGGCAGGCCGGTTATCGTGGCCGTCGCTTCGGCAGTTGTTTTGGCCGGGACCGGCTTGCCGTTAACCGCGAGTAATATGCCTTCGCCAAGGCCGGGGAAAAATAGCGGGAAGCCCCTGCCCTGCACATAAGGTTTGCGGCCGCGTTCTGCTATCGCGGTTATGCGGGCTTTTCCGCCCTTGGCCTCGACTATGAACGGAAGCAGGGCATGCTCGTTGCCGGAGATTTGCTTGTCCGTCAGCGCTATGGCGTTTTTATAGTCGCCGGTTATCATTGCCAGCCTGCTGTCGCCGGGCAGGATTTTATAGGCCTTGGCGAACTGGTTGGCGTCGTTGTAGAAGTTCCCCAGCAGGTTCATCGTGTCCGGATACTTCTCCGTCAGCTTTTGGTAGGCGTCCAGCGCGGCGGCCTTGTCGCCCAGAGCCTCATAGGAGTACGCCAGAAAGCTCATGGCCATTTTTTCGGTGACCGGTCCGCCGTCGGTGATGTAATAGTCGCCGAAATATTTGCGTATGCCGCCGCCTCCGGCGTCCAGCGCCAGCGCCTTGGAAAGCTCGGCTATGGCTCCCTTGTTGTCCTTGTTGCGGTACAGGGCTATGCCAAGCTGAAGGCGCGGGTCTATGTCGTTCGGATAGCTTCTGGCGAACAGGCGGGCCACCCTCAGCAGCTGTTCGTTGTCGGAATTCTTGGAGCAGGCCGAAGTTATCTTCCAGCAGCATTTCCAGCGGCCGAGCGTGCCCTCGTCCGTGTCCTTCTCGCAGTTGTCCGCGGCCTTGACGTAATAGGCGTGCGCCTGCGCGGCGTCGCCGTTGCCCAGGGCCGATTCGGCCATGTCCAGATAAGCGTCAATCATGATGTAAGGCGAATATTTGCTTTCCTCGGCTTCGTACTCGGTGTAATACTTCAGGGCGGCGTCGTGCGCGCCGAGATTCCTGGCCATGTCGCCGCTGGCGCGCGGGCCCATGGAGACCCCGCATCCGCACAGCGCGGCGGCGCAGGCCGCCAGTAACGGCAGTGAGTGTGTCCTCATTTATTCTTCTCCTTGCTTGCAGGGGCCTTGCGGCCCGTTGAATTGAAGGCGGCGGGGTTGTCCACCCGCGCCACGCCGAGGTTTTCCGGCAGGAAAATGTAAAGAGAGCCGCCCGCGGCCTGTATTTGCGGTTTTTCGGCCAGAAGAGCTTCGGCGCGAACGCTGTCATTGAAGAACATCACGCCGTGGCGCAGGGCGTAGAACAGGCCCTTCCCGGAGGGCGCGGCCAGCCCGGTCACGGGTTCGCCCGCGTCAAGCACGGGGGTCGTTTTGCCGCCCGGCGCTATTTTGAAAATCAGGTTTCCGGCGGCGGCGTAAATGGTTTTGCCCTGCTCGGCCACGGCGGCTATGGGAGCGTCCGAGGCGAACACCGGCTCGTAGGCAGCGGGGCCGTTTTTGCCGGAAATGCGCCACAGTTCGTTACGGCCGTCTTTCTCCCCGGACAGATAAAGGGTGTCTTTGCCCGCGAACAGGCGCGATTTTTTAAGCGGCAGCACCGCGAAAGGCCGGAACGGAAGCACCGGCAGGCCGCTTGCCAGCATTTGCGGCGGGTCGGAAGGCTCTCCCGCAGTGCCGGCGCTGTCGCCTGAGGAGAACAGCAGGCCTTTGCCTGCGGCGGCGAAGGAATCGGCTTTCACGTCCAGCGCGAAGGCGCGCTGGCTTTCCAGCTCAAGCGCCACGCGCCCGTCCAGCAGAAGCCAGCAGCGGGTGGAGGCGTCCACCGCGAACAGGGTTTCTCGAGCGTCGGCCTTGCCGGCGTTTTCGGCGGAAAGCGGCTGCACGGCCCAGGCAATTTTCGCGCCCTGCGGCAGGAAGGCCGCCACGCCGGGAAGCGCTGGTTCCTGCGCCTGCGCCCGGGCGGCGCACAGCAGGCAGGCCATAAGCAGCGTTTTAGCGGTATTCATAGGCATAACCGCTGTAGAAATAGGACAGCGCCTTGCTGGAGTCGGTCTTGCATTGCTTGAAGAAGTTCATCATGTCGGCCATCGATTCCTCGGCCTTGACGCGGTCGCCGGTGGCGGTGTAGGTGATTTTGTAGGCGGCCTGCCCGGCGGTGTCGCGCACCATTGTGTCGGTGATGTTTTTGGCACGGCTGTAAAATTCAAGCGTTGAGGCTATGGCGTTGGACCGCTTCCAGGATTTAAGCTTCTCCTTCAGGACGTACTGGGCCGTCGGTATTCCGACGGCTTCCGCCACGCCCTGCACGTCTCCAGCGCTGGCGGCGGTGCCTATGGCGTAGGCGTCGTCCAGGCTAAGCACGCCCGCAGCCCCTTGTGGCACGGCTATTTTGGTTTTGGCCAGAAGGCGTTCGAAATAGTCCTTGCGGGCGATGTCGGTCGCGCCCTGGATCATGCCGGTGGCCAGCACTTCGCCGCGGTTTATGCTTACCTTATATTCCTGATGCATGAGGGCGGGGCGGTAGCTTTCAAAACTGGGGTAGGGCAGGCGGCAGGCTTCCCGCGCGCGCGGGTCCAGGCGGATTGCGTTGTCTGCGCAGCGGCCCTGCAGGGCCAGGCGTTTGCTTTCCAGCGCGGACAGTTCCTCTTTTTCGGCGGCGGTCAGCTTTTTCCTGGCGTAGAGTTCGCGCAGGCGGGCGTTGGCGCTTTCGGCCTGGGCTATCTCGCCTTCGGTTAGCAGGCCCATGGACGCGTATTTTGAGGAAAATTCCCCGGAGCCGATGAAGACGGAGCCGTCGCCGTCGGGCGGATAGGCGTAGGGATTGGGCGCGGCGGCTTGCGCGGTTTCGCCTTCAGGCGCGGAAACGGGCGGAGGCTCTTTCAGCGCAAAGCCTCCCCCGCCGCCTGAATCCATCCCCTTGAATTTAAGGCCCGTGCCAGTCCCGGCGCCGGGGCTGGAGAGCGTGCCGCCCCCGCCCTTGAAACTGCCTGCGACGTCGGCCTGCCTCTTGAGGAAAGCGGCGTTGGCGGCGGCGTCGGCCTTCGCCTGCGCGGCGGCCTGCTGGTGCATCATTTTTTTCTGCTGTTCTATCTGCTGTAGTTCGGCGTTGGAGGGTCCCGTCTGCTGCGGGGCGGAATTGCCGGAAAGCAGCCCAGTGAGTATGCCCTGCACCGCGGCTCCGGCTAAATTGGCGGCGGGGCTGGCCGAGGTATTGTAATTGTAGCCCGACGACTGCGCTGAGGAAGAGTGATTGCCGGAAGGCAGGTTTACGCAGCTGCGGCAGGCGCAGTGCGTGCAGCCCGGCTTTGTGTATACGGTGCCGCCGCAGGCGCGGCACCACGACATGTAATTGTCTACCGCGGAACAGGAAAAGTTGCTGGAATTGATGGCGTTGATGTAGCTTTGTTCGGAGGCCGAGTCGCAGCCCGCCAGGGAGGCGCGCGCAAAGACCCCCAGGACTGCCGTGCTCAGTAATAGAACCTTCAGTTTCTTCATTGCCCTGTAACAGGACACCCCGCCGAGTGCCGCGCCTGACAGCAGTTGTCCCCCGCGCAGCATATATATCTTAGCGCAAAGGCGCGGAAAAGCAAAGCGCGGAAATCAACCCGATAAGGATTGGGAGTCCCGTCGCCGGGGCGTGAAAAAGCCCGGCGGCGGGCCGGGCTTTTCCGCTGGCAAAGAGCCGCTGGGTGGACGCAGTCTTTACGCTTCGGTTCCGCCGCGTAGCGGCGGTTTCCGGCTTGCGGTGCGGAGTCTGTGTTGTCAGGCTTTGGGTTTGGCCAGCTTGCACCATTTTTCGGCGGTAGCCAGCAACTGCCGGTATTCAAATGGTTTCAGCAGTACTGCGTCCATGCCGGCGGCAGAAGACTGGCGTGCCGCCTGCGGGGTGTTGTCGGCTGTAAGGGCCAGGAAGGGGATGGGTTTCCACCCGTTTGTTTTTTCCATTTTGCGGAGTTCGCGCGCGCAGTCGTAGCCGCTGGCGCCCGGCATGTGCAGGTCAAGCAGGACAAGGGCGTACCCCCCCTTGGAGAACAGTTCCTGCGCTTCTTTTGCGCTGTGGGCCGCCTCCACCTGGTAGCCTTTGCCCAGCATGACGGACAGCAGCTTCAGGTTGACGGCGTCGTCGTCTACCGCAAGTATGCGCGGTTTGGCGCGGGAAAACCCCGCGGCCCGGCGCGAAAGGTTTCCCCCCGCGCCGGGCCGCCCTTCCCCGTGTGCTTCTATCCCCACAGCATGTGCCGTCCCCCCAGGACTGCAAAAACGCTTATGGCCCGGCGGCATGTCCGGGATTGTGTCCGTACCTATAAATATGTTTTTCGGCTCGGAGCCGTGCCTGAAGCCTGCTGTATTGATAACTGCCAAGGAATCCATTGCGCCCCCCGCGCTTTTTATTCCATATAAGAATAGTACGATTCATAATATCAGAAACCCGGAATGC
>JAAYTX010000100.1 GCA_012523635.1 Elusimicrobiota bacterium
AAGCCCCTGCCGCCTGACCCGCAGGAGCCCGCCCGCATAGCCGCGACAGCCGCCAAGTGGAAACTGCGCTACGCGGTGCTGACCTCGCCCACCCGCGACGATTTGCCCGACGGCGGCTCCGCCCAGTTCTCAGCCACGGTGCGCGCGCTGCGCGACGCCGTGCCCGGCATAGGCGCGGAAATGCTGGTGCCTGATTTCGCCGGGGACCATGCCGCGCTTGAAACCGCACTGGCCTGCCGCCCTGAGGTGTTCGCGCACAACGTGGAAACCGTGCCCCAGCTGTATTCAAAGGCCCGCGCCGGAGCCGACTACCGCCGTTCGCTGAAAGTGCTTGAAAACGCCGCCAAGCGCGGGGCGCTGGTGAAATCCGGCTTTATGGTGGGACTTGGCGAAACCGGCGGACAGATGAAAACCCTGCTGTCGGATTTGGCCTCAACCGGCTGCGCCCTGCTCACTATAGGGCAGTATCTGGCCCCATCGAAACTGCACTGCCCCGTGGAAAAATATTACGAACCCGCGGAATTTGACGCCCTGAAGGAACTGGCGCTTGAGGCCGGGCTTAAAAACGTCGTTTCAGGCCCTCTGGTGCGCAGTTCATACAAGGCCGGGGAACAGTACCGCGCCTATTGCGCCCAGTTGCCCCGCCGGTAAAACACCTTTATCCGCAAATGAAAAGGCCGCCTCTGCGAAGCAGAAGCGGCCTTTGAAACTTACTGTCCCGGCCTAGGGCCAGATTTTGTCCATCATGCGGGCGAAGGGTATGGTTTCGCGCACGTGGTGCAGGCCGCATATCCAGGAGACAGTCCTTTCTATGCCAAGGCCGAAGCCCGCATGCGGCACGCTGCCGTACTTGCGCAAATCCAGATACCAGCCGAAAGCCTGCTCCGGCAGCTTGTTTTCCTGTATCTTGGCGCGCAGGGTCTCCAAATCGTCCTCGCGCTGGCCGCCGCCGATGATTTCGCCGTAGCCTTCAGGCGCTATCACGTCCACGCACAGGGCCAGCTTGGGGTTTGCCGGGTCCTTCTTCATGTAGAAGGCCTTGCAGGCGGCCGGATAGCGGTTTATCATCACCGGCCTGTCGAAATTCTTTGAGATGACAGTCTCCTCGTCGCCGCCGAAGTCGTCGCCCCATTTGGCAGGGTTGCCGTCCTTCTGCAGGAGGGCTATGGCTTCGTCGTAGGTGATGCGGGGGAAGGGTTTTTTCACGCGCTCAAGAGGCGCGGTGTCGCGCTCCAGCGCCTTCAGCTCGGCGGCGCGGTTCTTAAGCACGCGCGAGACTATGTACTCGATGAAATCCTCGGCCACGTCCATGTCCTGGGACAGGTCGCAGTAGGCCATCTCCGGCTCCACCATCCAGAACTCGGTCAGGTGGCGTCGGGTCTTGGATTTCTCGGCCCGGAACGTCGGGCCGAAGCAGTAGACCTTGCCGAAGGCCATTGCGGCGGCTTCCATGTAAAGCTGGCCGCTCTGCGTCAGGTAGGCCTTGTCGTCGAAGTAATCCACCTCGAACAGGGTGGAGGTGCCTTCGCAGGCCGCTGGCGTGAAAACCGGGGCGTCGACGGGCAGGAAGCCCTTGCCGTTGAAATAGTCGCGCACCGCGCTGATTATTTCGGCGCGGACGTTCATTATGGCGAGCTGGCGGCTTGAGCGCAGCCACAGGTGGCGGTTCTCCATCAGGAAAGCGACGCCGTGCTCCTTGGGGGCTATGGGATAATCGGGGGCGGCCATCTGCACCACCTCAAGGCCTGTGACGCCGAGCTCGAATCCCAGCGGGGAGCGCTTGTCCTCGCGCACCATGCCCGACACCATTATGGAGGACTCCTGTGTGATGTGGTCGGCCAGCTTGAAGGTTTCCTCCGGCACGTCCTTGACGAACATGACGCACTGGATTATGCCGGTGCCGTCGCGCAATTGCAGGAAATGCAGCTTGCCGCTTGAGCGGCGGGCGTAAAGCCAGCCCTTGAGCAGCACTTCCTTTCCGGTGTGCTGCCCGATATCCCTTATATAGACGTGAGGCAAAGAGGTGTTCACTTTTGTTTCTCCCTGGAGGGGCAGGCGCCCAGCTTGTTGCGCGAGGCCAGGCTGCGCCGGACCGTCTTGGCCGACATGTCCTTCTGCGAAGCCTCCGACACCGACACCAGGCGCACCTGCGCCTGTATGTCCTCGGTGCAGTAATCCTCCAGCACATAGCCCACGCCCGGAGCGTAATAGCGCCGGGCCTGTCCGCCGCCTTCCAAATCTATCTTAGAGTCAACCCGCACGCATCCGGAAAACGCTCCCGCCGGCGTCTTCACTTTCTCTGATACGGACTTTATCTCGCAAAGCTCGCACTGGTCGCGCCACTTCAGGCCGGGCTTGGGCGGAAGCTGAAGCTCCAGCCGCCCGCCCACTATAATACCGTCGAAAGTGTTGATGTTTTTAGTGGTCTTGGCGATTTTGTACTCGGTCGACGTTTCCTGTCCCTTCAGTACCGTGGTCATGCGGGCCACGGCGCTGGCCGACGCGCCCTTTCCTGTCACCCGCAGCACGGTGACCACCACGCGGGCCGGGGCGCTGAACTCGTTGCTCTGGTAATCGTATTCCAGGCGGAGGCCTTTCTTCAGCGGATAATAATCTTTGGTCGGCATTTTATTCGGCCACTTTCCACGGGGTTTGGCCGGCATCCTGCGGCAGGCCCAGCCTGGAGTCCACCAGGCGTTTAAGGCGGGAAAGCTCCTGTTTTGAAATATACTCCACCGCGCCCTTTGCAATAGCCTGCTCCGCCACGGAAATATCCTCCACGGAAGTCAGCATTATGATAGGCGGCAGGCGGGACGCGTCGGATGAGGCGCTGTCCAGAAATTCAAGGCCGTTCATGCCCGGCATCACCAGGTCCAGCAGCACCAGGGAGGGCTTTTCGGCGCGGATTCTGTCCAGCGCTCCGGCGGGGCCGTCCAGGGCTATCACCTCATAATCGTCGCCGAACAGGCGGCACAACAGCGAACGCATGTCGGCATCGTCGTCTATTATAAGGACGTTCTTTTTGTCCGTCACGGGCATAGATTCGTGGCTACATTATACAGTTTTTGACGCGGGCGGGAAATGAAAAACCCCGTCTGAAACGGGGTTTCCAAACATAGGGCGAAATCTGGTGGACGTGAGGGGGATCGAACCCCTGACCTCTACCTTGCGAAGGTAGCGCTCTCCCAGCTGAGCTACACGCCCGTCTGTAATATTGATTTTAGCACATTTTGGGCCCCAACTGGCGGCCCTCCGCCCGTTAACCCAGAATGACAGCCTCGTCTTTCTGCTCATGCCCGGAATTATAAAGCAGCACCACCAGCACCGGCCCCACGCGCCCCAGGAACATGCAGGCTATCAGCACAAGCTTGGAAGCCGCCGACAATGACGAGGTAATGCCCATGCTTAGGCCCACCGTGCAGACGGCTGAAACGGCTTCGAACAGCGCCTGCGCATATGTCACCGGCTCAAGCAGCCACACCAACACCGAGGCGGACAGCGCCGAAACTGCCAGCAGGGCCGCTATCAGCGCGGCCTTGGAGACGACGCCCGACCCCAGACGCTCGCCGAAGACGGACATTTCGCGCGAACCCGTAAACAGCGACCGGAACCTTGCCCACAGCGCCGCCGCGCCGGTGACTTTCAGGCCGCCGGCCGCCGACGCGGGCGCGCCGCCTATGAACATCAGCGTTATCAGCACAATGACTGAGAAAAGGCCCAGGCCACCCAGATCGAAAATCTGGAAACCGGTGGTGCGTGCCGTAACCGGCATGAACAGCGCGGCCAGCAGACGCTGGCGCAGGCTCATGCCGGAAAGAAGCCCTCCGTTTTCGCAGAGGAGGAACAGCAGGCCGCCCCCGGCTATCAGGATAAAGTTGGCGGCCAGCACCGTCTTTATATGCGCCGAGACCTTGGAAAACTTGCCCCGCGCGGCGCGCGAAAGAGTGCGGGGCAGATAGACCAGAATGGGATAGCCTATCGCGCCGGCAAGCATAAGCGCCATCAGCGTGGACATGGCCGTCAGGTCGCCTCGCAGGGAGTGCATATTGTCGCGGTAAAGCGAAAAACCGGCGTTGCAGAACGCGGAAACAGAATGAAAAAGGGCGTGGAAAAAGCGCAGGAAAGGGTCGGCTACCTGCGGGGCCAGAGCCTGGTACAGAAGCGCCGCGCCTGCGGCTTCCGCCAGAAAAGCGACTCCCACAAGCCGCAGAATGAAGGTGCGCAGTTCGGCCAGATTGTCGGCGTCGAAAAGTTCCTTCAGCGGGGCCGCCTCGGACAGGCTTTCGCCGCTGAAAATGGCGATGAACGCGGTAAACGAAAGTATGCCCAGTCCTCCCAGCTGTATGAGGCAGAGAAGAGCGAACTGGCCCAGCGCCGAAAACGACGAGCCCGGGTCGACTGTGGTCAGGCCGGTTACACAGGCGGCGGAAGCGGCGGTGAAAAGGGCGTCAACCCATGAAAGCTCGGCGCCGTGGGCCGCCGCGCGCGGAAGTTTAAGGAGAAGCGTGCCGCCTGCTATAAGCAGCAGGAAGCTGGCCGCCAGCAGCGGGGCGGGGGAAAGCTTCAGGCGCAGCAGCAGGCGGTGCAGCAGCGGGGATTCAAGCACCGCCACGGCCAGGAAATAGCATTGCACGAAAACCAGCGATATAGAGGCCAGCGGGAGTTTGCTGCCCTCGTCCAGGAGATACTGGTACTCGGCGCTGCCCTGCACGCCGAAACCTGCCGCAAGCTGGAACAGCATCAGGAATACCAATGTGAAATCCAGCCAGTTGCGCGCCAGATAGCGCAAGGCGGAGGGCACTGCGAAAAGTTTCAGCGCCTGAAGCGCGCAGAAGAGATAGGCTGCCGCGAACTCTGCGGCATGCGCCGCGCCGGAAGCGGCCGGGGCCCACCCGAAGCCGTATTCCGCCACAAGCGCGGCCATGACCGACAGGCCCAGCACGCTCATGGCCGTTTCTATGTGGCGCAGCATTTCAGGGGTGCAACTCAAAGCGCGACAGGCGCAGCTTGCGCTCCGACAGCAGGGCGGCAAGCCCGTCGCAGACCGCGGGTAGGAACACGGGATCGCTTGACTGGATGAACGGCATGGTGAGGCGGAACGAAACGCGACGGCCGCGCAGTCCGGTTATCTTGACATGCGAACCGGAGCCGAAGCTTTCGGCCCATTTCTCAAGCAGCGAGTGAAGCTCGGATAGGGCGACAGGGTCGGAACCCAGCACAACCTCGCCGTCCCACACGGCGGCTTCATAAGCGCGGTCCATATGCACCTGCCCGGACAGTATGCCGCTGTTGGGGACCATGCGCACGCTTCCGTCAGAAAACCGGATTGTGGAAAAAAACACGCCTATGCGCAGCAGCACGCCGGTGCGGCCGGAAAGGCTTATGGCCGCCCCGCGAGTATGGGACTTGGAAAAAGCCAGCAGGAAGCCGGCCACTATGTTTCTGAACGGGCCCGACGCCGCCAGCGCGAACACAAGCCCCAGGAGCAGAAGCGGGACAGACCCCAGCAGGCCGCCCCTGCCGGGCAGAAGCAGCAGCATGGCCACAAAACCGAGGAAAGCCGCAAGGCCCTTGGCCATGTATTCGAAGATGTCCAGGCGTTCGGCGGACAGGAAGGGAAGGGGGCGGGGCCCGGCGTCGGCCAGCCGGTCAAAAAGCTTGTCCAGCCAACCGGTGACGCTGTAAACCGCCATAACTATGGCTATGACAGCCGCTATATGCCACCCGGCCGAGAAAACGTAGCCGCCGAACGTGCGTCCAGCCATTCCCAACAGCGCGAACATGGACAGCGCGTAACTGCGAGTCACGGGGAAGTAGTAGAACGTGGCTATCAGGAAAAAATAGACAGCGGCGATTGCGGACAGCAGTACCGCGCCGCCCAGAACCGCGTTGACGGCCACGCGCAGGCCGGGCAGCGACACCAGTTCAAAACGCCCCAGCCTGATGCCCTGCGGGCGCGTGTCCTCCAGCGCATGCATGAACAGGCGCGCACGCCGGTAAGCCGCGCGCAGCGCCAGCAGTATCCCGATAAATGCCAGGGGATAGATGAAGGCCAGCAGGAATTTCATCAGCACTGAAATGCTGAAGTTGCGCTCCTTGACAGCGCGGAAGCTGGCCTTCAGCTCCGCCGCAAGCGCGGCCGCGCGCTTGAGGGCGGAATCGCGGTCAGGAGAAAGGCGCGCGTAATGAAACTGCGCCAGCGCGACCGGCCCGGCCTGCAGCGAAACTATGTCGCCGTCTACGGAATAAGAAATGTCGGCTGGGAAAATTGCCGGGTCGGAAAGAGCCTGGTTCAGGCGCTTGGCGTAAAGCGCCCCCAGTTCCTGCGCCTGCAGATAGTCGCCCTCATCGCGGCAGCCGCCGGGACAGGCTGCAGTGGAAACTATCGCGGTTTCCAGCAGGCCGGAAAGCTCCTGCACTCCCGAACCTGGCGTTTTTTCCGCGCAGGCGGCACCGCTCAGGCACGGCAGCAACAACAGCGCGGATAAAATTCTGCTGATAAGCGGCATTGCATGCCTCCTCTGTACTGGCTTGGCGGAATCAGCGCCTGCGGCGGGCAAGCGGCGCGAAAACCGCGGCGGCGCCGTCGGCCAGTTCCTGCGCCTTCTGCAAAAAGAGAGCGACGTCCCTGCCGTCCACCAGCGCGTGGTGGCACTGCACCGAGACGCCCATGACGCTGCGGCGGCCGCGCCGTACGTATTTGCCCCACACCACGCGGGGTATGCTGTCCTCGGCCGAAAAAACCGGGTTGGACGCCGCGGCAAGGTGGAACCACGGCACGCAGGAGGTGTACAGCGCGGCGTCGCCTACGGCGGCGTCGTCTTCCAGGTTCAGCGCGTCCATGGCGCGCGAGCGCGCCTCCGCCTCCCTGTAGGCGCTTATGAAGCGCTCCGGGTCTTCGTGATACGGCGCGGTGACGAAATTGAAAAGCCCGTTTTTCCAAGGCACGGTGGGCGCGATATGAAGCGACTCGTGCTCCACCACTTCCTCGCCGCGCAGGCGCAGGCGGAAGGCCCGCACTTCATTGGCGGCGCGGCACATGATGTAAAGCGCCAGCGGGTATGTCGGAAGTTTTTTGCGGTCGGCAAAGGCCAGCAGGGCGGTCACGTCCAGCTCGGTGGAAATGGAAAAATGAGGCACGCCCATGCCGCGGAAAACCTTGTAGATATCGCGCCTGTCCCAGGAGGCTATGTCCAGCTTCTTCACGCGCCCTCCTTCGGCACCTGGCCGCCGGGCTTCTGGTTCCAGGCCTTTTTCTCCATAAGCTTCTTGGCCTTGAGATGGTCGCTGAACTTAACGTTGAAGATGTGCTTGCCCTCGCGGTCCGCCACAAAATATATGGCGTCGATGGAGGCCGGGTTCAGCACGGCTTTCACCGCCATCAGGCCCGGGCTGCATATCGGGCCGGGCGGCAGGCCGCCGTAGCGGTAAGTGTTGTAGGGTGAATCCACTTTCAGGTCCACAAGCAGCAGCCTGTCCTTCCAGTAGCCCAGGGCGTACTGCACAGTCGGGTCGGCCTCCAGCGCCATGTTCTTGCGGAAGCGGTTGAGGTAGACCGCCGCTATCAGCGGGCGTTCCACCGGGTTCATGGCCTCGCGCTCCACTATCGAAGCCACGGTTAGCACCTGCAGTTCAGTCATGTTCTCCGGCAGGCCTGAGTTCAGCTCGGAACGGATGTTGCGGTCAAATTCGCGCAGCATGGCGTCCGCCACTTTCTGCGGCGGGGTGTTGCGTTCGAAGAGATAGGTGGAGGGGAAAAGGTAGCCTTCCAGTTTTTTCGCCCGGGCCAGGTCAAGGAAAGCCTGCGCCTGCAGTATGCCCTGCGCCTGCAGGCGTTCGGCCACCTGCTCCATGCGCCAGCCCTCGGGGATAAGGACGCGTATGTAGTATTTCCCGTCGCTGTGCAGTAGCGCCCAAAGGGCCTCCTCGCTGGACATGTTCTGGCGCAGCGCGAAACGCCCCGGCACCAGTTTTTTCGCCTTGCCGGAAAGCTTCAGGACCAGGCGGAAATAGGTCGTGCTTTTTATGACGCCGGCCTTTTTCAGCGCGGCGGCCACCGCCTTGCCGTGCTG
>JAAYTX010000101.1 GCA_012523635.1 Elusimicrobiota bacterium
AACGGCCCCAGCGCCAGCAAAATAAGCGCAGGAGCAAGCCAGTCGCACTTCAACTTGAGCGTGATCGGGGACAGCTTTGCCCGCAGTGCATAAAACAGCCTGTCCAGAAACAGGGCAATCCCCGCCATTGACGCGGGTATCGCGTAGTTATACCAGCGCATGTGGAGCAACATCAGGATAAACAGACCGGAAGTCGACAAAAACACCAGCGCCCAGGTGGAAAGCGGCTCTTTTTTATTGCGGACGGCCATAAACAAAACCGGCAATGCGAACAGAAAATTGAATACCAGCAACAACGCCATCGGCCATTCAAGGCGCAGGGCGGGTTGAAGCTCGTGTATGAAAGCCAACTGGTATTTGCTTATGAATGGGTCGGCCTCTGCCATAGGGCCTGACCAGAAGCCTGGGAACACCAGCGCCATAACGGCAAGAACAATCGCGACGACGGGCGCCGAGGCCAAGAGCCTGGATTTGCGGTCCTTCAGCGGGCAGGCGCGCGGCAGCATAACGAAGGCCAAAAAAACCAGCGACAGCAGAACCAGATGAGGAAAGCTTATTTTGTCGTATCTGAAATGCACAAACAGGCGCGCACCGTATTCCGCGTAAAGCGCGGGCAGCGCGGCAAGCGCCGCTCCGCCTGAAAAAGCCGCACCTTCTCCGCCTTCTGGCCGTTCGCCAAACACCCAAAGCCCGGCCAGCCACAACAACGCAAGCGATACAGGCACGAAGAAATCCGGCGCAAGCCACATACCCAGCCCCGCCGCAATGCCTGCCAGCAGATACCAGAGCCTCCTGCGCGACGCCTCCCCCTGAGACAGAAGCGCGGTCATCAACAGAAACAAGGCAGCGGCAGGGCCATGATGGTCTGCCAGGCCTGGCCCGAACGGGGACAGGCTCAGGGCCGAAAAAACGAAAAACATCAGCATGAAAATCTGGCCGTTCTGGCTTATCCCGAGGTTGGCGGCAAGCCATATCAGGCTCAACGATGCGGCGAGAAACGGCAGCAGGTTCACCCACTTGCTGAATTCAAGCAGGGCATGTTTCAGGTTTTTTTCAGGCTGAAAAAGAGATGCCCCCGCCAGCAGGTAAACATCCATTGGGCGCGACCAATGGCTGTCCAGCCCGCGCGGGTAATCCAGCCGCGCCACCACAGAACTCCCGGAAAAACCGGTCTCATGCAACTGTTCCGCCTTCACAAGGTGCAGCCAGACATCCGGGTCCATTGGCGAAGACTTGGGGGCAAGATGCAGCACCATTGCCGCGTAAATTGCTACGGCGGCCGCCAGGGTTATCCATTTAAGGCGTACTCCGCTGTTCTGCATAGAGTCAATTGTAGCTTTTTAGGTTTACGGGAAAGCGCAACAGCGGGCCGCAGGGAAAGCCGGCGAAAATTGGGCCTTGACTAGATAAATAATTACCGATATAATATTATTGATATAAAATTACCTATTTAAAACGGGGGAGTTGAAATGGAGAATTCGGAGAAGGACATGAACGCGGAAGAGCAGCCCAGGGCAATACCGGCCCCCACGCTTCGCAGGCTGCCCGGCTATCTGCAGTTACTTAAATCGCGCGGCTACGCCCCTGGCAGCACCGTTTCCTGCACGGTGATAGCGCAGGCGCTGGGCCTGCAGTCCATACAGGTACGCAAGGACCTGGCCTACACAGGCATCACCGGCCGCCCAAAAACCGGCTACGTGGCGCTTGAGCTTATCAAGGCCATAGAGGATTTTCTCGGCTGGAACAACACCCACGACGCCCTGCTCTTCGGTGTGGGACAGTTGGGGCGGGCGCTTCTGTCCTATAACGGCTTCCGCGCGCAGGGGCTGGACATAGTGGCCGGCGTGGACTGCGACAACGCTGTCCAGCGCCTGGATGTGCACGGCAAGAAAGTAATCCCGCTGTCCAAGGCATCCAGCCTCATACGCAGGCTGCACATTAAAATCGCAGTCATCACGGTGCCGGCTTCCTCGGCCCAGGCCGTATGCGACATGGCCGTCGCCGCCGGGGTGAAAGCCGTCTGGAACTTCGCGCCGGTGCAGCTCAATGTCCCGGAAGGAATAATAGTACAGAACGAAAACCTGGCCGCCTCTCTGGCGGTGCTTTCAAAAAAACTGAATCTGAGCCTTAAAGCTAGCTGAGGAGCCTGCCATGCCCGCCAAAAAGATGCGCCACTTCGAAAAAGTCTGCGAAATACTGGACCGCAACGGCCGGGACCCGGCCCGCCTGATACCCATACTCCAGCAGGTGCAGGCCGAATACCGCTACCTGCCTGAAGAAATCATGACCTTCGTGGCGACGGCGCTCAACATCCCTCCGGCAAGGGTTTTCGGAGTGGCTACCTTTTTCTCGCATTTCGCGCTGGTCCCCAAAGGCAAGTACGTTGTGCGCGTATGCGACGGCACGGCCTGCCACGTAAAGAAATCAACCGGCTTGCTGGACGCGCTCTACGCCAAGCTGAAGCTTTCCCCCTCCAACCCCACCACGCCGGACCTGCTTTTCACCGTGGAGACAGTGTCCTGCCTGGGGGCCTGCGGCCTGGCCCCGGCCGTGGTGATAAACGAGGAAGTGCACGGCCAGATGACCCCGGCCAAAACCACGGCCCTGATAGACGAAATCATCAAAAAGGAGAATGCCAATGCCTGAGCAATCCAGCACCTTCGAAAAACAACTGCGCGCGGTTTCCGACGATTACGGCAGGCGGCTGGCGCAGGTCGGCAGGCGGATAGTGGTATGCGCCGGAACAGGCTGCGTGGCCAACGGCTCTCTGAAAATTTACGCCGAATTCGCGGCGCAACTGTCCGCGCAGGGCGTTGAGGCGGCCCTCGAACTTAATAAGGAAAGCAGGGGCGTATTCGTATCACACAGCGGCTGCCAGGGCTTTTGCCAGATGGGCCCGCTCGTCACAATCCTGCCGGACAACATAATGTACACGAAAGTAAAAGTTTCGGACGTGGCCGAAATAGTGGAAAAAAGCATACGCGGCGGACAGATTGTGGAGCGCCTGCTCTACAGCAACCCGTCCGGCGGCGGCAAATGCAAAGGCCCCGAAGAAATTCCTTTTTATGCCAGGCAAAACCGCTTCGTGCTGAAGGACTGCGGCCTGCTTGACCCTGAAGACATAAGGGAATACATACACCGCAAAGGGTATGAGGCGGCAAGACGCGCCTTCCTGCACATGACGCCGCAGGCCGTGTGCGCCGAAATAAGCAAAAGCGGCCTGCGCGGCCGCGGCGGAGGAGGCTTCCCCACCGGGCGCAAGTGGGAACTGACCTTGGCCCAGCCCGGGCCGCGCAAATACGTCATCTGCAACGGCGACGAAGGCGACCCCGGCGCCTTCATGGACCGCAGCGTCATGGAAGGCAACCCGCACAGCGTCATAGAGGGAATGCTAATCTGCGCCAAGGCGGTAGGGGCGGACGAGGGCTACGTATATGTCCGCACCGAGTATCCCCTGGCCGTAAAGCGCATGAGAAAGGCCGTGGCCGACGCCGAGGCCGCCGGAATACTGGGCCTGGACGTGTTTGGAAGCGGACAGAACTTCCGCCTGCAGGTGATGGAAGGCGCCGGAGCTTTCGTCTGCGGCGAGGAAACGGCGCTTATGGCCTCGATAGAAGGGCGGCGCGGCATGCCCAACCCCAAACCCCCCTTCCCGGCACAAAGCGGCCTATGGGGAAAGCCCACGGTGATAAACAACGTGGAAACCCTCGCCACCGTGCCTCTTATCATGTTGATGGGAGCCGGAGAATACGCCAGAACCGGCACCCCAAAATCCACCGGCACGAAAAACTTCGCCCTGACCGGACACGTGGCCAACACCGGGCTTATAGAGGTCCCGTTCGGCACAACCCTGCGACAGATTGTGGAGGACATAGCGGGCGGCGTCACCGACGACGACGGCCATCCCTGGCCCGAAGGTTTCAAGGCGGTGCAGATAGGCGGCCCGTCCGGCGGGTGCCTGACAGCCGAGCACCTGGACATGCCGCTCGACTTTGATTCGCTCAAAGGAATAGGCGCCATGGTGGGTTCCGGCGGCCTTGTGGTGATGAACAAAAACACCTGCATGGTCAGCGTGGCGAGATATTTCATGCAGTTCACGCAGAACGAGTCCTGCGGCAAATGCGTGCCGTGCAGGGAAGGCACGCGCCAGATGCTGGCCCTGCTGGACGACATTATAGAGGGGCGGGCCACCTGGGAGACGGTGGAACTGCTCAAGGATTTGGCCTCTGCGGTGAGCGTGGGCTCGCTGTGCGGGCTGGGCAAAACCGCGCCCAGCCCCGTGCTTTCCACTCTGCGCTATTTCCAGGACGAATACCGCGCCCATGTGCTGGAAAAACGCTGCCCGGCGGGACGCTGCAAGGCCCTGCTCAGCTACCGCATAGACGCGGCGCTCTGCAAAGGCTGCACGCTCTGCGCCAGGCAGTGCCCCGTCGGTGCGATTGTCGGGGAACGCGGCAAGCCCCATTCCATAGACGCGGCCAAATGCATAAAGTGCGGCGTCTGCGCCTCGGCGTGCAAATTCAAGGCGGTAGTCCGCTAAAGGAGACGGCATCATGGCCAACCAATCACTCACCGTAGACGGCAAAAACGTCGAATTCGGAAACGAACGCAACCTGCTGGAAGTAATACGCAAGGCCAAAATCGAACTGCCCACCTTCTGCTACCACTCGGAACTAAGCGTCTACGGGGCCTGCCGCCTGTGCATGGTGGACGTAAAAGGGCGCGGCCTGCTGCCCGCCTGCTCCACCCCGCCGGAAAAGGGAATGGAGGTAAGCACCGGCACGGAGCAGATACGCCGCCTGCGCAAAATCATAGTGGAGCTGCTGCTTGCCAGCCATAACCACGCCTGCCCCACCTGCGCAAAAAGCACGAACTGCCAGTTGCAGGCGCTGGCCAAGCGAATGGGCGTAAGCGAAGTGCGCTTCAAATCCCGCAGCAAGCCCGCGCCGAAGGACGAATCGGCCCCCTCCATAGTGCGGGACCCAAACAAATGCGTGCTCTGCGGCGACTGTGTGCGCGTATGCAGCGAAATACAAGGTATAGGGGCCATAGATTTCGCGTACCGCGGCTCCAGCGCAGCGGTGATTCCCGCTTTCGGCAAGAACCTGAAGGAAGTCGAGTGCGTGCACTGCGGCCAGTGCGCCAGGGTGTGCCCCACGGGAGCGCTTTTGCCGAAATCAGAGATAAGCAAAGTCTGGAAAGCCGTGGAAGACAAGGATTTGCTTGTTGTGGCCCAGGTGGCTCCGGCTGTGCGCGTAGCCATCGGCGAACAATTCGGGCTGGAACCAGGCACCACGATGTCGGGCCAGATAGTGGCGGCGCTGAAGGCCATGGGCTTTGACAAGGTATTCGACACCTCGTTCGCGGCCGACCTGACAGTAATAGAGGAGACCGAGGAATTCCTCGCGCGCGTCGCCAAAGGCGAACGCCTGCCTCAGTTCACTTCCTGCTGTCCAGCCTGGGTGAAATACGTCGAGCAGTACCACCCGGAACTGCTGCCGCAGCTGTCGTCGTGCAAATCCCCGCAGCAGATGTTCGGCAGCGTGGCCAAGGAAATCTACGCCCGCCAGCTGGGCCTGCCCAGGGAAAAGATTTTCGTGGTGTCGGTGATGCCGTGCACCGCCAAGAAATTCAAGGCCGGAAGGCCGGAATTCTCGTCAAACGGAAACCGGGACGTGGACTGCGTCATCACCACGCAGGAACTTGCGCTGATGATTGAGGAACGCGGGCTGTCGTTCCGCACGCTGGAGCCCGAATCCTTCGACCTGCCGCTAGGCTTCAAAACGGGGGCAGGGGTCATATTCGGCAACTCCGGCGGCGTGGCCGAGGCTGCCCTGCGCTACGCGGCTGAAAAGCTGTCAGGACAGAACGGCCAGCACCTGGAATTCACGGCGGTGCGCGGAGACGCCGCGGTGCGAGCCGCGCAAATCAAGATAAAGGACAAGACACTGCGCGTCGCTGTGGTTAACGGGCTGGCCGCGGCTAAAAAACTGCTTGAAGCCATGAAAAAAGGCGAAGCGTCCTATGATTTCGTGGAAGTGATGGCCTGCCCCGGCGGCTGCATAGGGGGCGCGGGACAGCCCGTCTACAAGCACCCGCAGGTGCGCGGCAAGCGCGCCTCCGGCCTCTACGACAACGACAAGATGCTCCAGCTCCACAAATCGCAGGAAAATCCGTATATAGCCGAACTTTATTCCGCCGAACTTGGCAAGCCCGGCAGCGAAAAAGCGCACAGGCTGCTGCACACGTGGCATTGTAACCAGCGCCGCATACACGGACATGGGATGGACTTCTCCCCCTCCGGCGAAAAAGGCGTTACCGTTGACGTCTGCTTCGGCACAAGCTGCATGCTGAAAGGTTCTCAGACCCTGTTCAAAAGCCTTGCCGAGCACGTGCAGCGGGAAGGGCTCTCGGACAAGGTAGGGCTGAAGGCCTCGTTCTGTTTTGAAAACTGCGGCAAAGGCCCGGTGGTCAAGATAGACGGCAAAAGGCTGGAGAAATGCACCCGCGAGACAGCAATGGCGGAACTTAAAAAAGCTCTTGAAGGCAAATAGAAAGCGGAGAGGCTATGCCCCCAGAGAAACACCAGCTTGTTTACACGCTGACTGCCCGGTGCAGGGACTGCCACCGCTGCCTGCGCGTCTGCCCGGTAAACGCCATAAGCATCGCAAACGGCCAAGCCTCGGTGAAGCCGGAGCGCTGCATAAGCTGCGGGGCCTGCATACGGGAATGCCCTCAAGGGGCCAAAACCTACCGGCGCGACATAGCGCAGGCGCGGGACCTGATAGCGTCGGGCGCGGTCGTGGCGGCAAGCGTGGCCCCGTCTTTCGCGGCTGCCTTCCCCGACTGGAAAGGCGGACGCTTCGTCTCAGCGCTCAGACGCCTGGGATTTGCGGTGGTGGCCGAAACCGCCGTCGGTGCATACTATTCGGCGCAGGCCTGCGCGAAAGCGGCCGGAAACGGAAGCAACATCTGCGGTGCCTGCCCCGCCGCCGTGAATTATATAGAAAAATACAGACCGGAACTGGCGGCGCAAATAATGCCCGCCGCTTCGCCGATGGTGGCGCACGCAAGACTGCTCAAAACCGCGCTGGGGCAGGACGCGAAGGTGGTATTCATAGGCCCCTGCGTAGCCAAGAAATCCGAACTGGAGCGCCAGGACGCCGCCGGAGCGGTAGACGTGGCGCTGACCTTTGAGGAAATAACCGAATGGCTTGGCAAAAGCGGGATAGACATAGCCTCCTGCGAGGAAAGCGCCTTTGACGGCCTGCCGCGCGGTGACTCGCGCCTTTACCCTGTTCCCGGAGGCTTCCTTAAAACGGCGGGGCTGGGGGACGGCTTCATGAACCCGGCCGCCATATCCGTGACCGGCGCGGCGGAGGTGAAGGACGCCCTGCTGTCGGTGCCTCCGGAAGTGGCGGTCGAGCCTCTGTTCTGCCGTGAAGGCTGCATAAACGGCCCGGGACTTAAAACTGCCGACGGCCTGCTGAAAAGACGCGCCAGCGTGTTTTCCTACGCGGCAAAAGCGCAGACCGCGAAGACTGGCGGGGCCAAGACTGGCGCTGCCGGCAAATTCACCGATGATGAGATACGCCGCGCCTGCGCAGCCGAATTCAGCCCGCGCCCGTTCAAAAGCGGCGTCGAAATATCCGAAGCCGACATACAGCGCGTGCTGGAACAGACCGGCAAGGGCGAACCGGAACAGCAGTTGAACTGCGGGGCCTGCGGCTACAGGTCCTGCCGCGAAAAGGCGGTGGCGGTGCTGGAAGGAATGGCTGTGCCGGAAATGTGCATACCGCTGATGCGGCGCCGCGCCGAACAACGGGCCGACCGCATAATTTCCGACAGCCCCAACGGCATAGTTGTGCTGGATTCCTCGCTTTCGATAATAAGCGCCAACCCGGCATTCCGGACGCTGTTCTCCTGCTCCGACGACCTTCCCGGAAGGCGCCTCTCCAGCGTCATGGATTCCGCTCCGTTCGAGAAAGTGGCCGCCGGCGCGCAGGAAAGCGTGGACAGCGTCTACCGGGACGCCCCGGCGGGCATATTCTGCAAGATGCTGATATACCCCCTGCGCGAGGAAGGGCAGGTGATAGGCATATTCGTGAACATGGCCCAGCACGACGGCGGCGAGACGGCAGGGCTTCAGCGCGCGCAAACCGTGGCGCAGGCGCGCGAACTGCTGGAACACCAGATAGACATGGCCCAGCACATAGCCATGTACCTTGGCGAAAGCACCGCGAAAAGCGAAGAGCTGGTCAAAAAAATAATCGCGCTTTCCGAAGAGGGCAAGGATGGACTGGACAACACCCTATAGGCATCCGGTGGTGGCGGCCGCTCAGAGCACTAAAAGCGGCCAGCACGTATGCGGCGACATGCTGTTTGAAAACCGCCAGCCGGACGGCGCAACCTTCATGGTACTGGACGGCATAGGATCCGGCGTGAAGGCCAACGTGGCGGCCCAGTTTTATTCCGCCCGCCTGTCAGAACTGCTCAAGCGCGGTTTTTCGACGCGGGAAGCCGCCGGGAACCTGCTGGATACCCTGCACCGCGCCCGGACTGAGGACGTGCTGTTCTCGGCCTTCACGCTTCTCCGGGTATTGCCGGATGGCTCGGCCCATTCAGTCTCTTACGAAATGCCGCCGCCTATTTATATTGAAAAAGGGACAGCCGCTCCCGCCCGCCAGCGTTTTTTCACGGTTTCCGGTGAAGTGGTAGGCGAAGCCGACTTCATGCTGCGCGCCGGGACAGGCGTGCTGATAGTTTCTGACGGCGTGACGCAGGCGGGCATGGGGCGCGGCCTGCCTTACGGCCTTACAGACAAAGGGGCCTGCGACTTCGCCTCCTCAAGACTTTACCACGGCTCCGCGCCGGAACAGCTTCCCGGCCTGCTGGTTGCCGAAGCCGAAAAACTTTGCGGCGGCGACTGCAAGGATGACGCCACCGCCGCCTTCTACTCGGTGCGGGCAGGCAACACGGTGCACATACTCACCGGCCCGCCCGCAAACAGCGCCGACGACTGGCGCTTCGTCTCGCAATTCATAGGAAGCCACGGCAGCAAAGCCGTCTGCGGCTCCACCACCGCTGAAATCTTTTCCAGAATAAGCGGGGCGCCCTTGAGGATAAGCGAAAGCGCCAACCCCTTCGAGCCGCCGGAAAGCTTCATTGACGGAGCGGACATGGTGACCGAGGGCGCGCTGACGCTGAACCAGCTTTACAACATAATGGACGAACCAACAGCTAGGCTGGACCCGGCCTCCCCGGTGTCGCGCCTGCGCCTGTTGCTGGACGGAGCCGACAGGGTGCGCTTCTGCGTGGGCATGGCGGAGAACCTGGGTCATTCCGGCATCATCTTCCGCCAGCTTAACGTACTGCCGCGCCGTACCATAGTCCCGCTTCTGGCCGAAAAGCTGCGGGGCAAAGGCAAACTGGTGATAATCGAGAATTTCTGAGCCGTTGCCCCCGCCCGGGCAGATTGCTATCCTTGTAGCCTATGGCTACAGACAAGATTTATTTTCCCGAAGACAAAATCCCCCTCGCCCGCCTCGTCCCGATGGGGCTTCAGCATGTGGTGGCCATGTTCGGCGCCACGGTGCTGGCCCCGGTGCTGATGGGCTTCAACCCTCAGACCGCCCTGTTCTTCTCCGGCATAGGCACTATGATTTTTCTGGTAATCACTGGCTTCAAAGTGCCCAGTTATCTGGGGTCCAGCTTCGCTTTCATAGGCCCGGTGCTGGCGGTTACCGGCGGCTCGCCCGATAAGATACCCTTCGCCCTTTGCGGCATTGCGGCGGCGGCGTTGTGCTACGCGGCGGCGGCCTGGGTGACGCTCAGACGCGGCCCGGCCTGGATAGACGCGCTGATGCCCCCGGTGGTCACCGGCTCGGTGGTGGCGCTGATAGGGCTTAATCTGTCCTCCTCGGCGCTGTCCAACGCGCTAAACCCGGCTTTCACAGTGCAAACGCCGCACGACTGGGCCATGCTCTCCGCCGCGGCGGTCACCTTCTCCGTATCGGTGGCGGTCTCCATCTACGCAAAGGGCTTCATGCGCCTGCTGCCCATTCTAAGCGGCGTCGTGGCTGGCTACGCCTACTGCGCCTTCACTGGCATGATACCGTCTGAAGCGCTGGAAGCCATAGGCCGCGCGGACTGGCTTGGCCTTCCCTCGATGCAGACCCCGCAGTGGAGCCTTTCCTCCGTTATGGTGATAGCACCGGTGTTCGTGGTGCTGGTGGCTGAAAACAAGGGGCATCTGGCCGCCATTTCAAGCTGCATGGGCAGGGACCTCAACCACCTGCTGGGCAGGACTTATCTTGGCGACGCGGCGGCCACCTTCTTCGCCGCGATGGGCGGCGGCACCCCGCAAACCACCTACGCCGAAAACATGGGCGTGATGGCTATAACGCGCGTGTTCAGCGTGTCCAATTTCGCGGCGGCGGCGGTAGCCGCCATGGTGCTGGGCCTGTGCCCCAAGTTCGGCGCGGCCATACAGTCCATACCGGGGCCGGTGCTGGGCGGCGTCTCGCTCATTCTTTACGGGCTGATAACGCTGATGGGCGTGAAAATCTGGGTGGACGCGAAAGTTGATTTCTGCGACCATAGGAACCTGATAGTGGCGGGAGCGTCGGTGATAGCGGCAACCGGGCTGGGAATGCACGGGCTGACCGTCGGCGGGATAAATATAGCCGGAATAGCTTTCGGCACAGTGCTGGCGCTGGTGCTGAACCTTCTGCTACGGCCCGCGGCCTCAAAACACCGCGAGAAGTGCTGCGCCTGAAGGCGCGGCCCTACTGTATTTCCACGGGTTCGCGGCCCAGCCTGCGCCGCATCACGTTTTTAAGCACTTCCTTGTGCAGCTTGGCCAGTTTCACCGTATCATCAAGAAGCGTCCTGTCCTTGCCTATCTCCAGCTTCAGTTCAGCGGTCACTTCCCTGTAGGTGCTGTACTCGCTGTCAAAAACTGCGCGGGAGTTGCGCGGAAGCGCGAACAACCCGCAAATGAACAGCGCCAAGGCCGGAATAGCAACGCCGAAGCCGTACTTCTTCTCGGCCGCGCAGGACACCTGCGAAAACAGAAAAAACAGGAAAGCCGTTGACGGTAGCCAGTAATAAATCAAAGTGTATTCCCTGATAATCGGGTGGAAATAGGCCATGCCCGCGAACAGCACGGCCAGCGCCGGAACAGCCGCGATGCCAAGCGCTATAAGGTATGCTCTTGAGGAAGCTGTGGCCCCGTTGTTTCTGAAGGCCGCCACAAACAGCCCGCAAAACACAAGCGCGGATATCAGCACCGGCACGCTTCCGGTAAAATGGCTGAGGTTTATGTTAGACAACTGCAGGCCAATAGCCAGCAACGGCAGATTGGTGAAAATCTCGAACGGGCTGGCCTGCACGAAATCAGGCTCCGGGCGGTAGTGGGACACCCATTGCACCATCATCGGCGCTATGTAAAGCGCATGCGCCAGATATGCTGCAAAAGCGGCGGAAAAGCCCCACAGCAGCCCTTTCCCCCCTTTGAACGGGCGCAAGACATTGGCAAGCAGGCCTGCGCACAGCGTCAGCAGCATGAAATAAGCGCCCTGCTCGTCACTGATGCACATTAGGAAACCGGTTGCAAAAGCCAGCGCAAAGGGATAGCGCAGAACATTCCTTAGCCAGGCCGGTAAAGCCTCGTCCTCGGCCCGCTGTAGCAGCAGCGGAAGCCACAAGCACAGCACCACCATCAGCGCGCAAAGCGCCTTGGCGGTGCGGAACAACCCCATATTGAAATAGGCCGAAGGGGCCAGCAGCAACAGCGCCGAAGCGCCCAAAAGGGCCGGGGAAACGCGCCCAAGCCTATAAAAGCGGGCGCACAGCCAGTAGTTCAGGAACACTATTCCCGACATGGCTATATAGTGAAACACCGAATTGAAATACAGGAAAAAATTCCTGCTTATGAAAAGTGCGAAATTATAGTCGAAATAATCCACGAAATAGCTGAATTCGCGCGCGCGGCAATGCCCCGTCTCGTTCAGAAACGGGCTGAACATGCGCTGGAGGAAGCTCACCTTGTCGCTGGTATAAAGGGCCATGCGCACCGGGGTTTCAAAATGGAGCCACCCCCCGCCGAACGGCGACAGCATCAGCGCGGAGCACCAAGCGGCGCACAGCACTGCGCAAAACCACACCCAGTTTTTCCCGTTCAAAAGCATATGAAGCCCGCACCAGCGGCGGCACGGACAAACAAAGGTTAGCAAATTTGCGGTACGCTCCC
Organism: Elusimicrobiota bacterium; assembly: GCA_012523635.1. Taxonomy (GTDB): domain Bacteria; phylum Elusimicrobiota; class Elusimicrobia; order Elusimicrobiales; family Elusimicrobiaceae; genus JAAYTX01. The sequence continues at coordinate 12,254 of JAAYTX010000101.1, forward strand.
CTTTCACAACAGGCGCAAAAGGGCCTATAATTAAGTCATCCGCACACACCCCGGAGGGATTTATGGACGCCAGAAGCTCGATGGCCTTAACAGCAGTGATGCGCCTTATAGACGCCAAAGACGCCGAAGGCGTGCGCCAGGCCATTGCCAAAGGCACGCTCGACGCCGAGGCGCGTGCGGCGGCTTTCGTGTATTCGGCCCGCAAACCCTGCCTTGAGATAATAACCATGTTCCTGGCCGCCGGGGCGGACATAAACTCCAAAAACCGCGACGGCATAACCGCCCTGATGTCGGCCTCGGCCAACGGCTATATGGAAACGGTGAAATTCCTGACGGAAAAAGGCATAGACATCAACGCCCGCGACAACAGCGGCATGACGGCCCTGCGCTACGCCAACGCCAACGAAAACGACGATGTCGCGCGCCTGCTTAAAACCTTGGGCGCGAAGTAGCCGCTCCGCCTTAAACCTTACTTAACCGCGCAATGACAGACGCTTCCGCACTTGTCCGCTGGCTGTATCTGGACATGAACTCCTTCTTCGCCTCGGTTGAGCAGGAGCTGAACCCCGCCCTGCGCGGGAAACCGGTGGCCGTAGTCCCCCTTGAGGCCGACACCACCTGCTGCATAGCCGTAAGCTACGAAGGCAAGGCCTTCGGCGTGAAGACCGGCACTCTGGTGCGCGACGCAAAACGCCTTTGCACGCAGATGAAGTTCATCACCGGCAACCACGGCGACTATGTGCGCTTCCACCATAAAATAGTGGACACCGTGGAATCCTGCACCCCGGTGGAGGCAGTCTGCTCCATAGACGAAATGGCGTGCAGGATGACCGGCTCCCAGCAGAACGTGGAGAAAGCGCAGGCGCTGGCCCGCAAAATCAAGACAGCCATACGGGACAGGGTGGGCGCGTCGCTGAAATGTTCGATAGGGCTGGGGCCAAACCGCTACCTGGCCAAAATAGCTGCCGACATGAAGAAACCCGACGGGCTGACTGTGTTGCGCCCCTGCGACCTGCCCGCCGCCCTGCACGCCATAGCCCTGCGCGACCTGCCCGGCGTTGGCGCCAAAACCGAACAGCACCTCAAGCAGAAAGGGATTTTCACCGTGGAAAGGCTGTGCAGGCTTTCGGAACGGGAGATGCACTGCGCGTGGGGAAGCATATGCGGAAGCGAGATGTGGCACCTGCTGCGCGGCGAGGAACTGGAACAGAAATACACCGAGCAGAAAAGCATAAGCCATTCGCACATACTGCCGCCGGACCTGCGCACAAAGGCCGGGGCCATACGCATACTTAAAAAACTTACCGACAAGGCCGCCCTGCGCCTGCGGCAGGAAGGGTTTTACGCCTCGGGGCTGTATATTTTCGCGCGTTTTCTTGGCAAGGACGGCTGGCGGGCCAGTTGCAATCTCATGGAAACGCAGGACACGCTGGCCTTTCTGAACGCGGTAAACAAGCTGTGGGAAAGCGTGCCGGGAGGACAGTTTTTCGGCGTGGGTGTGGCGCTGACGGGGCTGGTGCCGGAAAGCCTGCACACCCCCTCTCTGTTCGAAAACCAAAACCGTGCCAAACTTGCAAAGACGCTGGACCAGCTTAACGCCAAGTTCGGCAAACACGCCGTGCATTACGGCGCGATACACGAATCCGCCAGCCTTGCCCCCCTTAGAATAGCCTTTACAAGAATACCGAACGAACAGGAATAGCACATGTAGTACAATGCTGTGGGGATATTACTTATTTTAAGGGGGGACCATGTCAGATACGAGCACACAAGTACTTATCGAAGATTGGATTCGTAAAAATTGGATGCCTAAAAAATTTGGTGTCACATTTTCTAAAGAACGCATAGAACTCTTACCAGGTGGACAATTCGAATTTAACGCCGTCTAAAATGCACAAGACATAATAGCCTGCATATCTACAAGTTCCGCAAAAACTGCTTCGGGCAAATTAGCAGTGGGAAAAACAAAAAAAATTCAAGCAGACATATTTTTCCTTATGATTACAAAAAACGTCAAGAAAAAACTTTTAATATTTACAGAAGTAAATATTCTCGCTTGGTTTGATAACGAAAAGAATAGAGGTCGCATTCCTAAAGAAATAGAAGCATTCTTAGTCGACCTACCGACAGAACTGCGTCAGAGATTAGAAATTTCTAAAAAACAAGCTTCTCAAGAAGTGAGTCCACATTCAACCTAAGTGGCTCTTAGAATCCTAGACCAGCAGTAAGATATTCTAGTAAGATTCGGGGAGCAGACTTATACGACAACGTTGGGGATTCCACGTTGGGGTGGAGGGCATAACAAAGGAATTAAATAAGCACAAACATAATTTTTGACTTGTTTTCGGGAGCCTGACATTGGTCAGGCTGCGCTTTGAGGACAGTTTCAAGCTCAAAAGCACATTCGAAACCGGAAGTAAGTCGCCTGTTATGCCCCCTTCGGGGGGCAGGGCGACATTGCTTTGGGTTATTCGAATGGCTCACGCGATGTCGCCCATTTATTTGGACATCGCCGGGCCATACGCGTAAACCTAGAGGTGATGTTCATGACACGCGATATACGCGTCATAATGCGCGATCTGGACCGTTATTGTAAAAGCATAGCCGATGAAAACCTTGAAGAGCAGTCTCAAGAAGAACTGAAGCGAAACGCCACCGCCCACCCCCACCACGTTTGGATGGCGCGGCACATGCTGGAGCACTTCCCCGAATTCAAATCACTGCTTGAAATAGGCTGCCGAAGCGGCGAAAATCTGCGCCTCCTGCACAGCATAAACCCGGACGCGCACCTGATGGGCATAGAAAAAAACTACGCCCTCGCGGCTCACGGCAACGCCTGTTTCAAAGAGGCTGACATCCCCATCACCATTGCGGCGGGCGACCCGCTGGTGCTTGACTAGGTGCCCGACAAGTCCATAGACCTTGTGCTTGCCGATTCCATACTTATAGACACGCCCCCGTTGCTTACCAGCAAAATCATAGGCGAATTCGCGCGCATCGCCCGCAAGGGCTTCATCTTCCTTGAATGGCACACCGAAAACCAGCACATAGCGCAGGGCAACCGCTGGGTCTACAACTACAGGCAGTTGCTCAACTCGGCCCTGCCGGGCGCGGAACTGGCGTTCATCAAGCTTCCCCCCACCCTTTGGGGCGGCCCGTGGGGAGACCACGGCTACCTTATACTTGCAAAAATCCCGCTATAGCTCCTGGGGCGGGGTTGGACTGAGGGCAAAGCAAAAGCCCTTCGGTTTTAGCCGCCGAAGGGCTTTGCTTTTAAAACTTCAGCCGTCTGTCAGGGAACCTGAAGCTTCATGGTCCCGTTGGTCTTCACGGCGGGCGGTGTCATGTCGATAATCTTGGGCTTGCCGCCGTCCTTGAACGCCTCGTTAAGCAGATAGGCCAGCCTGATGCCGGACTTCTGTATGAGGTCGGTGAAAACTTCGGTGTTGCCGGATATGACCTCGGGCGAAAGCTGGTTGCCGGACATATCGGCATACTGCGGGTAAGCCACCTTCATGGCCACCTGCTGGCTTTCCACGACAGCGTCAACCACCACGTCGCCGGTAGTCCAGGTGGCGGTGTCCTTGTCTTTAAGGTTCTTCTCAATGGTTTTGACGACTTTGGCCACATCCATTTTATCGGAAACGTAGGCCTTGGCAGGGTCGGAATTGTTAACCACCGGGTTGCTGTAGACGAACATCATGTGGTCCCACATCGAATGCAGGCTGGTGGTGGTGCCCATGAAGCTAAGCTTCAGGGCGTTGCCGCCGCCGTCGTTATCGTCCACGCAGTGCAGGGGCTGGTGGATGTCACCCACCAGGTGCAGCATGAACACCAGCGCAACCAGCTTCTCCTGTTTGGAGGCGCCCGCGTCGGCTATGGTCTTCACTTCCTTCTTGACTTGCATGGGAGCGCAGTTATCGCCGGGGCAATGCGACTTTATGGAAGCGGCAGTCGGCTTTTCATTAACTGGCAGGTTGATGTAATGCCAGTTGCGGGTTTCGGGCATGGCCTTGAACTTGATGCCGGCGCACACGGTGTCGTTGCGGGATATCTGGTCGGCGCAGGGGGCTATGTCGGCGAGATTATAATCCCCGCCCAAAATGTCTTTTATGCCCTGCTTAGCCTCGGCTGAAAGGCGAGACTGGGCTATTGAACCGATAATCTGATGCTGAGGCCAGCCCCAGGAACGGGCGGTGGAGGGAAGCATCACCAGCAACATCAGCAAGGCTGCGGCTTTTTTCATAGTAACC
>JAAYTX010000102.1 GCA_012523635.1 Elusimicrobiota bacterium
AACTGAAGTTGTTAAGGAAGGCTTCCATGCGTTCTCCGTTTATCCGGTGTCAGGGCAGACAGAAGCCCGCCGAAAGGCGGGCTTCTGTATCGCTCTGTCTGTAATTCTCTGCGCCGGGCGGCGCGCAAAGGGGTGCCGGGGAGCGGACGGGGGAGGGTGCTATGGGGAATGCCGCTCCCCGGCATTGACGCGGATTTTCATCCGCAGCCAATTCTGTAAATCGTCCAACAGCGAGTAGGTCACCGGCGTCATCAGCAGCGTGATGACCAGCGACAGCAGCTGCCCGCCTATGATTACCCATGCCATGGTGCTGCGCCCGGCCGAGCCGGCGCCTTTGTCCAGCGCGGTCGGTATCATGCTGGCCACCAGGGTAAGCGTGGTCATCAGAATGGGGCGAAGCCTTGTCTTGTTGGCTTCCATTATGGCCTGGTAGCGCTCCAGGCCGCGCGCCCGCAGGGTGTTGGTGTAGTCCACCTGCAGGATGGCGTTTTTCTTCACAACGCCGACAAGCATGAATATGCCCAGTATGCTGAACAGCGTCAGGCTCTGCTGCGCCATGAACAGCGAGATAAGTGCGAACGGTATCGTCAGCGGCAGACATATCATGATTGACAAGGGCAGCATGAAGCTTTCAAACTGGCTTGCCAACACCATATATATAAACAAAAATGCCAGTGTAAAAGCCATAACAAAGCTCTTCAACATCTTTCCAAGCTCGCTGGCGCGGCCCTGGCTCTGCCCGGAATATGTGGGCGGCGCCTTCAGGGCGTCGAAAGCGGACTGCGCCTTTTTAAGGGCGGTGCCAAGGTCCATGCCTTCCATGTTGGCCGACACGGTTATCTGGCGCTGGCGGTTGTAGCGGTCTATGCGCGTAGGGCCGAAGCCCTTTACTATTTCGGCCACGCTGTCCAGACGCACCACTTTGTTGTTCTCGGTTGGTATCATCAGGGCGGCCAGGGCCTCGGGCCGGTCGCGGTAGCGCTCCTCGGCGCGGATGCGCACCTCGTAAAGCTCGTCGCCTTCCTTGTATTTGGTGATGTCTTCTGTGCCGCTTACAAGAGTGCGCATGGAGGTGGCTATGTCTTTCACCTTCACATTCAGGTCGTGGGCGCGGCTGCGGTTGATGACCACGCGGTATTCCGGCTTGGCGAAGGAGAAGCTGGTGTCCAGGTCCACCATGCCCTTCTCTTTTTTCAGCGCGGCCAAAATCTTGCCTGAATATTCCTGCAGTTTGTTCAGGTCCGGGCCGGTGACTATGAACTCCATTTCAGCTTCCTTGCTGGCGCCGAAACCGCCCACCGTGACCACCGTGAATTTCAGGTCGCTGTATTTTGAGAACATCTTGCGAACCGCGATCATGATGGTATTCATGGGAATGTCGCGCTTCTCGATGTCGGTGAGCTGGACTATGATGTTGCCTTCGTTGGGTGTGGTGGCGTCGTCGGTCTGGCCTACGTTTATGAGCATGTTTTCAACGTAGGGCAGGCGCTTCATCTCGTCGGTGAGCTGCGAACATATTTCCCGCGTGCGCTGCACGCTGGTGCCTTCCGGCGCCTTGACAAATACCGCGAACTGCGAGGTGTCGTCCTTGGGCATGAAGTCCTTGCCGATGAACTTAAGAAGCGGAAGCGAGGTCAGCATGATGGCTATGGACAGGCCCACCATGAACTTGCGGTGCGCCATGGCCCAGCGCAGGGCTACCATGTAATAGCCGGCCAGCTTGTCGTTAATCCTGTCGCTGAAGCCGGCCAGCTTCGAGGTCTCTCCGTGCTTGATGTGCAGGAAACGGCTGCACAACATGGGCGTAAGCGTGAAAGCCACGAAAAGGCTGACCGCTATGGCGAATGCTATGGTGAGGCCGTAGCTTTTAAGGAAGCGGCCGACTATGCCGTCCATGTAGGCCATGGGCAGGAAGATGACCAATAGCGACAGCGTGGTCGCCATGACGGCCAGGCCTATTTCGTCCGTGCCGTCCAGCGCCGCCTGCACCGCCGACTTGCGGAACTCATCCATGTGGCGGTAGATGTTTTCCAGCACCACAATGGCGTCGTCTATGACAAGGCCCACCGCCACGGTGAGGCCCAGCAGGGTGATGTTGTTGATGGTGAAGTCGGCCATTTTCATGACGGTGAAGGTGCCTATGACCGAGATGGGTATGGCGGTGGCGGAAATAAGCGTGGAGCGGAAATCTCCCATGAACAGCAGCACCATCACCGCGGCCAGCACGGCGCCCAGCACCAGGTGTTCCTTGACCGCGCCCACCGAGGCCTTGATGAAGGTGGACTGGTCGGACATGATGTTCATGCGGATGTCAGGCGGCAGTATGGGCTGAAGTTCCTTCAGCCGCACCTTTATTCTGTCCACCAGCTCCAGCGTGTTCGCGCCGGACTGTTTTTTAAGTATCAGCGACACGCAGGGCTTGCCGTTGAAATAGGCGTAAGTCTCCATGTGCTCGCCGGTATCCTCGGCGCGGCCGATGTCGGAGATTTTAAGCTGCGCCCCGTTGCGCGTGTCCAGCACTATGTTGTTGAAGTCTTCGGCCTTGTCTATGCGGCCCAGAGTGCGCAGGACGAAAACCTTGTCTTTGTGCTCGACGTTGCCGCCGGGAACCTCTATGTTCTGCTCAATCAGGGCGTCCTTGACGTCTTTTATTGACAGGCCCAGCGCGGTCAGCTTCAGCGGGTCCACTATTATGTGTATCTCGCGCTTGCGTCCGCCCACCAGAGAGGCGGAGCCCACGCCGCTTATGGTTTCAAGATTTTCCTTTATCTGCTTTCTTGTGAGTTCTGTCAGGTCCACCAGGTCGCGGTTGCCGGAAACGGCTATGTTCACCACGGGCAGGGCGCTGGGCTCGAATTTGGAGATTACGGGCGGGTCGGTGCCGTCGGGAAGGTCCTTCTGCACGCCGGAAACCTTGTCGCGCACGTCCTGCGCGGCCACGTCCACGTTCTTGTCCATGTCGAACTTGATGAAGATGAAGGACAGGCCCTCGTAGCTGTAGGAGTTCAATTCCTCTATGCCGGAAACGGTGTTGATGGCTTCCTCAAGGGGCTTGGTGATGGACGTTTCCACCTCTTCCGGGCTGGCTCCGGCCAGCGTGGTGTTCACGACGACGAACGGGAAGTCCACATTCGGGAACAGGTCCACGCCAAGCCGCAGGTAGGAAAGCGCGCCCATTACCGCAAGGGCGCACATTATCATTGTGGTGAAGACAGGTCGTTTTACGCAGACTTCGACTATTTTCATGTCAGCTTCCGGCCGCGGCGGAGGCGGATTCCTGTATCTTGCTGCCGTCTTTGAGGCCGTAGAGGCCGAAGTTTATGACGTGTTCGCCGGGCTTGAGGCCGCTTTTGATTTCGGCGAAGTCTATTGTTTGCAGGCCGGGCATGACGTTCACGCGCTTGGCGTTGCCCTGCTGGGGCACGAATACGTAGTAGGAGCTGGCGGACACCTCATCTTTTTGCAGCGCCTGCCGCGAAACGGACAGCGCATTGGGCTTGCGGCCCACTACCAGCCGCACATGCGCGAACATGCCGGACTTAAGCTTGCCCTCTTTGTTGTCGACCATGATTTCTATGGCGTTGGTGCGGGTGTTGGGGTCTATTACCGGCGCTATCTTGTACACCTTGCCCTGGAATGAGGTGTTGGGGAAGGCCTCGACCGACAGGAACGCGGGCTGTCCTATATAGACCTGCTGGGTGTACTGTTCCGGCACGTCCACTTTCACGCGCACCTGCTCCTGGTTCACCACCAGCGCTATTTCGGTGGAGGGGGTGACGTTTTCGCCAGGGTCGCGGTAGATGCGGCCTATGACGCCGTTTATGGTGGACGGCACCGGGGCGGGTTCGTACACCACTCCCACTTCGTCGCGCTCTATCAGGGCCACCGGCTGGTCTTTTTTAACGCGGTCGCCTTCATGGAGGAGGTTTTTGTAAAGCTTGCCCGGCACCCTTGGATAAAGCACCGCCTCTTCCAGCGCCTTCACGGAGCCGGCCAGCAGTATCTCCTCGGTGATGTCCCTGGTCTGGGCTTTTTCGGTGCGGACGAGGAACTTGTCCGCGTCAATGTCCTTAAGCGGGTTCTTGTCCTTTTTATGGCATCCCGACGAGAGCGGGAGCAGGAATATAAGGGCTAAACACAGTTTTTTTGTCATAGTTTCCTCTAATCAATGGCTCCGGTCGCCCATTCAAGCTGGGCGTGCGCCACGCAGGCGTCGTGCTGCGCGAGCGCGTACTGCAACCGTGAGTCGTTAAGGGCGTTTTCAGCGTCGTTGAGTTCCAACTGGCTGGAAAGGCCGTTTTTAAATCTGGTTAGCGTGGAGCGCGCGGCCTGGCTGGCCTGGTTTACAGCGCCCTCCTGCGACCGTATGCGTTCCTGCGCTTCCTGCAGGTCCAGCCATGCAGATTTTACCTGCACCCGGATATCCCTTTCAAGTTCCTCTATCGAGGTGCTGGCCTGGCTCGCCTGCAGTTCGGCCTGCTTCATCTGCGCCACGGTGGCGCCGCCTGCGAAAAGATTGAGGTTGAGCGTGACCCCTACCGAGGAACTCCAGTTCCGCATGTCGGGCGAGGGCCAGCCCTCGGCGCTCTGTCCGGAGAAGGAGCGCGACGCGTTGGCATAGATGCTGGGCAGGAAGTCCGCTTTCGCCAGGCGGTACTGCTGCTTGGCGGAATCATAATAGTAGCGGGCGGCGCGCAGGTCCGGGCGGCGCGCCATGGCGGTGCTGTAGAGTTCTTCAAGCGGCTTGGGCTGGGCCATGGAGCCATCGAAATCCCCGTTGAGGGTGACCGGGTATTCCGGGTCCTGGCCCATGAGGGTTTTTAGGGAAAGCAGGCCCACTTCGCTGACGTTCCTTGCCTTGATTACCGACGGTTCGCGCTTGGACACCTCAACGTCCTGGCGCAGCAGCGTCAGGTCGCTTTGGAGGCCCTGCTGGTACTGGGCTTTCATCTGTTGGAGATGGTCCTGCGCCAGCGCCAGGTTGTCGCGCTCTATTATTGCCGTGGCCGAAGCCAGCAGCACCTTGTAATAAACCTGTTTCACATCGCGCACCACGTTGATGCGGTTCAGCCTGTCTTCCTCGTCGGTCTGTTTGGACATGTACTGCGCAAGGCGTATGGCGGCGTTCACTTTGCCGCCGGACCACAGCACCTGCGACAGCGTGGCCTGCGCGCTGAAGGCGTTGTTTTCTCCTGTCTTGACGCTGGTTCCGCCGATGAAGAAGGCCGGAATCTCCAGGTTCCTGTTGTATGCGGCGCCGACCGCTATGGACGGATATATGGACGCCCAGTACTGCTTCACTTTCTGTTCAAAAATCTGCACGGTTTTGGCCGAGTTTATCAGCGTGGTGTTGTTCTTGAGCGCAAGCTCCACGGCGTCGTTTACAGAAAGTTCTATGGCTGATGCCTGCATTGTTCCGAACAGGAGGCAGGCCAGCGCGGGCAGTGTTATGCGGGGTGTCATTTCGCTTCTCCATGCACGCTGTTCGCGCCGGCTATCAGCATCCGGGCGGTTCTTTCCACGAATTTGGCGTCCAGGTACGGTTCGTGGTGCGCGTGCGCTATAAAATAAAGTGTCAGGGCGGAAACTATGTGCGTTATGTCGTCTACGGTGGCGGCGGGCAAATCGCCGCGCTTTGCCGTGCGCATGAGGGCTTTTTTGACCGCATCAAACTTGATGTGGCGGATGTTTTCCATGAAAGATATGAAGGAAGGGTCGCCGGAGGCGAAGATGCCTTTCATTATTACTGCGCTGACTTCGGGGTTTTTGCGGAAACAGTCCAGGTCGTCGGCCATCATGTGCGAAAGGAATGAGGCCGCGCGCTTCTTGTCCGTGCCGGTCTGGCCCATGCGCTCGTTCATCGCGGCCATGCTTTCCGCTATGATTTGCTGGCAGAGGTCTTCCTTATTCTTAAAGTAGTAATAGAGTAGGGGTTTCGTTGCGTGAACAGCGTTGACTATGTCCTGCACCGATGTTTTTTCCAGGCCTTTTTCAGCCATAAGCAGTATCGCCGCATGCATGATGCGGTGCTTCATGCAGCAGTTGGCTGAACGGTGGTCGCAGGGTTTCTGTTTCTGTCTGGCCATATTTACCTACCGGTAAGTATATCAACTCTTTGCCGCAAGGTCAAGCCACAGGCGGATGCGGGTTGAATTTGCCGGAGATGCAAAATATTGGCAATATATCTAATAAAGATTACAATTTTTATATTAAACACTTGAATAATTGATATAATGCTGTTATATTATGGAGAAGTTATAATCCTGAAGCGCGGAGGCAACGGATGCAGAAAGCCAATGTCGGCGAAAATACCATGCTTAAAAATTTCCTGGAAATACCCTACGACGAACTGGAGGCGATGAACCTCAAGGCGGCCGAGGATGCGCAGACCAAGCCCCCCGCGGAGCTTGAGAAGATTTACCGCGCCTATCTCAAGTCCGAAAAGCGCCTTAAGGCCGTCACGCTGTGCTTTACCGATATAGAAGGCCGTTTCCAGATGCTGGATTACGACAAGCAGTTTTTTCTGCGCGCGGCCGACAACCTCACTTTCGACGGATCATCCATACGCGGGTTTTCAGCCCAGCGCGAATCGGACCTGCGCCTTGGCATAAACTGGGAGAGCATATTCTGGCTGCCGTCCGACGTTTTCGGCCCCGGAAAGGTCATCATGTTCGCCACGGTGCTGAACCGCGACAAGAGCATCTATGAATCTGATTTCCGGGCGCGTCTGAAGCTGCTGGCCGAGGAACTGGGAGGCAAGGGTATAACGGCCAATGTGGCGGCCGAGGTGGAGGGGTTTCTGGTAAACGGCCTTAACGCCGAGCAGAACTACAACCCGGAAACGGGCTTCACCCTGATTTCCACGGGCGGCTACTTCCATTCACTGCCGCTGGACCGCCTGAAAATGTTCATAGACGCTTCAGCCGAGGCCCAGCGCGCCATGGGCTTCCGCAACGAGAAGGACCATCCGGAAGTCGCGCCTTCGCAGTTCGAGCTTAATTTCTCATATGCCAGCGTCGTGCGGGCTTGCGACCTTATACAACTGTACAAGCTGGTGTGCCGCCAGGTGGCGGCCAATCAGGGCATGACGGCCACCTTCCTGCCAAAGCCCATAGCCGGGGTGAACGGCAGCGGCATGCATCTGAACCTGTCGTTTTTCAAAGGCGGCAAAAACATATTCCACGATAAAAAAGGCGAGGACGGACTGTCTTCCGCCGCGTGGGACGTGGTGTCGCGCCTGCTGAATCACGCGCAGGAGATTTCGCTGGTGCTGAATTCAAGCGTGAACGCTTATCGGCGTCTTGACCCGCATTTCGAGGCCCCGAACCAGATAAAAATCTCCTCGGTAGACCGCGGTTCGATGATACGCATACCCGCCGGCAACGAGAATTCAGCCCGGCTGGAGATACGTTCCGTTGGGCCGGACGCGAACCCGTATCTGGCGCTGTATGTGCTGTTGAGAACAGGGCTGGACGGCAAGCCGTTGTCCAAGGACGCAGGCAAGCGCGACCGGCTGCGCTACCTGCCCGGGAATATATACGACGCCATACGCCTCTTCCGCTCCAGCGAGTTCATGAAGGACGTGATGGGCGCCGCGGCCCATGAAAAATACGTCTCCTTCAAGCAGGCGGCGGCGGACCGCAGCCCCAAGGAACTCGGCACCATAGTAAAGGCTTCGGAGGTATTGTTCCACCACGAGGTTACCAACCAGATGCTTTGGCACAGCTTCTGAGAGGCCGTTATCGCTTAAAACAAAAAGCCCCCGCAAGGGGGCTTTTTCATTAACGGCCTTTTGGCCCCGGGTTATTCCCAGACAACCTTTATGTCCGGATGAAGGCTTAGGTGCACGGGGCAGGTTTTGATGGAGGCGAGATATTTTTCGCGCTGCCGGCCGGTCAGGCTGGGGGGCAGTTTCGCTTTCAGGCGGAACATCGCCACGCGGCGCGGAGGCTCGGCCGACATTTCCTTTTCCACTTCTATTTGCGCCCCGGAGAAGTCCACTCCGTCGCGTTGGGCGATTTTTCCCATTATGGTCAGCGCGCAGGAGGCCAGCGCCGAGGCGAACAGGTCGGTAGGGGAGAATGTGCGGCCCTTGCCGCCGTTGTCCGGCGGAAGGTCGGTGGCTATGCGCGCTCCGGTCGGGCCGTGCGTCAGTTCGGTCTGGTTGTCCGAGGTGTAGGTGCAGTTTATTTTAGTGGCCATTTGTTCTCCGTGCGGCTTACATTATCAGTCCCACAAGCAGGAATGGCAGCAGAATCACCAGGCACATTTCGGCCAGCAGGTCTCCGCGCGAGGTGTAGAGCGTCTTCTCCGGCCTGTCCAGCGGTATATCAAAGGTCATCACGCAGTCAGTGTTAAGTTCGGAAGCTTCGCGCACGCGTCCCCACTTGTCTATCCAGCCGGAAATACCCGTGTTGGCGGCCCGCACAAGCGGTTTGCGGTTTTCCACTGCGCGCAGTATATTGGCCGCAAAATGCTGATAGGGGGCTGCCGTATCCAGATACCAGCCGTCGTTTGTCAGGTTCACCAGCACGGCGGCGCCGTTGCCAGCCGCTTTTCTGGCTATGGCCGGAAAAATGGATTCGTAGCAGATGAGCGGGCCTACCGGCGTGCCGTCTATGGACAGCGGGGTCTGGTTGTCCGGGCCGGGCGAGAATTCGCCCATTTTGCCCAATATCTTTATATGTCGTTCCAGCAGCCCGCGCACCGGTACATATTCTCCGAACGGCACCAGCTGCTGCTTGGTATAGAACCCGCTGGGGTTGCCGTCAGTGTTGAACAGCACGGCCCTGACATAGCTGCGGCCGTCGTCCTGCATAAGCGCGCCCACCAACTGATAGGCTTTCATGCCGGACGCCCTGGCCCCTATCCAGCTGGAGTAGGAGGCATCCAGCCAGTCCGGCACCGCGGCTTCCGGCCACACCACAAGCTGCGGATTCTTTATCGCGGCCTGAGGCAGTTGCTGGTTAAGGCGGCGCTCTATCCACTGCAGATAGTCCGAGTTCCATTTTCGGTACTGGTCTATGTTGGGCTGCAGCACGGAAATCCGCATCGTGGGGCCCTGCTGCGGCTTGGAGGCTTCCAGCAATTCCTTCGCGCCGAAGCCAAGCAGAAGCAGTGTGCTGAGAATCGGCCAGGCCAGCGGAAGCTTCCAGTTGCGCCATTTGTCGTGGGTCACAAAGGCCAGGGATAGCGCCGGATATGATATGAAGAATGAAAGCCCTACGGCTCCGGTGACTGACGCCATCTGTATCGTCAGCGGGTAATGCCACTGCGTATAGCCAAGCAGAAGCCACGGAAAGGAAATGAAATTGGCCGGAAGGAGTTCCGCCTTCAGCCAGTCCACCGTCACCACGCCGCAGGCCGCGGCCAGCGGAAACCATTTTCCGGCGCGTGACAGGAAGAAGAAAATGCCGCCCAACAGCGCGCCTTCCAAAGCCATAAGCGCGCTTAGGGCAACCCAGGCCGCCACCGACATCGCGGGCGACAGGCCGCCTGCGCGGCAGACCGGGTATATCCAGTAAAACACGCCCAGACCCAGCAGCAACCAGGCCAGATATCCGGCTAATATGCTTTTTTTCCAGGAGCGGGATTCCAGCGCCAGCAAGCCGAAAGGAAAAAAGGCCAGCCAGGCCAGGTATCCTTGGTTAAAGCTAGGATAGCTGAATACAAGCAGCGCGGCCGTAGCCGCCGCCAGCAATGGGGCGCTGGTCAGTACGCCGCTTTGAATTATGGCGTTGGCTACTCTTCGCGCCCACAGCATTTTTTGTATTTTTTCCCGCTGCCGCAGGGGCAGGGGTCGTTGCGGCCTATTTTATGCGGCGCCGCTCCCTGCCTGGAGGCTGTGCGTCCCTGCTGCTGTTGCGCGGCAGGCGCGCCTTCCTGCTGGCGCTGCGCCGCCGCCGGAGGCGGGGCCGTCCGCTTTGGCGGCAGTTGTATCTTGAAGAGGTAGTTCACCATCTGGTCGCGCACGCGGCCAAGCATGCCCTGATACAGGGTAAACGATTCTTTCTGGTACTCGATTAGAGGGTCCTTCTGCCCGTAGGCGCGCAGCCCCACGCTTTTTTGCAGGTGGTCCAGTTCGTAGAGGTGCATTTTCCACGCCTGGTCTATCAGCTGCAGCATCAGCATGCGCTCTATTTCCTTGAAGTCGAAGCCTTGCTCCTTGAAATAGTTCGCGCGCTCGTCATAGACGGACTGTATTTCGTCGCGCAGTTCCCGGTAAAGCGCGTCCCGTCCGATTTTCGGCAGCTCGTCGCGGGTGTAGCCCAGTTCCATGTTGAAGGTCTGCTTCAGGAAGGCGTCGAAGCTGTCCAGGTCCCACGCCTGTATGTGCGCGTTTTTGGCGCACCACCTGTCCATGCATTCCTCCAGCACTTCGTCTATCATCTGCCCGGAGCGTTCGGAGACGTCGGCCCCGTCCAGGATGGCGTTGCGCAGGCAGTAAATGGCCGTGCGCTGCTGGTTCATCACCTTGTCGTAGTCCAGCAGGCGCTTTCTGATGTCGAAGTTGTAGCCTTCCACGCGCCTCTGGGCGGATTCTATCTGGTAGGAAATCACGCCGGATTCTATGGCTTCTCCGTCCTTCATCCCAAGCTTTTCCATGATGCCGGTCAGCTTGTCCGAGCCGAAGAGGCGCATCAGTTCGTCGTCCAGCGCCAGGAAGAAGCGCGAGGACCCGGGGTCGCCCTGGCGGGCGCAGCGCCCGCGCAGCTGATTGTCTATGCGGCGCGCCTCGTGGCGTTCGCTGCCCAGCACGTAAAGGCCGCCTGCCTCGACCACGAATTTCTGTTCCTCGGGGTCGGCCGGATTGCCGCCCAGCACGATGTCGGTGCCGCGTCCGGCCATGTTGGTGGCTATGGTGACCGCGCCCTTGCGTCCCGCCTGCGCGATTATCTGCGCCTCCATTTCGTGGTATTTGGCGTTCAGCACCTGGTGCGGCACGCCTTTGGCGCGCAGCATGGCGGAAAGCTTTTCGGATTTTTCTATGGAGCGGGTGCCCACCAGCACCGGCTGGCCGCGCTTCCAGGTGCCCTCGATCTCTTCGACGATGGCGTTGAATTTTTCGCGCTCCGATTTATAGACGACGTCAGCGCTGTCCTGGCGCAGGCAGGGCTTGTTGGAGGGGATTTCCACCACGTCCAGCTTGTAGATTTCCCAGAACTCTGAGGCTTCGGTCATGGCCGTGCCCGTCATGCCGGCCAGCTTCTTGTAGAGCTTGAAGAAGTTCTGGAAGGTGATGGTCGCCAGGGTCTGGTTTTCTTCCTTTATCGGCATCGCTTCCTTGGCTTCTACGGCCTGGTGCAGCCCGTCGGACCAGCGGCGTCCCGGCATGAGGCGGCCGGTGAATTCGTCTACGATGATGACTTCGCCGTCCTTCACCACATAATCCACGTCGCGTTCGTAAAGGTGGTGGGCGCGCAGGGCCTGCGTGAGGTGGTGCACCCATTCGGCTCCGACGTCGTCGTAGATGTTGCTGACCCCGAGGAATTTCTCGGTCTTGGCCACGCCCTGGTCGGTCAGCGTGACGGAGTGGGCCTTCTCGTCCACTATGGCGTCGTAGCCCTTTGTCAGGTCTTCGCCGTTGTATTTGGCCTCGACTTCCTCCTTGTCGGTCACGAAGCGGACCTTCAGGTGCGGGATCACGTGGTTTATGGTGTGGTATTTGTCTGTGGATTCCTCCGACGGGCCGGAGATGATGAGCGGGGTCCTGGCCTCGTCCACGAGAATGGAGTCCACTTCGTCGACTATGGCGTAGTTGAGCGGGCGCAGCACCCGGTCTCCGGCGCGGACCACCATGTTGTCGCGCAGGTAATCGAAGCCGATTTCGTTGTTGGTGACGTAGGTGACGTCGCAGCGGTACATGGCATGGCGCGTGGCGTTGTCCATGTCGTGGGTGATGTAGCCCACGGTAAGGCCCAGGAACTGGTGCACGGGGCCCATCCAGGCCATATCGCGCTTGGCCAGGTAGTCGTTAACCGTCACCACATGGACGCCCTTGCCGCTGAGCGCGTTGAGATATGTGGGCAGGGTGGCCACCAACGTTTTGCCTTCGCCGGTGCGCATTTCGGATATCGAGCCGCGGTGCAGTATCATGCCGCCCAGCATCTGGACATTGTAGTGGCGCAGCCCTATGGTGCGGGAAGCAGCCTCGCGCACAGCCGCGAAGGCTTCTGGCAGGAGGTCGTCCTCAGTCTCGCCTTCCGCTAGGCGTTTGCGGAATTCCTCTGTCTTGGCCTTGAGCTGTTCGTCGGAAAGGGCCTTATATTCCTCTTCCAGCGCGTTTATCGCTTCCAGCTTTGGCTGTAATTTTTTCAGATCGCGTTCGCTTTTGGTGCCTATGACGGCTTCTATGAGTTTGACTAGCATGATAGTGTCCCTGTTGTTGGCAATATATTTCCATTCTACATAAAAAAACAAGGCCCGGCAGGATGCGGCTCTGCCGGGCCCTGCCGCCAAAAATTCAGAGACCGAGAGTTTCCCGTATTTTGGCCAATATCGCCGTTGGCGGAGTGGATTTTGAAAGGAACTGCCTGCCGTTGGGGTTGTTGTTCTGCGCCACCGCCTCTTCTTCGCTTACCATGCTGGTGAGGAAGATGATGGGTATGTTTTTGGTGGCCGGGTCTTCAAGAAGCAGGCCGGCCGTCATGCCGCCGTCCATTTTGGGCATCATGATGTCCAGCAGTATTATGTCCGGGTGAAACTGCTTGGCCAGGCGCAGACAATCATTGCCGTTGGAGGCCGTAAGCACTTCAAATCCCTGGTTGCTGAGCAGAGAGTTGTACATAACCAGTATCGCCTGCATGTCGTCCACTATCAGTACTTTAGGGTTTTGCGGCATTGTTCTCCTCCATAGCGGCATTTTGCGGCAGCGCGAAGCTGAAGACGCTTCCTTTGCCGTATTCGCTTTCTGCCCAGATTGCTCCTCCGTGCAGTTCCACCAGTTTTTTTGTCAAAGCCAGGCCCAGGCCAGAGCCCTCGTACTCCCGCGAGCTTGCCGAATCCAGTTGGGTGAAGGTCTGGAACAGCTTGCCCAAATCGGACTGCTTGATGCCTATGCCGGTGTCCCGTATGCGTACAAGCAGGTAGGAGTCTGCGCCATCGCGCAGTTCCGCCGTCCGCGGAAGGAGGCTTTTGTCTTTCAGGCTGGCGGCGCTTATAACCACTTCCGACTGCGGCGGTGAAAATTTTATCGCATTGCTGGCAAGGTTGAAAATAATCTGTTTCAGCTTACGCTGGTCGGCCAGGCATTCCAGTTCGCTTTCCGAAGGAAGCTCAAGGCGCAGGCTTACCTGTCCGCGCACACCGCGTTCGCCCAGCAGTTTGGCTATGGTTTCAAGCATGGGGCGCAGCTTGATCGGCGTCAGCTTGAGTTCCATCTTGCCGTACTCTATTTTGGAAAGGTCCAGTATGTCGTTGATGAGGCTGAGCAGGTGGTGCGCGCTGTTTTTGATGAATTCCATGTATTCGCGCTGCTTCTGGTTGAGTTCCCCGTACATGTTGGCGGTTATGATGTCCGAACAGCCGATGACCACGTTCAGCGGGGTGCGCAGTTCGTGGCTCATGTTCGCCAGAAACTGCGACTTGGCTTTGTTGGCCGATTCGGCCAGCACCCGGGCCTCTTCAGCCAGTATCTTCTGCGTTTTCAATTCGAGGGTGCGTTCCTCGACCTTCATCTCCAGCTCCGTCATGATGCGGAGGTTTTCCATTGAAACGGCCACCTGGTTGCAGAAAACCTGGTACAACTCCCGGCGCTGCTCGGTGAAATGCTCGGCCTGCGCGCTTAGCAGGGTAAGCACTCCCAGCGGTTCGCCCTCATTGCCGGTAATCGGTATCGAGAAGGCCGCAGTGGCGTTCAGCCTGCGCATGTCGCCCTTCCATTTTTCGGACATGTCAGCCGCATTGTAGGCCGTGCACAGGAACGGGGTCATCGTATCCAGCGCCACCAGTTCGGGCGTGTCGGTTTTGCCGGCTGCGGGCACTTCTTCCAGATAGGTTTTGCCTTCGTCGCTGAAATGGCAGGTGTTAAGGCGTTCCGGCATCGAGGAAAGCAGGCCGAGCCAGACGTAATCCGCCCCTGCTATGGTTGCGGCCTGCTCGCAGATGCTGCGGCAAAGCTGGCTTTTGTCAGGGATGGAGAGTATTCTGTTTGATGCCGCGACCAGAGCCAGCAGCTCCTTGTTGTGGGAGCGCATCATGTCCGACTGTTTTTTGCGTTCGCTGATGTCCACGTTCAATTCCGCCACCAGCCATTTGCCGTCGGTATCCTGATAGGGGATTGTGGTCACTTCCACGGGCCGGCTGCCCTCCCGCGGAAGAGTCTCTTCCGATACGACGGTCCGTTTGGTTTCCAGCGCCTTGGCGATGGCGCAATTGGGGCAGGGGCGTTCCAGCCCCATGAAATACTCGTAACATTTCCGCCCCGAAGGGTTGCCGTATATGTGCTGCCAGCCTGCGTCTACGAATTTAAGGTTGTAGTCGGTGTCTATTATATCCAGGCCGGTTTTGGTCTGGGCCAGGATGAACTCAATCTGATGGTGCAGGTTTGCGATTTCCGCTTCCTTGCCCGGAAGCTCGCTGGCGTAGGTCCGGATTTTCCTCAGCGTGAAATACGTTATTGGGATAATCGCCACGCCGGACATGGCCAGCATTGCCAGTACGGTATGTACGTTTTTTGTGGGGGAGTGAAAGAGATGATGGGCTATTATCTCGTGCGTAAGCAAGCCTAGCGCCAGGAGGTTGACGGCGTAAAAGGAGATTTCGAAGTAGCGCTGGTGCCGCCGCGCGGATTCTTCGGCGTTTGTCTCTTGTCTGGCGTTATCGGGACTTTTGTTCATGGCAGAGTGCGGAACGGCGCATTGTCCGGAGACCATACATCCGGCCTAGTTGCGAACCAGGACGTTATTTTGCGTCGATTGCCCAACCCCAGGATATGATACAAAATACCCTGCGATTCTTTCTGGCCGATGTTGCCCTCGGCTTGCGCGGGAGCCACCCCTATGCTAAAATTATATAATTGCGCGGGTGGCGGAATTGGTATACGCGTACGTTTGAGGGGCGTATGTCGAAAGACATGTGGGTTCAAGTCCCACCCCGCGCATTTTTTATTTTCCATCAAAACATCTAGATGAGCCTTCCTCTACAACTGCTGGTCGCGGCGCTGCTCATCCTTCTGAATGCGTTTTTCGTTCTTGCGGAATTTGCGCTTGTTTCCGTGCGAATGACGCAGCTTGAGGAACTGCTGGCCCGCGGCCAGGCCAGGGCCCGCGTCGCCATACGCGCCAAAAAGCAGATAGACGGTTTTCTTTCCGCGATACAGCTGGGCATCACCATGGCCAGCCTGGGTCTGGGCTGGGTCGGCGAACCGGCCATGGCCAAATTTATCGCCTATGTTTTCCCGTCGCTGGCCCAGGGTCCCGCGCAGTTAATGTCTCATTCCGCGGCTTATTTCCTCGCTTTTATTCTGATTACTGGCATGCATGTCGCGCTTGGCGAGCAGGTGCCAAAGCTTGTCGGTATCAAAGCGCCGGAAACGGCTCTCCTGTGGGTCATAACCCCGCTTATGTGGTTTTACTACGCGACATATTTGCCCATGATTCTGCTAAACAAGCTGGCGCAGGCGGTTTTGCACGCGTCCGGCTTCCACCCTTCTGAAAAAGAATTATCGCATTCCGAAGAGGAGTTGCGGCTTATACTCGAGCACACGCAGGAGCAGGGCACGCTGTCGCTCGGCCGTCTGCTGATGTTTGAGAACCTTTTCGACTTCGGCAAAACCTCAGTGCGCGACGTAATGACGCCAAGAGATTCAATATCCTTTATCTGCGAGAACAAGCCGTGGGAGGAAAACCTTGCAGTCATGCGTTCCAGGCATTTCTCGCGCTATCCGCTGTGCGCCTCAGCGCTGGACGACGCCACCGGTTATATAGTGCTCAAGGACCTTTTCATAGACGGCGTTGAGCCGTCCAGGCCGGGGGTTTTGCGTGCAAGGCAGCGCGCGGTTGTAACCGTGTCGGAAGACATGCCGATTGAAAAGCTGCTGCGCGAGTTTCAGGAGAGAGGCTCGCATCAGGCGCTCGTCCGCGACGGAGCGGGCAAAGTGACAGGCCTGGTCACCCTGGAAGACGTGCTGGAAGAGCTGGTGGGTGAAATACGCGACGAGCTGGAGAACAAGCCGCCTACGGCGCTTGGTTCGGTGCTTGACTGCGAACATTCCGTGTTTGACCTGCCCCAACTGCCTCGCTTTGAAATGCTGCGCTTTTTGCTGGACCGTATGCACCAGGCTCAGCCTGTTTTTGACAAAGAGGCGGCCTGGAAACTGCTGGAGGCCAGGGAGAAGACCTTTTCCTGCGCGTTAGGGCAGGAGACGGCTTTCCCGCATGCCCGCCTTTCTGATTTGACCCGTCCGCTGGTTTTGTTCGCCCGCTGCGACAAGGGGTTGGACCTGCCCGCTCCGGACGGAAAGCCGGTCAAGCTGGTGTTTATGATTTTGGCCCCGTTCACCGAACCGACTTTTCAGCTCCGCATACTGTCGCAGCTTTCGCAGCTGCTTTCCAACAGGGCGTTGCGGCAGCGCCTTTTGCGCGTGCAGACCCCCGCCCAGCTTAGCGAACTGGTACACGCCTTCGAAAACAAGATTCCTCTGTAAATGAAAGCAGGGAGGCGCATGGCCTCCCTGTCTCCTGAAGTTTTCTCGTTTATATTGTCTTTATCGTGATTTCAGGCGGAGCCTGCAGGTTCCGCGCCACAAGGCACAGTTCCGCCGCCTTGATTGCCGCCGGGCGGTATTTTTCCGGGAATCCGGGCGGCAAGGTGATGTCTATTTCCAGTTTTTTCAGCAGATGGGTCTGTTCGTCTCTGGTGGCTCGGGCGGTCATTTTCAGCTGGTCAGTGGGGAAGCCGCGTTTTGACACGAAGTCCTGCACGAAAAAACCGGCGCACGAGGCCAGCGCCGCCATGAACAGGTCAAACGGAGTCGGGGCCGAATTTTCGCCGCCGCCGCTAAGCGGCTGGTCGGTCTGTATCACGAAATCCCGGTGCTTCACATGCACTTTTTTGCCGCCGGGGAAGAGTATTTCCATATAAGTTGCCTCCTGAGGTGTTTAGTTTTTATCCTGGCTTTCGCCGGTAGAAAGCAGCAGTGTCATGTCATCCAGCAGTGTCTGCAGGCATATCGCCGTTTCTTTGGCGCTGTTTCCGGCCTGATAAGCTTCCTGCGCATATTCGTCGTTTCCTGGGGCTGTGTTTGCCAGTTTCCGCGCCCGGAGTTCCAGCTCGCTTGCCGCGCTATCCAGCCGGGCCAGCAACCGCGCTATGGCGGCCCTGTCTTTCTCATTTGGAGTGGTTCGGGCCATTATTGCGGATGCCCTGCGCGTATCTGCCAGCGCTTCGGCCGCCTGTGTCGCCGCCAGTTTCGGGGCGCATTCCATTTCAGGGTCGTCTTTTTGAGTTGGCTTGTCCTGCACGCAACGGGTCTGTTTTTCCGCCTCCAGGGTGGCGTCCTCGGCATGGTCAAGAGCTTCTTCAAGAATGTCGCGCGCTGGCGGGACAGCCACGCTATACTGGTTCTGCGCGGCATTTGCCGTTTTGGCGGCTGTACGCTGCGGAAACGGGTTTTCCTGTCCGTTCAACGCCAGCAAGGCAAGCAGGGCCAGTGAATTCATGACCTCTGAATTATAGTTCGTCCGCCTTGTTTCCGCAAGCGCTTGTAGTGTAAAATTCAAATCACTATGACAATGAAAAGCCAGTTCACCGCAGTGGTGCCGGTTGCCGGTTCAGGCACGCGTCTGCGTCCCCACACGCATTCCTTTCCGAAAGTGCTGCTTACCGTGGGCAGCAAGCCTATACTGGGCCATATTACGGACCAGCTTACGGGCGCCGGGATACGCAAAATAGTGTTTGTGGTCGGGCAATTTGGGGAAAAAATACAGGCCTATGTGTCCAAGGCTTATCCGAGGCTCGAAGCCGTATATGTGCGGCAGGAGCAGCCGCTTGGCCTTGGCCATGCGGTATGGACGGCGCGCGAACATGTCAGCGGCCCCATGCTGGTGCTGCTTGGCGATACCATTCTGGATGCGGACATAAAACGCTTTATCATCGGGGGCGGCAATAAAATCGGCGTGCGGGTTGTTGACGATCCGCGTCGCTTCGGCGTCGTGGAGCAGAAGAGGGGAATAATCACGAAGCTGGTGGAAAAACCTGCGCATCCGCGCTCGAATCTGGCGATAGTCGGTGTCTACTCTTTTCAGGACAGCCGCCCTGTTTTTCGGAGCCTGGACCGTATTGTTGCTCGTGCGGCTGCCAGCCATGGCGAAATCCAGCTCACGGACGCGCTTATGGACATGGTGCGCGGCTGTTCAATACTTAAAGTTTTGCCTGTGGCCGGGTGGTATGACTGCGGCAAGCCGGATGCTTTGCTGGCCACAAACAGGCATCTGCTTGATAAGTTGCCCGGCAAAACCCTCAAATTTCAGGGCAGCCTGATTATTCCGCCGGTCTATATCGCGCCGGGAGCTAAAATCGAGCGTTCGATAATAGGACCGTATGTCTCGGTCGGAGCAGGAGCCAGCATTTGTTCTTCCGTGGTGCGCGATTCAATTATTAACGAAAAAGCCGTGATTGAAAATGCGATACTGGACCAGTCGCTCGTCGGGCCCAGCGCGGTGTTCCGCGACGGGATGCAGCGCGTAAATATAGGCGAAAGCTCGGAAATCAGCCTGGAAGACGGGCAACTCTAGTTCTTGATTAATGGTGAAAGCGGCGCGCCTGTCTGGCGCGCCGTTTTTGTTAGAGGTGGCGCCAAAGGCTCAATGACGGAACGTAGGTCACTATTGCCAGCGAGGCCAGCAGCATCAGCCAGAACGGAAGCACTGCTGCATAAAGTTTGGGTAGCGGCGCGTTGAATCGGCGGCTGGAAAGGAACAGGTTAAGCCCCAGCGGCGGCGTCATGTATCCTATCTCCAGGTTAAGCAGGAAGATGATTCCCAGGTGTATGGGGTCTATGCCGTATTGCGCGGCCACAGGCGTTATTATCGGCACCACTATGATGATTGCCGAGAATATCTCTATCATGTTCACCACCAGCAGGAACACGTTCAGGACAATCAGAAACAACGTTTTGCTGCTTACGTAGGTATGCAGCCACGCGAAGATGCGGGACGGTATTTCCGCGTCCACCAGATAGTTGGTAAGCCCCAGCGCAGTGCCCAGCACCAGGAATATCGCCCCCACCAGCATCATGCTGGACGCTACGATGCGCGGCACGTCCCTGAAGATGTTGATTTCACGATAGACCAGCGATTCCACAAGAAGCACGTATGCGGCCATCACTGTGGCGGCCTCGCTGGCGGTGAACCAGCCGCCATAGATGCCGCCTATCACCAGGAAAGGCAGCGGGATTTCCCAGGCCGCTTCGCGGGCCGCTTTTTTAAGCTCGTCCCACGAGAACGGTACCGGCTGTACGCCTGATTTGCGGCCCTGCCAGGCGGCGTATACAGCCAGCACCGCTATCAGCAGGATGCCGGGCAGCAGGCCGGCGGCGAAAAGCTTATCTATACTCACGCCCGCGACAAGGCCGTAAAGTATTATCGGCAGGCTGGGGGGGAACAGCAGGCCCAGGCTGCCGGTAGTGGTGAGCAGGCCCAGGCTGAATTTTTCGGAATAGCCCTGTTCCCGCAGCATGGGATAGAGCAGTCCGCCCAGCGCTATGATGGTGACGCCGGACGCCCCGGTGAAAGCCGTGAACAGCGCCGTGGCGAGCAGGGCGGCCACCGCAAGCCCGGGCCTCAGAGAGCCGAAGAGAGCCTTGCCCAGGTTCAGCATGCGCACCGGTGTGCCGCTTTCAGCCAACACAAACCCGGCGAAGGTGAATAGCGGTATGGCTATAAGAGACGGCATTCCCGCAAGCCGCAGCATTTCCACTATCACCGCCGAAGAGTCTATCCCGGCCTGATGAAAGGCCAGCAGCGCTCCGCCTGCTATCAGCGCGAACACGGGCACACCGGCCAGCGCCAGCGCCACAACTGCTGCGGTAATCAGCAGGGCTGTCATTGCTTCCGCCTGAAAAATCCCGCTATGGAGTGGAACATTATCAATGCGAAGGCGGGTGCCAGCGCCGCTTCGACCCAGAAGGACTGTATGTTCAGGCCGAACATTGAAAACGCGGTCGTGGCGGCGGCGTGTTCGTCGCGCAGGAATTTTATCGAGGCGTAGAGCAGCAGCGCGCAGATAAACGCCGAAACCAGGCCGCTGAATACGGCGAGAGGCTGTCTGAGGCCCTGCGGAAGCAGGCGCTCGGCCAGGTCCAGCACAAAGTGTTTGCTTTCATGCGCCGCCAGCGCGGCCCCGGCCAGCCCGGCCCACAATACCATGTGGCGCAAAAGCGGGTCGGCCCAGAGTATGCCGGTGGAAAAGGCCAGCCTCAGCACAACCTGCAGCGCGGACAGCGCAAGCATGGCGCAAACCAGCGCCACCAGCACGGCTTTTTCAGCCCGTGCCAGCGCGTCGTCGGCGCTAAGCAGCAGTTTCACCACGGCTTTTATTTCTTCCCGGCTGATTTCCTGATTTGCGCCAGCCTTGCTTCTATGCGGGACAGCAGGTCGGCGGTATAAAGCTTGCCCACAAGGTCCTGCCTGGCTTTGGCGCCGCCTTTTTCAAATTCGGCGCGGGCTTCCGGCGCGGGGCTGACCACGGTTATGCCCTGGTTTTTTAGGGTTTGTATGGATTTCTGATTGTCTGAACGGCTCAGTTCAGTAAGCCGGGCGAAATGTTTGGCGCCAAGTTCAAGCAGCACCTTCTGGTGCTCCGGTTTCAGCGCGGAGAAGATTTTTTGCGACACCAGCGCAGCGCCGGAAGCGTTGGTTATGGGCAGGTCCAGCATATATTTTGTTTTGGTGAACCACTGCATAGCTATCACGCTGAGTGGCGAGCCGTACACGCCGTTGAGCATGCCGGTTTGCAGAGAGGTCATCACATCCGTGACTGAAAGGGGTATCGGGGAAACGTCCAGCGCCCGCAGCGCGGCTTCGGCCACGGGGTCGCCTTCCCAGCTCCACATCTTCACTTTGTGCAGTTCGGCGGGAGTGCTGACGCGGGGTTCCGTGAACAGGTAAACCATGCCCACTTCGGCCCAGCCCAGCAGGACATAGCCGTTATCCAGGAACTGTTTGCGGAACTCGGCGTCGAAAGCGGCGTGTATGGCGTCCACTTCGGCTGTGTTTTTGAAAAGGAAAGGGGCGTCCAGTACGCGCACCACGGGGGCCACTAGCCCGAGCCCGACGCCGGTCATGCCGCCGCCGTTCAACTGCCCCAGGCGTATTTTGCGGACCACGTCTTTTTCGTCGCCCTGTATGCCGCCGGGATAGACCTTGAATTTGACCTCGCCGCCGGTCTTTTCGGACACTTCTGCGGAAAATTCGTCCATGACCTTCATCCAGGTGGAGCCTTGCGGAGCCAGCGTGGCGAACTTGATGGTGGTTTCTGCGGAGGCACTGCTTAAAGGCAGGCCCAGCAGCAGTGTAAGAGCAAGCAGTTTAAAACAGGTCATTTTCTCTCTCCAGTAGATGTTTGGCTCTCAGGCGCACGGCTTCATTCGCCAGGCGCTGCTCCGGCAGTTCGCGCGAGTCTTCCAGCGCTTTGCGGAGCAGTGTGCCGAAGAGTTCCCGGTCCTGGGTCTGCACGGCGTAGGTTTTGGCGTAAAGGAAAAGGTTCAGCTTGAACTCGGCGCCCGCGCCCTGCAACGCCGCCTCAAACTGCTGTTTGGCCAGAGTTGGATTGCCGCCCATCATCACTGGGCGGGCCGCCGCAAGCGCGCCTTTGAGCGCATGCGGGCCGCCATAATAGTAATCAGGGTCGGTTTCCAGCAGAAGGTCGGCCGTTTTTTCCAGCGAAGGCAGTTCGGCTATCGAATCGGGGTTTTGCAGGTCCAGTTGTATGTACCCGGCGCGGCAGAAGGAGTTCCAGAATAGCGCGGGCATGAGCCGGGGGTTGCGTTTGAGCGACTCCTGCTCAAGGCCGGCGGTGAAGCCGGCGCCCTTGCGGTAAAAATATTTAGCTCGTTCCGGGTCTGAGTCTTCCTGAAACATGAAGGCGTAAGAACAATAGCCCTGCGACAGCGTGGTGCGCAGCGTCAGGTCCTGGGGGTTGTTTCTCAGCAGCACTTCCATCAGCTTCAGGTTGGGGGGAAGGCTTTCCTTTACCAGGTCCAGGTCCTGCTCCTCGTAATAGGCCGACATGCCGTTGTCTATCATGCTGCCGGCGTAATGCGCTCCGGCACGGCGCAGGGAACAGCCGCCGCACAGCAGCGGCAGACAGATAAGGCTTATCAGGGCGATTGGGCGCATGGTCAGGATTTAATATTTCTGCCGCTTTCGTGAAGCAGCCATTTGTAAACTTCCAGTTTTTGCTTGTATTTGGAGCTGGAGCCGATTTTGTCTTCGGTGCGGTCGATGCGCCAGGTCCAGTTGTGCGGGCCGACGGTTCCCGGGGTGTTTATGCGTTCCTCAAGGCCCAGTATATCCTGAAGCGGGAAAAGCACCATGCTGGAATTGCTGTCCAGCAGTTTCTTTATTACGGCCTGCCCCACTTTATCGCTGTAGCGCGGGTGCTTGCCATTTTCGCCCGCAAGCATTCTCCAGGCGAATTCCCTGTCGGACGCGGCCAGCGCTTCCCACCACTGGCGCACCGTTTCGGTGTCATGCGTGGAACTGGTGGCAAGCGAGACTTTCGGGTAATGTTTCGGGTCGCGGTATTCCTTTGTGCCCTCCCAGTCGCGTTCCCAGCGCATCACCTTGTAGCCGGGTATGTGAAGTGCGTCAAGCGTGTGGCGCACGAAATTGGGTATCACGCCCAGGTCCTCGGCCACGGGCAGGCCGTGCCCGGACTCATCGATGACCATTTTCAGGAAGCGCTCTCCGCGCTGCTGTTGCGGGCCGTCGCCCTCTATGTCGAAATGCGGTTTGTGGCTTTTGTCCCGGGGTACTATCCAGGTCCTGAAAAAACCGACAAGATGGTCCAGCCTCAGCAGATCGTAAATCTCCAGGGCGCGGCCCATGCGCTTGCGCCACCAGGCAAAGCCGCTTTTTTCAAGGTTGTACCAGTTGTAGGCGGGCAGGCCCCAGCACTGGCCCTCTGTGCTGAACTGGTCCGGGGGGGCGCCTATTTCGACGCCCACGTCGAAAACGTCCTGGTTTGACCAGGCGTCGGCGCTTTCCGGGTTCATCATGAAAGGCAGGTCGCCAAACAGCCAGACGCCGCGCCGCCTGGCGCGCTCGCGCGCGGCGCGGAACTGGGTGTCGGCCAGCCATTGCAGGTATTCGAAAAACAGCACCTGGCGCTCGTGTTTTTCCCGGAAGGCATGCAGGGCTTTGGGGTCGCGGGTTTTCATGTCGTGGTCCCACAGCAGCCACGATTTCCAGCCGTTGAAATCCTTCATCGCGCGGAACGTGGAATAGTCCGCCAGCCACCAGGTGCGTTCGCGGTAGGCCCGGAATTCGGCGGCCCTGCCGGAGTTGCGCTTCATGTCCGCTTCGGCGAAATGGGAGAAGCACATCCACAGCACCTTATATTTCAGTTCCTTTATGGGGGTGTACAGTACGGATGGGCTTTTCCTGAAATGTTCCAGAGCCTTTGAAACTTCCGGGCTGGCTATGTAGTCGCGCACTTCCTCGGCTTCCGATGCTTCCGGCACGTTCTTCACGCTTATGAACACCGGGTCCAGCGCGAATGCGGAGATGGCGCGGTAGGGGCAGTCGTCTCCCGGAGACATCTCGTGTATCGGCAGGATTTGCAGTATCCCGGTGCCGGTGTCCGCCGTCCAGTCGGTCCAGCGGGCAAGGGAGTCGAAATCCCCTATGCCCCAGTCGCCTTCGGAGCGCATGGAGAACAGCGGCAGCAGTATGCCCGCGTGCCGTCCCGTGTTGGCCGGATGGTTTTTCAGGGAAGCCGTCATCGCTTATTTTTTGGAGGCTACGGCCTCTATTTCCACCATGACCCCTTTGGGCAGGGCCACCACCTGCACGGTGGTGCGGGCGGGCGGGTTTTCGCAGAAAACCTTGGCGTAAACTTCGTTCATGTTGGCGAAATCGGCCAGATTGGTCATGAAAACCGTGGTCTTCACGACTTTGCTGACGTCTGTTCCGGCGGCCTTGAGTATGAGCTGGAGGTTTTCCAGCACTTTCTCAGTCTGGGATTTGATGTCTCCGCCCACCACCTGTCCGGTTACGGCTTCCACCGGAAGCGCGCCAGAGGTGTAGACGAAGCCGTCCGCCTCTATCGCGCTGGAGTATGGGCCTACGGCCTTGGGTCCGTTTTCAGCAACTATCACTTTTTTAGGCATGGTTGAGTCACCTCTCCTGTTGTCAGCTCCGGCCTGAGCGGCTTTTTATGAAAAATTCTATGGAACGGTCGTAAGTCTTCTCGGCTTCCGGCCCGAAATAGCAGGCCGGCAGTTCTCCGCTTTTCCTGTGGTAGCTGATGCACTCGCAACAGATGCCTTTTCTAGGGCAAGGGGTATAGGTGCAGTTGCAGGATGCGGCGTTTGCTGTTTTCTTGCAGTCCATTTGGCGTCTCCTACCTATGCTATAAATACATTAGAACGCCTGTCAAATGGCTCCGGGGGGTCAGGCTTTACCGTGTCTGCGGTGTCAGGGGCTGTGTAAAGATATGGCTTGTGTGGACGCTGTGTCCACAGCCCTCGGATGTTTCGTCAGTCGAATTTCTTCAGCAATACTGCCGCAGGGGAGGTCCCCAGCAGGTTTTTTGCCATGCGGCGGAAACGGTTCGGGTCGTCGCTGGCATAGAAGACGGTCTTGCCTTTGCCACCGGTGCGCTGCATCCCGGTTTCGCCGAGTTTTTCGCGCACCTGCTCCGCCATGGCGCTGGCTGAATCCACCAGCCGTACTTTCGGCCCCATGGCACGCTGTATCAGGGGTTTAAGCACCGGGTAGTGGGTACAGCCCAGAATCAGGGTGTCTATGCCGCTGTTTCGCAGCGGGGACAGGTAATTTTTTGCCGTAAGCGAGGCTATTTCGTTCTCCCACCAGCCTTCCTCCACCAGCGGGACGAACAGCGGGCACGGCAGCCCGTAAACCCGGATGCGCGGGTCGTTTTTCTTTATTTCGTCGCGATATTTGCCGCTTTTGATGGTGGCTTCCGTGCCGATGATGCCCACCCGTCTGTTGCGGGTGCAGCCCGCCGCCGCCTGCGCGCCGGGTGAGATGACTCCCAGAACCGGTATTTTCACAGCCCGGCGCAGGGCCGGGAGAGCCAGCGATGAGGCAGTGTTGCAGGCCACCACCAGCAGCTTGGCGTGTTTTGACGCCAGGAAAGAGGCGATGTCCAGCGAATATCGCGTGACTGTCTGCGCCGACTTGGAGCCGTAGGGCACATGCGCCGTATCCCCGTAATAAATCAGGTTTTCGCTGGGCATCAGTTCGCGCAGTGCGCGCAGGACTGTCAGGCCGCCGAGTCCGGAATCAAACACTCCTATCGGGCTGTTGCGTCCGGGCATGGTCAGTACTCCGTCCAGAGATGTTGGCTTAAATCGGTTCCAAGGCAATTGATGGCAACCCGGCCCCAGTCGGCGTCGGTGCGGGAATTGTTGTAGGCCCAGCCGCCGCTGCCGTCAACCGATGTAGAGGAGTCGCCGGTGTGTATGGCGTTGGAATCCCTTGCGCAGCGGGGCGTTTTTGCCACCGGGACGGAAACAAGATAGTCCGGCACTATTGAGGCGAGATTGTCCACCGGGTAGAAACCGTCGTTTTGGCCGTAGTATACCTGTACGGCGCTGCGGATGTTGCCCAGATGTCCTTTGGTGGCGCCTTCTTTGGATTTGTCTATGAGTTCCGCGAAACGCGGGACAGCCATGACCGCCAGAATGCCTACCACGGCCATAACTATCAGCAGTTCAACCAGCGTGAATCCGCGCGAATATTTGTGCATCGCCGTGAAAAAGTCTAGCATATTTCACTGCCGCTTATTTTTGCCCTTTATATTCCCATTTTGGTATACTTATACAGACGGGAACGGACGGCTTTTCACGCAGCGTCTTTCCGCTATAACCGCATTTTATGGGAAAAGAGCAGACAAAAGGTTTGGGCTTGCTGGTGCTTGCAGGCGGAATGGGCACCAGAATGAAGTCCGCTTTGCCCAAGGTACTGCACCGTTTTTCGGGCAGGCCGCTGGTGGGCCATGTGCTTAAATCCGGCGAGACGGTGGGGCCGGACGGCGTGGGCGTTGTGGTCGGCCACGGGGCAGAAGCCGTAGCGCGCGAACTGGAGTCGGGGTCCGCCGCGTGGGGCCTGCGCGTTAAGGCCGCTACTCTTTTGCAGAAGGAACTGAGCGGCAGCGGACGCGCGGCTTTCGAGGCTTTGCCTTTCATACAGGATTTCAAGGAAGTGCTGGTTTTGTGCGGCGACGCGCCGCTGATACGCCCGGAGACGCTGTCGGGACTGCTGGGGCATTTCCGCAGCACCGCTTCCGCCGCCACCGTGCTGACGGCGTCGGTGCCTGACCCGTCCGGCTACGGCAGGATAGTGAAAAATCCCTCCGGCGAAGTCCTGCGCATAGTGGAGCAGAGCGAGACCGACGCCCAGACCGCCGCGATAACGGAAATAAATTCCGGCATGTACGTTTTTGACGCCGGGGCGCTTGCCCAGGCGCTCCCCCAACTGAAGCAGAAAGGCCCGAAAAAGGAATATTACCTCACCGACGTTCTTGAGCTTATCCGCGGCCGCGGGCTTAAGGTAACGGCTTTTCAGGCCCCGGATTACCGGGAGATACTCGGCATCAATTCGCGTCTTCAGCTGGCCGAAGCCGCCGCAATCATGCGCGAGAGGGTGCTGCTGAAGCTGATGGACAGCGGCGTCACCGTTCTGGACCCGGCCTCGGCTTTCATTGAAGACACCGTGCAGATAGGACAGGACACGGTGATACATCCCGGCGTCTGCCTGAGCGGCGCCACGGTGATAGGCAGGAACTGCTCCATAGGCCCTTGCTGTGCGGTTAAGGACACCGTTCTGGGCGACGGCACCGTGGTGAAGTTCGGCTGCAGCCTGGAAGGGGCCCGGACCGAGGCGGACTGCGCCGTCGGCCCGTTCTCGCACCTGCGGCCCGCGGCCAGCCTGAAGGCCGGCGCGAAGGTCGGCAATTTTTCCGAGGTTAAAAAGTCGGTAGTCGGTGCCCGTTCGAAGGTCAACCATCTTAGCTATATCGGCGACGCCACGGTAGGCGACGACGTCAACATCGGCGCGGGAACCATCACTTGCAATTATGACGGAGTCAAAAAACACCCCACCGTGCTGGGAAACGGGGTGTTTGTGGGTTCCAATGTGAATCTGGTGGCTCCTGTCACGGTCGGGGCGGGCGCGCTTTTGGCCGCCGGCTCCACTATTACCGACGACGTTCCGGAAGGCGCGCTGGCCATAGCCCGCGGGCGCCAGGTAATCAAGCCGCTTAAACAGAAGGTCTGACAATGCCTACTCGACATATCGGTGAGATGAAGGTTTTCTGCGGCAGTTCCAACAAGCTGCTGGCCGGCGAGATTTGCGCCAAGCTGGGGGTGAACCCGGGCAAGCTGAACGTCCGCCGTTTCGCGGACGGGGAAGTGGATTTGCAGATACTGGAAAACGTGCGCGGCGCGGATTGCTACGTGATTCAGCCGACCTCAAGCCCGGTCAACGAAAATCTGATGGAACTTCTGATAATGTTCGACGCGCTGCGCCGCGCCAGCGCCGGACGCATAACCGGAGTGCTGCCCTACTACGGCTACGGCCGCGCCGACCGCAAGGTGCGCCCCAGGGTGCCGATTACGGCCAAGCTGGTGGCAAACCTCATAGCTTCCGCCGGCGGAGACAGG
The DNA here is from genome assembly GCA_012523635.1 of Elusimicrobiota bacterium. GTDB lineage: Bacteria > Elusimicrobiota > Elusimicrobia > Elusimicrobiales > Elusimicrobiaceae > JAAYTX01. The sequence continues at coordinate 27,851 of JAAYTX010000102.1, forward strand.
GTGATGGCTCTTGACCTGCACGCGGGCCAGATACAGGGATTTTTCGACATACCGGTGGACAACCTTGAAGGCGCGCCGGTGTTCGTGGATTACATGAGGCGCAACCATCGCGGCAAGCTGGCGGTGGTTTCGCCCGACGTAGGAGGCGTGGAGCGCGCGCGCATATTCGCAAGCAAGCTCAACGCCAAAAGCCTGGTGATAGTGGACAAGCGCAGGCCCCGCCCCAACGTGGCCCACGTGTACAACGTGATAGGCGACGTGCGTGGCAAGACCTGCATAATAGTGGACGACATCGTGGACACTGCCGGCACCCTTGCGGCCGTGGCCGTGGCCCTTAAAAACCACGGCGCCAAGGGGATACTGGCGGCCTGCACCCATGCTGTCCTGTCCAACGACGCGGTGGAAAAGATAGAGAATTCCCCGATAGAGGCCCTGCTTACCACCAACACCATAACGCCGAAGTGCTGCAGCAGCAAGATAAAGTGTCTTTCAGTGGCGCCGATACTGGCCGAAGCCATAAAGCGAAACCACAACGGGCTTTCTATAAGCGAAATGTTCGATTAGCAGCCTGTTTATCAACACGGAGGAGAAACAATGGAGAAGATGGACATAGCAGTTGAAGCAAGGAGCAAGACCGGCGGCAAGGGGCTGCTCAGCCGGCTTCGCAAGGACAAGCAGGTGCCCGCAGTCATATACGGCAGCGGCAAGCCCCCGGAGTCTGTTTCTCTTTCAAGAAAAGACTTTGATTTGCTGTCCAAGCGCGGCAGCAACATCATCCTGACCCTGAAGACCGGTTCGGGCACGGATACCGCCATCCTGAAGGAAGTGCAGTATCATGTGGTTTCGGGCGACCCGATACACGTGGACCTGCAGCGCATTTCAATGAAGGAAAAGATTGAAATCCGCGTGCCGGTGCGCGTGCACGGCGAAGCCCCCGGCGTCAAGCTGCACGGCGCCCTGCTGGACCACTCCGTTCGCGAGCTGGCCGTGAAATGTCTGCCCGCCGACATCCCGCAGGAAATCGCCGTCGACGTTTCCAACCTGGAGCACGGCGCCATCACGCTGGGCGACATCAAGCTTCCTAACGGCGTCGAATCTTCCGATTCTCCCGAGAGAATCCTGGTCCACCTGCTGGTGCCCAGAGAAGAAGTGGCCGCCACTCCCGCAGCCGGAGCCGCTGACGCAGCCGCCTCGCCCGAAGTGATAGCCAAGGGCAAGAAGGATGAGGCCGGCGCCGAAGGCGCGGCTCCCGCAGCAGGCGCCAAGGGCGCAGCCCCCGCAGGCAAGGGTGCGGCTCCCGCAGCAGGCGCCAAGGGTGCAGCCCCTGCAGCCAAGGGCGCAGCCCCCGCAGCGGATAAAAAGAAATAACAGGGCGCCTTAGTTGGCTGCCGTGGACATTTCAATCATAGCGGGCCTCGGTAATCCCGGGGCCCGCTATGCCTGTACAAGGCATAACGCCGGCTTCATGCTGGTGGACCTGCTGGCCGAAGCGCTGAAAGCGCCCGAGTGGCGCAACTGGCAGGGGCAGGGCGAATATGCCAGGGTTGACCTGCAGTCCGGGCCGTTGTTTCTGCTCAAGCCCGGCACCTACATGAACAATTCCGGCGATATGGTGCAGTCGTTTGCCTCGTTTCATAAAATACCGGCGGCGAAAGTGTTGGTATGCGCCGACGACATGGCCATCGAAACCGGACGCATACGCATGCGCCGGGGCGGTTCGTCAGGCGGGCAGCGCGGCTTGCAGGACATAATAAGCAAGCTGGGCACGGACGCCGTTCCGCGCCTGCGCATAGGCGTGGGGCTCAGGCCGGAGCAGTGCCCGGCAAAAGATTACGTCTTGTCGGCCCCTTCAGGCGAGGAGCGCAAGGCTTTGGAGGCGGGGCTTTCGAAAGCCGCTTCGGCGGTCGAGCTGCTGCTTTCCAAGGGTTTCGACATTGCCATGAATTCCGCAAACGCCGGAGCGGCGTGAAAGCGTATGGCCATTAAAAAAGAATTTCTGGATTTGCTGGCCTGCCCCCAGTGCAGGCATGCCCTGCGCGAAAACGGCGGCGGGCTGGAATGCGTGAAATGCCGCGTGCTGTATCCGGTGAAGGACGGCATACCGGTGCTGCTGCCAGATGCGGCGGCCCCTGCCGGGGCCGCGGCTTCCGGCGGCGCCAATGACGGAGAAAAAGCATGAACTCTTTTCAATTTGTAAGTCTTCTGGGTGTGCTGGCCATGCCGGCGAT
>JAAYTX010000001.1 GCA_012523635.1 Elusimicrobiota bacterium
AAGAGGAAACAAAGCAGGAACTGCTTAAAAAAATTACTGCGCTTTCGGCCGCCAAGCAGAAGTCCGAGCTTTCCGCGGAAGACTACGAACAGATTTCCTCCTGGCGCTATGCCCCCCCTCCCTATCTGGCCGGACCCTCCAGGCTGGATGAGGACGCCATAAGCACCGTGACCAAAGACCAGTTCGTCTACGCCCTGGCGCGCTATGCCGCGAACTCGACCGCCGTCAGGCAATTCGCCCCGCCCACCACGGCCGGAATAAAGAAATTCCTTGAAAAATATCCCCTTTCCGACGCCATCAAGGACGCGGCAAGGGAAAAGGCGCTGTCCTTTATAGCCGAACAATGCTTTGTCGGCCCGCTTGAAGCCAACGAAGCCTCCGACCTGGAAGCCGGAATGGTGAAAGCCAAGCGTGTTGGCTGGTAAAACAGTGCCTTACACCGTTAGCATGAAAAGCGCCGCCCTGCTGTTGTGCGGCGCTTTTTTATTCCCGGTTTCCTGCGGTGCCGGTGAAAAACATGAATCGGAGGTTGCGCGGCAGCAGTGCCCGGCCTTCCACACAAGCCCCGATGCCTGGGAAACACGCCGTCTGCTGCAACTGGACGCATTGTACTGGGCGCACAGGATAGCCGCGGCCAAAGAAACGGGATGGGATGAATTCAAGGCCTATAGCGCAGACTGGAACATGGCGGAAATGCAAAAGCGGAAAATACTGGACATGGCCGCCGCCGATATACAAAAAGGCCAGATACGGGAATTCAACGCCTCTCAAAAAAACTTCTTCGAGGCAAGGCGCCGCAGCCGTTGGCTTCCCGGCCCCGGGCGGCTGGACCAGGGGCTTATACGGGATATGGGCAGGGAAGAAGCGGTGGAAATCATCGCCCGATACTGGATATGGCGCATCGGGATACTGTCAGAGCTTTCCATTCAGGACCTGGAACAATGCAACCTGCCCTACAAAAAAGAGTTCCTTGCCGAACTGAACTCCCAGCTTTTGAGCATGCAGAAAAGCGGGGCAGCCCACGCCTTGAGCAACGGCGAACTGCACAAGCTTGACGCCGCCATGGAAAAAGCATCAAGACTCGGCTGGTAAGCCGGATTTATCCGAGCAAAAACGACGCCCGCCGTGTAAAACACGGCGGGCGTCGCGCATCAGAATACCTAAACTATTTCTTCTTGTAGGGCTTGGGCGGCGCGGCCACCTGCGGCACGCCTTTTTTCACGTCGTAGTAGTCCAAACCTGAATGGTCTATCACTTCCTCACCCATCAGCACACGCAGGGTGTTGTTGAGCTTCATCTGCTGTATGAACAGGTCGTGCTCCGGCTGGAGGTCAGGCCTGCACATCGGCGACTTGAAGAAGAACGACAGCCATTCCTGCATGCCCTTGAGTCCGGCGCGCTTTGCCAGATCAAGGAACAGCACTATATCCAGGGCCACAGGGGCGGCAAGTATGGAATCGCGGCACAGGAAGTTGATTTTTATCTGCATCGGCATGTCCATCCAGCCGAATATGTCGATATTGTCCCAGCCTTCCTTGGCGTCGCCGCGGGGCGGATAATAGTCTATGCGCACCTTGTGGTAATACTTGCCGTAAAGCTGGGGATAGAGCTCCGGCTCCAGTATGGAGTTCAGCACGGACATCTTGCTCTTTTCCTTGGTCTTGAAGGAATCCGGGTTGTCCAGCACCTCGCCGTCGCGGTTGCCCAGGATGTTGGTGGAATACCAGCCGTTGATGCCAAGCATTCTGGCCTTAAGTCCGGGCGACAGTATGGTCTTCATCAGGGTCTGGCCCGTCTTGAAGTCCTTGCCGGCCACCGGCGCGCCGCGCTTCTGCGCCAGTTCAAGCATGGCGGGGAAGTCCACGGACAGGTTAGGGGCGCCGTTGGCGTAAGGAATGCCGCACTGCAGCGCCGCGTAGACGTAAATCATCGACGGCGAAATATCCACCGAATTCTCCAGCAGGCCCTTCTCGAAAGCCGCCAGGGAGCTGTGGGTTTTGGTCTGGGTCATGTAGCGCTCGGTCGAGCCGCACCAGAGCATGACCACGCGCTCCACGCCGCTGGTCTTCTTGAAATTCTCGATATCCGCTATCACCTGCCTGGCCAGGTCCATCTTGGTCTTGCCCTTTTTGACCTGCTTGGGGGTGAGGTTGTTGACGTAATAGCGGTCAAACACCGCGGGCATGGGCTTTATGGCGGAAAGCTCCTTGCGCACCGGCGCCAGCTGCTCCGGAGAAAGCACTCCGGCCTTTATGGCTGCGTCATACATGGAATCGGGGAATATATCCCAGCCCGCGAACACGAGGTCGTCGAGCTGAGCCAGCGGAATAAAATCCTTTATAAGAGGGCGCCTGTTCTCGTAGCGCTTTCCAAGGCGGATATGCTTCAACTGCGTCACCGAACCCACCGGACGGCCCAGGCCTTTCTTGGCCAGTTCCACACCGGCGATAAGGGTGCTGGTTACGGCGCCCATGCCCGGTATCAGAATTCCCAACTTGCCGTTAGCCGGCTTTACAGCTTCACTCTTTCCCATTGATGCCTCCTTCAGGCTTTCCCGGGCCTACGCCGCGGGCGTTTCCAATCTTATCATTTTATTTGCTTTAGCCGAACGATAGCCGCATTCAAGCAGCGAGGCGCACCACAGCGCCTCCTGCAGGTTTGCGCCGCGCCTGGCCTGGTCCGCCACTTCGGACTCGAATTCGTCCAGCAGCCTTGCCATCCATTCAGGGTGGGCCGAACCGCCGGAAAGCTTGTCGCCGGTTGCGAACTCGCGCCGCGAGCCGTCCGGCGACTGCAGGACGACCGCGTCGTCGTTTATCTCCAGCAAAGCCCTGTCGCCGTAAACAAGCACGGAGTTTCGGCGCAGCGGGCTTTTCCAGGTAAGGTGCACGAAGGCCCCGGCACCGCCGTCGAAACCGATAAGGACTTTAGCGTCCTCGTCCGCCCCGCTGACCGGCGAACGGTCCAGCGACGTGTTTACCGCCACTGGCCGCTGTCCGGCCAGATGGCAGGCCAGATAGAAATTATGCCAGCCATGGTCCACCAGTATGCCGCCGCCGGAAATTCTTGGGTCTGTGCGCCAGTTGGCCCCGTCCGAGGCCGTGGCCGCGGCCTGCTTGCGCAGGACATGCAGTTCCACATGGCGCACCGCGCCCAGCGCCCCGGAATCAATCAGTTCCTTGGCTTTCAGCACCGGAGCGGCCTTCTTCCAGTTATGCACCGTGGCCACGCACAGCTTCCTTTCACCGGCCAGGGCCGCTATCCTGCGAGCGTCTCTGCGGGTGAAGGCCAGCGGCTTTTCGCACAGCACGTGCAGGCCTTTGCGCAAAGCGGCGCAGACGTGGGCCGGATGGAAAAACGGCGGCGTGGCTATATCGGCGAAATCAAGTCCGCGCTCCTTGCGGAGCAGGACCCTGAAGTCGGAATACAGCCTCGCGCGCGGAAACAGCGCGGCGGCCGCCTCCAGCCTTCTGGGGCTGGCGTCGGCCACCGCGTTTATCTCGAAAGAAGAGGACCGGGCCAGGAAGGCGGGCACGTGCCCGTGCTCCACCACCTGGCCGAATCCCAGTATAGCTCCCTTAAGCATCGCTTCGCCTAGTTCAGGTTGAAGCGCTTGCTTATGACCGTGAACGACTCATCCAGAATGTCCAGGCCCGTGTCCGCCTCCGCCTTGGTGATGGTGAGCGGCGGGTTTATCCTTATGGTATGGGAATAGCACATCGACATAAGCCCGCGCTTGAGGCATTCGTCAAACAGCGCGCGGCAGATGTTCTTGGGCAGGCGCTCCTTGGTGCGCCTGTCGGAAACCATTTCCACGCCTATCATCAGGCCGCGGCCGCGCACGTCGCCGATGAAGCGGTACTTCTCGGCCATGCCCTTGAGGCGCTTGAGCATGTGCGCGCCCACTGCGGCGGAGTTCTCCACCAGCTTTTCGTCGATAATCGTGGTCAGCGTGGCGTCGCAGGCCGCGGCCGCCAGCGGGTTGCCGCCGTAGCTCGACGAGCTGCCGCTGGGGTTGGCGAACGGCTTGGAGTTGATGACCTTGTCGTTTGAAATCACGCCGCTGACCGGCATTCCGCAGGCCAGGCCCTTGCCGACTGTGATGATGTCGGGCACTATGCCCTCATGCATCACGCCGAACATCTTGCCGGTGCGCCCGAAGCCGGTTATCATCTCGTCGGCGATGAAGAGAGCGCCCATCTCGTGCGCTATGGACATCACGGCCTTCACGTAGCCTTCCGGCGGCACCACGTTGCCGTTGGTGCCCTGTATGGGCTCCATTATGAAGGCGGCGACGTTTTGCGTGGTCTGGTGCTTCACTGCGTCGCGTATTATTTCCGCGCACAGCAGTCCGCAGCCGGGGTATTTAGTCTTGAACGGGCAGCGGTAGCAGTAGGCGTAGGGCATCAGGTAGGTGCCGGGCAGCAGCGGGCCGAGGTCCTTCTTGAAATCGTCGCCCAGCAGGCCGAGCACGCCCATGGTCTTGCCGTGGAAGCCGCCCCAGAAGCCGACGAACTCGTGCTTCTTGGTGTGGCTCTTGGCCAGCCGCAGCGCGGCCTCGACGGATTCGGAACCGCCGGAGTAAAGCTGCGCGCGCGTCATGCCCTCGGGAGTCACGCCCGCCAGCGTCTTGACGAAATTCAGGCGGTGCTTGGTGACGAAGCTGCCCACGTTTATTTTGGCCACCTGGTCCTGCATGGCCTTCACGTAGCGCGGGTGCGCATGGCCCAGGCTGGCAACGCCCACGCCGGCGTAAAAGTCCATGTAGCGGTTGCCGTCCACGTCTATGAAATAGACGCCCTCGCCGCGATCCATGGCGATCTGCGAAAACAGGCCTATGCTCTGGACGCCGGGCGCTATGTATTTCTGCTCTTCGTCGTAAATTGCCTTCGACTTGGGTCCCGCCTGGAACACCGGCGCTTCCTGCGCGGTCTTGGCGGTTTCAGCTGCGTTGCTTTTCATTATATTTTCTCCTTATCTCCGGACTTGGCCCGGGACTTTAAAATTCTTTCATGTACGTGCGAGGCGATGTGGCGCTTTATGTCGTGGCGCACCCGCGAAAAGCTGGGCCAGCTGTTGATGTCTATCACGTATATCCGGCCCTGCGGAGTAACTATGGCGTCGCCGCCGTAAATCTCCAGCCCCACCGCGCGCGCTATCACTGCGGCGCTGCGCTCCAGGTCCTTGCCATCGAACTTGTAATTGCAGGCGGCTTCGGGCTTGTGGTAGAACCAGTGGAACCACTTCATCGGCCCCACCCCATAGAATTTGATGAGGTCGCCGGGAATGTGCTCCTGTATCACAGCCGAGGTGATGTTCCTGGTCAGGAAGTCGGCCTTCACGGCGGCGCTCTCCTCCCACGAACCCACATAAACCACGTCGTGATTGCAGGTGTTGTGCACGTCGCCGCGCTTGAGCCACGCGCCCTGCCCGTTCCAGAAGGCGGGCGGCTTGCCGGGAATGCCGGTCAGCGGCCGCAGTTCGGTCCGCGGATGCACGTCGCCGCAGTTCACCATCAGCGGCGTCATGTTGACTCGGTAGCAGTTGAGCACCGCGCTTATCGGGTTAAGCACCAGCGGCCCCTTCTTCCAGCCGCCTATGGTTTTAAGAGCGGGCGGGTTTTCGCACATCGGCAGCACGGCGTCCCAGTCCGCCGGGTCGATGAAAGGCAGGCTTTCCGGCTCGATTAGGCTGGTATACACGTTCAGCTTGACCAATTCCTCAGTCACGGCTTTGAGAATCAAAGCGTCGTCGTTCTCACGGTTCGGCGAATTGGTGGTTTCCCTGAATACGGCAAGGCATTTATATGGTTTTTTCATGTTAGTCCGCGTGTTGCTAAAAATTCTTCCGCCAGGCGTATATCCTCGGGGTCGTCCACATCGGCCCCTTCGGGCACGGCGCGCGAATGGAACCTGGCCCCGCCTGCGACCGCCTGCGTGAGATACTGGCGCAGCGCCGTGTACCCGGACGGGTCTGGCAGCTGTCCGGCCAGAGCGGCGGTCATGTAATAAACGCCGTTTGTGGCCCAGACGTGATCCTTGGCGTCGGGGCCCATGGCGGTTATAAATCCTTCGGAATCTATGTCGGCCCAAAGCGGCTTTTCGTCGTTTATCGCGCTGGTTAGGCCGAAAGCGGCCTGCCCGCCGCTGGCGCGCGACGAAGCCAGAAACCCGGCCAGCGTCTTGGGGTCGTAGAAAGCGTCGACAGTGGTCATCATGAAGTCGGACGCCTTGGCGGCCAGCGTCCGCGACACCAGCCTGAAACTTTCATAGGACGAGGCGGTGTCCTTTATGATGAACTCGAAATTTATGGAGGGAAAAGTCTCTTTAAGATACTGGGCGGCAGCGCCGCCGCGCGAATTGAACAGCACGGTAAAATCCCCGCAGCCGGCCTGATTAAGCTGCAACACTGCCCAGTAAATCAGCGGCTTTCCTGCTACCGGCACCATGGGCTTCACTAGACCGGGGAAAGCTTTTTTAAGCCGGGTTCCATCCCCTGCGGCAAAAATGCCGGCGTGAGCCCTTGCGGTCATAACAGCGAAGAGAGCTCCTTCAAGGAAGACATCACCACGCAGTCGCCCGCGGCCGGCGGAAGGACGTCGCGCCCGGCGCGTTCGCCCCAGAGGAAAAAACATTTCATGCCCAAAGCCCGGGCCCCGGCCATGTCGCGGTGCAGCGAATCGCCCACCATGCCCGCCTGCGCGGGCGGAACGCCTACGGCGTCCAGCGCGTGCATGAACAGTTTGGCGTCCGGCTTTGTGGCCCCGACCCTGGAGGAATCGGCGACAACGTCGAAAAAGACATCCAGCTTTTCAGAGGACAGCACGGTATCCAGATTGCCGTAAAAATTGGAAATGACGCCCATTCTGAATTTTTTCTTCAATTCCGCCAGCAAGGGGGCGGCACTCCTGAAAGAATCCCGCGACTGCTGCACAAAACGCCCTGCCACGTCAGCCCTGTCGACCGATGCCGGATCCAGCCCAAGATTGGCGAACATATCCCCAGTCTGCAGGAAAACAGTCTCTTCAAAGCCTTTGCCGTCCAGCTTGTGGCGCAGCGGCAGATTGTCGTCGGCGTCGTAAAAGGCCCTGTCGAACTTTTCCTGCGGGGGCGTTATCCCGGCGGCGTTGTAAATGGCCTGAAATCTGTCTTTCCAGGCTATGCCGTTATAATCTATAGTCCCCCCGAAATCAAACATCAGGGCCTTTATATTCATATTCAAATGGTACAATATTGGCGTTGGCATGTCATTGGCGCCACTGCCTGTCAGCCTCAGCGCCGAACAGCCCGCGGAGAATTTTATGAAACTGAACATCCTTTTCATCGTAGTTTTACTGCCCGCAATGCCGTTGCAGGCACAGCCAACCCCGTCCGTGGCGGTTTCCACTTCCGCCCCGAAGCAGGCTGCTCCGGCCTCGGCGAAGCCCGAAGCTACAGCGCCTAAAACTGATGCCAAGGCCGTACAAACAGCGGTTCCGCCGTCAACCGCCCCCTCCGCACAGGCGAAAACAGCCGCTCCCAAGCAAGACAGCCCCAAGCAGGACGCGGCGGCCGCAAAAAAACCGGGAAACACCATGGCAAAAACCGATGCAAAGCCGGTTCAACCCGCCGTGGTGCCGGTAACGCTTTCCGCAATCCAGGACAAGCCAGCCGCCGCTCCCAAGACAACAGCAGCCAAGCCCACACCGGCAAAACCGGCGCCTCAGGCTAAAAAACCGGCCACCACAAAAGCGGAAACAAAAAAAACGCCGGCGAAACAGGCCGCGGAAAAACCCGCCGCCGAAGCCGTGTCCTCCCCAATCGTGGTGGAAATGTCCACACCGGATGAAAAGCCGGCACCGGTGCCTGCCGCAGTTCAGGAAAAAGCCGCGTCCGCGGAGGCTGAAACGCAAAAAACTGCGCCGGAGCAGGGGAAGCCCGCTCCCGAAACGCCTAAAGCAGAAGAAGCCGTTGAGCCCAAGGCCGAGCCGGCAAAGCCGCAGCTTCCCCCTGCGCCGCCAGCCCCGATTTTCGCAGTAGAGCAGGCGTCCGCACCCGTCGCCGCTCCTGCAACCGTCACGATAGCCACCTCAGCCGCATCGGTCAAATACGACACCACCATCCCTCGGGTAGGCGGCGCAAAGCCCACTTATATGGACATTGCGTCCAACCTTGCGGTACTGCTTGAACTGACCCCCGAGGAAAAGGCGAACTTGACCAAAAAACTCGCTGAAGACGATAAAAACTACGACAGGATGCTTGCTCTTTACGAAAACCTTTCAAAACAGCTGGCCGAGGGCCGCCACAAGCTTCTGCTGCTGCGGGAGGAATACGACCGCGTCAACAGCCAGGACTACATAGCGCAGATAATAAACGATAAGCTGGAACCGGCGCAGAAGGAAAAATACAAGACTCTGCTGGAAGAAGAAAAAGCCGCCAAAACCGCCGTGCAGGCCGCCGTGATAAGCCCCGCAGCGCCGCCTGTAAAAGCGGAAAAGGCGGCCGCACCGGCCAAGACGGAACCTGCAAAAAAACCCGCCGCTCCGGCGAAGAAACCCGCGGCCAAACCGAAAGCCGCGAAGCCAAAGCCCGCCGCGTCCCCGAAAGCGGCTGAACAGCCGGCGGCAAAGCCTGAAGCCAAGACATCCGCCCCTGCTGCCCGACAGGCAGACGACAACGAACTGCCGCCCCCGCCTCCGGGAACGGCGCAGTAACGCAGCGGCAAAAGACTAGATTTTACCCTTGAAGTAGCCGATGGTGCGCCCGAGGCCGTCGTTCAACGACACCTTGGGCCGCCACTTCAGCTTTGCCTTGGCAAGGCTTATGTCCGGCCTGCGCACGCGCGGGTCGTCCTGCGGCAAAGGCTTGAACACCAGCTTTGATTTTCTTCCGGTAAGCTTGCCGATGGTGCTGGCAAGCTCCAGCATGGTGATTTCCTGCGGGTTGCCGATATTTACCGGCGCGTTGATGTTGGAACGCAGGAGCCGGTAAAGGCCCTCCACCAAATCCGAGACGTAGCACAGGCTGCGCGTCTGCCTCCCGTCGCCGTAGACGGTCAGCGGGCGGCCGCGCAGCGCCTGGGTAATGAAGTTGGGCACCACGCGTCCGTCGCCGGCGCGCATCCTGGGCCCATAGGTGTTGAAAATCCGGGCTATGCGCACCTGCACTCCGTGAAAGCTGTGATAGGCCATGGCCATGGCCTCGGCAAAGCGCTTGGCTTCGTCGTAAACGCCGCGCGGGCCGACAGGATTGACGTTTCCCCAGTAAGTTTCAGGCTGCGGGTTAACCTCGGGATCGCCGTAAACCTCGGAGGTCGAGGCCAGCATGAACACGGCGCCCTTAGCCTTGGCCAGGCCCAGCACCTTGTGCGTGCCAAGCGCGCCCACTTTTAGGGTCGGAATCGGGTAATTCAAATAATCCACTGGGCTGGCGGGGCTGGCGAAATGCATGACCGCGTCCAGCTTGCCCGGCACGTGGATGAAGTTGGTTACGTTATATTCCACGAACTGGAATTTCTTGTTGCCGAAAAGATGCTGTATATTGTCGGTGGAGCCGGTAATAAAGTTATCCATTCCCACGACTTCGTGGCCCTTGCCCGCCAGATAATCGCAGATATGGCTGCCCAGGAAACCGGCCGCGCCTGTGACCAGAACCCTCATGGCCGCCCCACGGAACGGTAGGTAAAGCCCTGCGCGCGCATCGTGGCCGGGCACAGCAGGTTGCGTCCGTCCAGAATGAAGGGATGGCGCATTGACTCCGCCACTTTCTTGAAATTAAGTTCCTTGAACTCCGGCCATTCGGTAATCACGGCGAGGCAGTCCGCATCGGCGACGCACTCATAGGGCGTGCGGCAGATTTTCACTTCCGGGGGCAGCACCTTGGCGGCGTTCTCGGAAGAAACAGGGTCGTAGGCGCGTACGATTGCCCCTCGCTCGATGAGCGCCCTGGCTATGTCTATGCTGGGGGCAAAACGCATATCGTCGGTGTCGGGCTTGAAGGCCAACCCCAGCATGGCCACGGTTTTCCCGCCGAGATTCCACAACTCCTCTTCGGCGCGGCGCACCACCCACATCTTCTGCTCCTCGTTCACCTCTTTCACCGCACGCAGCATCGAAAAATCGTAGCCCTTCTGGCGGCTTATCCAGTGGAAAGCCTCCAGGTCCTTGGGGAAGCAGAAGCCGCCGAAGCCTATGCCGGCCTTAAGGAAACTTGCGCCTATCCGCTTGTCCATGCCCATGCCCTTGGCGACGTCCTCGACGTTGGCGCCGGTTCGCTCGCACAGGTTGGCCACGGCATTGATAAAGGAAATCTTGGCCGCCAGGAACGAGTTAGAGGCGTGCTTGATAAGTTCAGAACTCTTGATGTCGGTAATAAGCACAGGGCACTTAAGCGGGGCATAAAGCTGCTTCAGCAGTTGGGCCGCTTTCTGCGAATTGGTGCCGACAACTACGCGATCAGGCTTCAAAAAGTCTCCCACCGCCGAGCCTTCGCGCAGGAACTCGGGGTTTGAGGCCACGTCGAAAGGCACGTTTTTCTTGTTGTAGCGGTTGACCGTCTTCACTATCCATTCGCCGGTTTCAACTGGCACCGTGGATTTTTCCACCACCACCGTATACGCACTCATGCTGACGGCTATCTCGCGAGCCACGTTCTCGATAAAGCTGAGGTCGGCCGAACCGTCGGCGCGCGGCGGGGTGCCCACGGCTATGAACACCACCTGCGCGGCTTCCCCGCCGTGATGCATGCCCTCGGCTATGGATTTGCAGAAAAACAAGCGCTTTTTGCGCACGGCGCCCAGCACCACTTTCTCGAGGCCGGGTTCGTAAATCGGTATTTTGCCAGCTTTCAACGCGGAAATTTTCTTGGTATCGGAATCGACGCAGACGACCCTGTGGCCGACGTGAGCCAGACAGGCTCCGGTAACCAGCCCCACATAACCCGTGCCAACGACGCAGATGTTTATCTTGTTCATTGTCAAAATATATTACTTTTGCCTTCTCATTGTAAATCAGAGCCCGAAGGCTGTTCCCGCGCCACACTGAATCCCGCCACCGCCGACGCCCCCGCTTTTTTAAGCGCCGCGGCGCAGGCTTCAAGCGTGGCCCCGGTGGTGGCCACGTCGTCTATAAGAAGTATCTTACGCCCCGCGGCAAGCCTTTCGTCGGCGGCAAATGCGTTTTGCAGGTTCTCAAGCCGCTGCCGCGCGTCAAGGCCAGCCTGCGCGGGTGTGTCCTTTATCTTAAACAACGCCTTATCCAGCAGTTCGCGCCCGCTTGCCTGCGCAAGCCCGCGCGCAAGCAGAAAGCTCTGGTTGAAACCGCGCTCGCGCCTGCGCGCCTCAAACAATGGAACCGGCACAAGCACGCCGTATTCATTTAATTCCTCGTACGCCGCAAGACGCGCAGAGGCCAGCCCGGACAGATACCCGGCCAAACCGGCCCGGCCCCGGTACTTCAGGCCGTGCACTACGGCGCGAATCTCGTCCGTGAACAGAAAAGCCGAGCGTATAAGCCCGCATTTCGACAACCGCCTGCGGGAAGGGCTCCTGCACACATAACAGTGGGCCCCGCCGTCTGGCAGGTGAACGCCGCAGATCCTGCAAAAAGGCTCCGGCACGCTTTTTACCCCGCGAACGCACTCTTCGCAAAGCGGCTCCTCCCCGCGGAAGCGCAAATCGGCCCGGCAGTGAACACAGGTGTCCGGAAGCAGAGTATGGACAGCGAGGTCTGCGGCGAATGCCGCGCAGCGCGATATAAAGTTCCGTTCAGGCATATCAGAATTGGAAGGTCAGCGTACTCCCCGCCTGATAGGCTATGTAATCTTCCTGCGGCAAATACTTGTGCCACAGGCGTTCAAACGAGGCGTTCAGCGCCAGGCGCAGGTTCTTGGACAGTTCATAGTCCGCAGTGGAGTTGCAGGAAAGCGTGTTGCTGTTCATTGTGGTATCCACCGGCGAACGCTTAATCACATACTTGGTGGTGGTGGTCCACACTATGCGGTTGGTGAACTCAAGCGTCCTGCCAAACGGCAGTTTCAGGCCCTTGGGCAAAGCCAGGTCGGCCCTGATAAGCACGCTCGGCGTAATCTGCGTGGTGTCCTGAGTAACCGCGCCGCCTCCCTCCACTGTCCTGTCCAGGGAATAGTCCACCCTCGGGGTGATGCGGAATTTATTCACGTTAAAACCGGTCTGCACGCTTAAATCAGTGTGGTCGGTGGTTTCGGTTATTTTCGCCAGACGCAGGTCCTCGGTGGTGCTTTGCTTGTAGTTTCCGCTGAGCGAAGTGTCCAGCTTGCTCAACAGGATGAAGCGGATGTCGGCGCCGTAGCTATGGTCTTTGGACAACGTCAGCCCGACGTTTTCCGTACTGTGGGCCGCGAACTTCAGGTAGGCGTTTGCACCGGAAGCCCAGCGTTCGGCAGAAAGCAGCGTTTCCAGCTGAGACAGTGACAACACCAAATCCGGCAATGTGCGCGAAATGGTTTTGCTTGCGGTACCGGTGACTTCTGAACGCTGTATCGAGGTGATGAAGTTGTTAGAAATTGACATGGTGCGCAAGGCCGCCCAGCGCCCCTCAAGAGTATAGCCGTCCAACGGCTGCCAGCGCTGCGTGGAATTGACGGTATCGCGCAAAGTCAGGTTGGTGCGGGAGGAGAAGGCCGAAGTCGTCCGCAGCGGAGTGCGCAGCCAGATTGCCGATTTGGTGTTAAGGGCCTCTTCCACATTGGCCCAGGAGTCGCCGTCCTGCAACTGATAATTGGAGGAAACCACCATTGTGCGCAGCAGCGTGGAAGTCTTGAATATCTGGCCTCCGTTAAGCGTCAGGTTCACGTTGCCCGATGCCGTCCTGTTCACATTTTTCACCTGGCCTACCCCGTACACCTGCGTCTGGCTTCCTATTGTAACTGTACTGACAGTCAGGTTATTTGTCTCCACGATGGTGCTGTTGTAAGAGAACGACGGGCTAAGCCACGGCAACAGCGGCAGCGTGGAATTGAAGCCAGCATTCTGCGTCATGGACTTGTTGTAGTCAAGGTGCCTCAGCTGTCCGGAGGTATAATCGTCGCGGCTCTCTTTCGTGACCTGCAGAGAATAGTTGGGCACAAACGACGCCCCCTGCCACGGCTTGAAGCCGAGCGTGCCCGCGAAGGCGTCGGTTTTTTCGTCAGAGTTGTAATAGCCTGAAGTGGCAAGCACCGACGCGGATTCGTACGTCAGCCTTGTCCGGGAATAGGAGTAAGACCCCTGCACGCTGCGCGGCACATAAAACGCGTTGCCGGGCACGTTATAGTTCAATCCCGCGGAATAAGTCTGTATATCGTCTTTCCTGGTAAGCAGTTCGTAATTCACCTTGCTGAATGAGTATCCAAGGCTTAGCTGCGGCAGGTTTTCCAGCTGCAGCACGCCCTTGGCATTGCCGGTCTGCGTCCTGACAGTGCCCTGCTGCAGCAGGCTGATGAGATTGTTGCTGCCGGTGTTCATGGTATTGGGCGTCACCGTCACCTGCCGGGAATAGTCCATACTTATCGGGAAGCGCCTGATACCGGTAAAGTTCAGGTACGAGGTTATCTGCTCGTTATCCTGGCCTGTCAGGGTGGTGACCGGCGTCTGGAAATTCCTGTCCATGTAACGGTATTTCGCGCCAAAAGACGCCCAGCCCGGAATCAGCATGTCCACCTGCGCCTTATAGGCCTGCCCGGTCAATATTTTAGGCACGCCCAGGTGTATTTCGTCCAGCCACACGGTGCCGGTGCGGTTCAGCGGGTCTGTGACGCGCACGCCGGCGGTAAGCATGCTGACCTGCTGGAAATTGGCCGCGCCCAGAGAGGATATCCTGACGTCGTAGCCCGACAGGTTGCGCCAGACATCGGCTATGTTGTCGCCGTTTATATCAGCCTGTTCCAGCACATAAAGGCGCCAGCCGGTGAAGTCCAGGGTAAACGCAGCCTCCTGGTAATTGGAGCTGTTGCCCAACTGCATGTAGAAATCGTTGGTCGTGGGCGAGGAGTTGTAAACCAGGAAGCGGAACTCGCCGTGCTGCGATACGTTTATCGAGGTTGAAAACTGCTTGTAAGCGCTCAGCGTCGCGGTTGAGGTTACGGAGTAGGACATGTCCAGAGACTGTTCCGTCACCACGGACGAGTTCGTCTGCTCCTTCTGCTCCTCCACCGAGCCGTACAGGTCCTCGTACACCATCTGAGCCTGCCCCCCGGCGTTGAATATGGGCTTGTACTCGGGGTTATCGGCGCTGTTTATGCCGGAAAGCTGGAGTGTGCCGGAATCGGCGGTGTTGGCCTTCCAGGTGTTGCCCACCGCCGCCAGGCGCGCTATTTTAATCGTGCCCTTGGTCTTGCCGCCGGGAGTCGGGGTCAGCGACAGCCGCACCTGCATAATGGCCGACCAGTTGTAAGTGTCGCTGGACACCACGTTCATATTCGCGGTCAGCGTATGCCAGCCGGTGAAGTTCACATTGTCCTTCTGGGCGCTGTTGTCGGTAAGGTCCTTGAACAGCGTCGAGG
Organism: Elusimicrobiota bacterium; assembly: GCA_012523635.1. Lineage (GTDB taxonomy): Bacteria > Elusimicrobiota > Elusimicrobia > Elusimicrobiales > Elusimicrobiaceae > JAAYTX01. Next base: position 14,496 of record JAAYTX010000001.1, read on the forward strand.
AGACGTAGCCGAAAGAGCCTCCGGTGTAGTTTTCCCCGTCCAGAATGCCGTTATGGTTCAGGTCCTGGGTGTCTATGCGCCCGTTGGCCGCGCCGTAAACCGCCCCGTTAAGTCCGGCGGGGACATAATGCCAGCCCACGTCTTCGCTGCCGGACAGGACGCCGTCGCAGTTGAGGTCTTCGGTTTTTGGCGCGTTGACGCGCGTCGTGCCGTTGGCGCAGTGCAGCGTCATGCCGCCCGAGTTATCGGAGTCTTCGTTAACCTGGCCGAAATGCACGTTCAGCCGCGGGCCCGGCGTGGAAGACGAGGCGTCGCCGTATACCAGCAGTTCCAGGCTGGTTTTGGCCGAGAAGTCCAGCCCGGCGTCGCTGAACGGATAGACGATGGAGACCTCGCTTGAGACGCTCAGGTCGTAATTGATCGTCAGCACCTGCTGGTCGGCGTCTGCGGTGTAGGCGGCGTTGGGGTTGATGTCGCGGCTCTTAACATTTTCGCTGTACCAGGAAACAGCGCTGGCGTTAGCCGGACCTTCCAGCGGGTTGGAGGCCATAACCCAGTCCAGCGCGTTCAGCGAAGCGGTGTCCTCCTGCTTGATGCCTTCCATGTTGTCCACCAGCGCAAAGCCGTTGAGGTTGGGGTTGGTCCTGCTTTGGGCGGCCTCGAAACTCCAGGTGCTTCTGGTCCCGGCGAAGTCTATGTTTTTGAAGGCAACGTCTTCTTCCGTCACCATCACGCTCTTGGCGACATCCGTTATGTTTGGCGCGCTGGCCGACTTGGTTTCGGATTCGTACATAACCGTGCCGCCCACGGTCATATGGCGGTTGAGGTCGTAAGACACCCTGGAGCCAACCAGCGAGGACGTGCCGCCGACGCCGCCGTACGGCGAGACGTCATAGGTGATATTGATTACGCTGCTCTGCCCTATGCGGTCGGGGTGGTAGAAAGTTACGAACCCCGAATCGTAGTCGATGTAATAGTCAACGTTGCGGGTGAACTTAACCCCGTCCACAACGATGTTGTCCGACTGCACCACTATATTCGGTTCCAGTGTGAAAGTTTTGAGCCGGTACTGATACTCGACGCGCAGTATATATTTGGAGCTCGGTATCGTGGCGTATATATTCGGGTCCTCCGGCGGGTCCGCCTGGCTGGACTTGCTGGGGTCGCCGAAAGGCTTCAGCAGATGGAAGCGGCCCTGCTCGAAATCCACGGAAATGGTGTCGGAATACGTCTGCTTTGGATTCAAAGAGGAGCCCACGTCGTTGCGGTTGAGGTCCTGCACCTTGAGGGTGAAATTGCCCTTGGCGTTGTCGCGCACTATCTGCGTCTGGCCTATGTTGTAATAGGTCTTTATCTCGCGCTTGTAGCCTAGCTCGCTTGACGAGGTGGTTGTCGAGATGGCCACGTCGTTCTTTGTCTTTATGATTTTCGGATAGCCGGTGCCGTCCGTGCCCAGCGGGTTCTGTGGCGAGTTGTAGCGCAGTTCCGTGCCGTTGGCGTTGGTGAAGTTCACCGCCACCACGTACTGCGAGCTGAGGGCCGTCTTGAAGGTAAGTATGCCGTTGGTGTAGTCGATGGTGTAGTCGGTGCCCGGGGTCAGCAGCTTGAAGCGGCCGGTGTAGGTGGCCGTAGAGGTGCCGAGATCGTCTACGGTCATGTCGAAGATGTTTACGTTGTTTGACGTGGCGAAGTTCTGGTTATCCAGGTACACCAGTTCAGAGCCCTGCTTTATCGGCAGGCGCAGGGTGCCGCTGCCGAAAGTCAGGTCGTAATACTGGCGGCGCATGTAGTCCACGTCCCGCAGGTCCAGCGTCTGGAACTGGGTGTTGCCCACAAACTGCTTTTCCTTGGTGGTACCCTTGGTGCGGCTGCCTATCACCGTGGCGTTCAGGCCCTTGTAGCGCATGTCCACGCGTATGCCGAACAGCTGCTTGTTGTAGGACACGAATTCCGTGGACGTCAGAGAAAGGTCGATGTCGCCGAAAGAGGCGTTCTGCACAACTTCCTGCGGGTCGCCGGTATACACCAGCGAGATGTCCTGCTTGTCGGGCTTGGTGTCGTCGTAGTCCACGTTGGCCGTTATCTTGGGCCCTATCTTGCCGGACATGCGTATCTGCATCTGCTGTTCCATTTCGAAATTGTTGAATGCCTGCGGACGCGAACTGTCCACCTGCGTGTTCAGGTATTTTTTGGACGTGTATTTGAAACCGATTATCTTGCGGCCGGTAACAGACAGCGAGGTGCCGTACTCCGGCATCTCGACCGACGGGGGAAGAGAAGCGGGAGTCTGCGTCGAGGAAAGCACCGGGATATTGCCGGTGTCCATGCTCATCTGGTCTTCAATCAGCTGCCCGGTTTCGTCCAGGCGCTGTATTTCCTGCCACTCCTGACCCGTATAGCTTATAGGCTCAAGGGCTTCCATGGTCTCGGAAAGTTCATGGTCGCCGGTAACCGGGGCCTCCTCCTCCGCGGCGGTGGAAGAGGAGATTTCAGACGAGAATACTTCCGGGTATTGGGTGTGGTCAAGCAGGTTGAAGCTGTTCTGCTGAAAGCCGGAAAACCCCTCGTCCTCGGCGGACGAGACGGATGGCGCGCCCAATAGCAGCGCACAAGCGAGCGCCGCGCTATAAACAGGGCGCAAAAGAAGCTCCGGTACCCGGCATCGGCATATGTTTCCATGTTAATGGTAACATTATCGTCTCGCATGCACAATGCATACAGCCTACCAAACGCCTGGCCAAATATTCGTCAGAAACAGCAAGTTTACGCTCTTGCCGGCTCAGTCCGCGCCGGATGAATCCGTTTTTGACAACTGGCGCGGCTTCAGCGTTCGCGACACAGCTTCAAGACTATGTGGACTATTTGTCTACACGTTGGCACACGACCCTTTTCTGTAAAGCCCCCCCTCCTAAATCTAATACCTCAATAGGCGGTGCGGTCAACTGTAGCAAGGCATGTCGGCGCTAAGCGCCGCAAAACCCGCCTGAAATCTATTTGCTACAATGATAGCCTGATGAAAGTTCGCATCATCCCATTCTATCTGCTGAGAACGCTGATACCGTATCTATTAGCATCCGTAGGCGTACTTTCCGCCGTGATATTCATGAACCAGTTCGTGCGCATTTTCAACACGGCGATAATGTTAGGCGCTTCCCTTGGCTGGCTGGCCTACAGCCTAGTGCAGATGATTCCCGGAGTGCTGGCCCTCAGCCTGCCAATGGCATTCCAGCTGGCTGTGCTGCTCACCTTGGCCGCTTTTTCCGAACGCGGCGAAGTGATGGCTATGCGCGCCGCGGGATTCTCCTTCGGGCAGATAGTATGGCCGGTAGGCCTGTGCGCTTTGCTGCTTTCCGCCGGGCTGGTCTGGCTCAATAACTGGGAAAACCCTAACGCCTACCGCCGCTTCCGCACCGCGCAGCACAAGCTGGCCAGCAGCATAACCAATGTCAAAGTGGAGCCCGGAGCTTTCAGCAATATCGGCGAATGGCGTCTCTACGCGGAGCATGTCGACCAGGACCGCGGCATGGTATCAGGAATTCACCTGTTCAAATACGAGGATGAAGGCAGCAACGCCTGGGCCATGCGCATCAGCGCCCCGAAAGGCCGCTTCTCGGTGCTCCCCGGAAAGGGCATGAACCTGGAGATGTGGGACGGACAGTTCCAGCGCTCAGACCCGAAAGACCCTTCGGCGATGATTATGGCCGACTACAAATCATACGCGGTGTTCATCCCTTTCACCGGCGCGCAGGCCAAGCGGGAGTATTACCTGACCGAGACTACGACGCCTGAAATCCTGCGCACAATAAATGAAAAAACCCTCAGCCGCCAGCGGGAGGCGGAATACAAGGTTGAAGCCTCGACGCGCATGGCCATGGCGCTGTCGCCGCTGTTATTTTTCTGGATAAGCTGCCCTCTGGGCCTCTCGATGGCGAAACGAAACCGCGCCTGGGGCCTGCTGCTGAGCATAGCCATACTGTTCGTGTTTTACGGAGTGATGGCCTGCGGCATAGGGCTTGGCCGCAAGGTTTTCGCCGTTGCCTGGTGGGCGCCGTTCCTGGCGGACGCCATGGCAGTCGCCGTCGGGGCCACACTTTGGCATATGCGCCTTAAGAGCTGAACTGCGCCATGTTTAAACTGCTATACCGCTACTGCGCCTCCAAATTCTGGCCTCCTTTTTTCTTCGGGCTGGGCGTTTTCGCGCTGCTGGTTTTTCTGGGCGACCTTTTCGACCACATCAACTACATAATGCGCACTGAAGCCTCAATCGGCACGGTGCTGCACTACTTCGCTCTGGCCATACCGTTCTGGACCCTTACTGTCGTGCCGGTGGCGGTGCTGCTTGCGGCGCTGTTCGCCCTTTCGGAAATGATAGCCTCAGGAGAATGGATGGCCGCGCTGGCCAGCGGCTTCCATCCGCGGCAGATTTATCTGCCGGTAGTGGCCTGCGCCGTGCTGGTGGCGGCGGCTAATTTCACGCTTCAGGAAACAGTCTCCCCCCGCCTGCATTTTACCGCTGACAAGATTTTCGAACGCGATATAAAGGGAAAAAAGAATTTTGACAAGCCGATACGCAACAATATCATCGTCAAAATCGGTAAAAACGCCTTCATTTCGGCCCAGCGCCTGGACCTGGTTTCCGGAGAAATGGACAGGCCCATGCTCAGCGTGATAGGCGGCGGGAAAGCCGTCTCGCAGACCGACGCGCGGAGTGCGAAATGGGACCCGGTATCCGAAAAATGGATTTTTGTCAAAGGCCTGCGACGCGAAATGCCGCGCAAAGGCCCTCCGACGGAAACGGCCTTCGACACCTGGACTTCCGCGGTGGACGTGCCGCCCTCAGACATGCTGTCTGAAAAAATCTATCCGGAAGACCTGACTATCCGCGACATACTGCAGCGCCTGCCCCTGTTGCGCAAGATGGGCTCGCCCACTCACAGGGAGCTTACCTACCTGCACTGCAAGCTGGCAGCCCCATTCAACTGGACAATAATCTGCCTGCTGGGCATACCGTTTGCCGTGGTGGTGCGCAAAGCCAATAAAATGCTGCACTTCGCCGCGGCGCTTGTTATAACGTTCTTCTTTTGGTGGGTGATTTCGATAGCGCAGTCGGCGGGCGAGGCTGGGTTGGTGCCGCCTCTGATTGCCGGCTGGACGCCTGTGCTTGTCTTCGGGGCGCTGGCGGCCCTGGGAATCAGGACCGCCAGGATCTGACGGAAAATACTACTTCGCGGGCTGGGTCAACGCAGCATCTATGGCGTTGATGAGTTCCATGGGGTCGAAGGGCTTGTAAAGTATGCCCTTGGCGCCCAGGCTCTTGGCTTCCGAATTCACGGACTCCTGATTGATGGCCGTTATTATCAGAACCTTCGAATCCGGGGCTATGCCCATGATTTTCTTGAGAATGTCCAGGCCGGATTCGCCAGGAAGCAGAATGTCCAGCAAAATCATGTCGGGCTTTTCTTTCTGGAAAAGCGCCATCGCTTCCTCGGAATTGCCTGCTTCTCCGCTTATCTGGTAGCCGCTGCGCTCCAGCACCGCCCTGATGGTGCTCCTAAGTATCGGCGAATCGTCAACAATCAGTATTTTTTTCATTTTACCCTTTGCTCCCCAATCATTTTACACAAAATGTCCCTTCTCAGACCATGCCGCCGAATTCCTCATGGCGGTCACCAATTCCCGCAGCCCCGTTGAAGACAGTATTATCGCCAGGTTGCAGTTCATATTTATCTGGTCGGATTCCAGCTTCAGTGACGAAGTGAGTATGTAGTCCGGGTCCAGGCCTGCGTTGGAAGCGGCCATGCTGAGCATCACCACGTTTGGCCCCTGCAGCACATTGGGGCCCTTGGCCAGTATCTTAACCTTCAGGGTGTTGGCGATGACGCTTATGAAAGTGTTGGCCAGTATGTTGGAAGCCTCGGCTACCGTGAAGTGTTCCAGTTCCGACTGCTGCGAAGCGGCTTCCTTCGGCGCCATAAAATGCACCAGGTTCATCACGCTTTCCTTGGGATAGGAAATCAGCAGAGCCATATTAAGCGGCCCCTGGACGTTCAGGTTGCCGCCCAAATACGGCTTTTCCTGCATCGAAAAGCGGCCCGACAGTTCGCTGGCTGTGAAAATGCTGAGATTATGCGAAAACGCCGTCCATTCAGTGCGCGTTATCTTCTTCAGCGCGACAAGGCTGTCATGTACGCCGGTTTCGGCTATATCTTCCAGCAGGGAGCGTTCGTCTGGCGTCAGCGGAGGAAGAGTATTCATAAAGTCACAAAACGGGCCGCGATTTCAGGTTCGCGCCATGCAAAAGTATAGCATTTGCGGCATGCCGCGGAATCCGGCTCACACATAGCTGGAGGACAGCTTGGCCGCGTAAGACAGCAGTTCCTCTGTTTTAGCAGCCGATTCCGCCTCGGCGTAAATCCTCATCAGGGGCTCGGTGCCCGACGGCCTGAGCAGCACCCAGTTGTCGTTGGCCAGCAGTATTTTAAGGCCGTCTATGGCCAAAGTTCCGCTTATGGGCGTCCCGCAAAGCTTCTTGGGCAGTTTTTTGGCGGTTTTTTCGGCAAAGGAGCTCTTGTCCGCCACCGGTTTTTTCAGTTTGAAATCGCGCCTTATGAAAACCGACTTGCCGTACTTGTCTTCCACATCCTTCAAAAGCTCGGACAGGGTTTTGCCGGTTGCGGCCATAATTTCCAGCAGCTTGAGGCCAGTCATCAGGCCGTCGCGTTCCGGGATATTGCCTTTCCAGGCATAACCGCCGGATTCTTCCGACCCGGCCAGCACGTCCTCGGTCTTCATCTTCGCCGAAATATGCTTGAAGCCAACAGGCACCTCTTCCAGTTCTATGCCTTTTTCGCGCGCTATCCTCTTGGAGAGGTATCCCATGGACACGCACTGCACGACCTTGCCTGAAATCTTGCCGTTCTCGGCCAAATATTTCAGCAGTATGGGGAAGACCTGGCACGGGGTAAGATAGCGGCCTTTGTCGTCCACCACGCCTATGCGGTCGGCATCGCCGTCGA
>JAAYTX010000103.1 GCA_012523635.1 Elusimicrobiota bacterium
CAGCGCTTACGCCACCAGCATGGAAGCCCTGCACACCGACACGATACGCACCGTGGTGGTGATAGCTGAAGGCATGCCGGAACGCCGCGCGCGCATGATAGCTGCTGAGGCCAGGAAGCTGGACAAGATGGTGATAGGCCCGTCCACCGTGGGCGGCATAAAGGCCGGCTGCTTCAAGATAGGCAACACCGGCGGCACGATAGACAACATCATCGAGTCCAAACTGCACAGGCCAGGCAGCGTCGGGTTTGTGTCCAAGTCCGGCGGCCTTTCAAACGAGTGCTATAACATCATAGCCCGCAACACCGACGGCCTTTACGAGGGCATAGCCATAGGCGGCGACAGCTACCCCGGCTCCACCCTCATGGACCACATACTGCGCTACGACCAGATTCCGGAAGTGAAAATGATTGCGGCGCTGGGCGAAATAGGCGGCACCGAAGAGCTGAAAATCGTCGAGGCCCTGAAATCCGGCAAGATAAAGAAGCCGTTGGTTATCTGGGTTACCGGCACCTGCGCCAAGATGTTTCCGTCCGGCGTCCAGTTCGGCCATGCCGGCGCCAAGGCCAATTCCGACCTGGAAACCGCCGACGCCAAGAACAAGGCCCTGCGCGAGGCCGGAGCCGTGGTGCCCCAGTCTTTTGACGATTACGGCACCGAAATCAGCAAGCTTTACAAAAAGCTTGTCGAGAAAGGCGTGATAAGGCCCGCGCCGGAACCCCAGGTCCCCGTAATTCCTATGGACTTCGCGCAGGCCCTGAAGGAGGGCAAGGTGCGCCGCCCTGCTTCGTTCGTGAGCACGATATCCGACGACCGCGGCGACGAGCTGGAGTATGCGCGCGTGCCGATATCAGAGGTGCTTAAGGGCGACGCCCCGCTTGGCCGCGCCATAGGGCTGCTCTGGTTCAAGAAAGAACTTCCGCCTTACGGGCAGAAGTTCCTTGAGCTGGCAATCACGCTGGTGGCCGATCACGGTCCCGCTGTTTCCGGCGCGCACAACGCCATAGTGGCCGCCAGGGCCGGCAAGGACATCATTTCCGCGCTGGCTTCCGGCATGCTGACTATCGGTCCCCGCTTCGGCGGAGCCATAGACGGCGCGGCGCAGAACTTTCTGCGCGGCTGCACCTCCGGCCTGACCCCCGAGCAGTTCATAAAGGACATGAAAACCAGGGGCCAGTTGGTGCCGGGCATCGGCCATAAGGTAAAGAGCCTGTCCAACCCCGACATGCGCGTGAAGCTGCTGAAGGAATACTGCAAGAAGACCTTCAAGAGCACCGAAATACTGGACTACGCGCTTGCGGTGGAACAGCTGACCACCTCCAAGAAAGCCACGCTGATCCTGAACGTGGACGGATGTATCGGCGTCTGCTTCGTGGACCTGCTGCGCTCCTCCGGCCTTTTCGACAAGAAAGAGGTGCAGGAGATTATAGACCTGGGCTGTCTCAACGCCCTGTTCGTGATAGGCCGCTCGATAGGCATGTTCGGCCATATCTTCGACCAGAAGCGCCTGAAGCAGCCGCTTTACAGGACGCCTTACGAAGACATAGCCTACATGACCGACCTGTAAGCCAGACAGTATTAAAAACGAAAGGGCCGGACATCAAGTCCGGCCCTTTTATTTTGGGATATATTCAGCGGGTTATTGCGGTTTCATCAAGAAGCGCGCCGTCGGCGCCGTAGGCCTGAATGGCGGCGGTGTTTTTGGAAACGGCGACCCGAACGAAATGCGGTACCGGGGCCTGCTTTGCCGTAAGCTGTCCGGCTGCCTGTTCAAGAATGGGGGGGTGCGGCCTGCCAGCGTCGCCAGAAGTTATATAGACGACCCCGTCCTTTTCCGCAGGGGCGCCCGCAGTTACCGGGAGAGTGCGTTCATAAGTCAGTTCCTTGCCTTGGAAGACTGCATTCACGCCGTATTTCTCGAAAAGGGGCGTCAGGTCCTGTGTCAGCGCGGGATAAGCCCCGGCCGTGCCGTTTGCATACGCTGGGTTGTGCATAAGCACGAATTTCCATACTCCGACTGTTTTAGAAAGGAGGTTTTTCAGCCATATGTACTGCGGGCTGTCCGGGCTTATTTTGGGGGCACCCTCAAAGCCGGCAGCAAAATTGGTGTCCAGTACTATGAACAGCGCATTTGCCGTCCTGAAAGAATAATATTGCGGCGTTCCTTTGCTCCATGTCATTTGGTGCGCCTTGCGGTAGTTGGCGTTGAAAAAATTAAGCCCCGGCCTGCCCGCCGTGATGTCGCCGTATTCGTTTTCTCCAGGAGCGATAAATACGGTCATTTTTGCCAAGACGTCTTTATACGGAGTGAAGTACAGGCGGTCGGCGTCGTCCTCAGTGCCGGAGGGGAACAGGTTTCCGGTGTGCAGCGCGAAATCCGGCGAGAAACGCAATATCGCATGTGCAAGGGCCTGTTCTGATTCCAGCCCTGAACCGGTGTTTCCAAACACCAGAAATTCCGTCTGCTCCTGTTCCGGCGCGCGCAGGGTGCTAAAAGTGCCGGTGGCTGCCAGCACTGAATTCGCACCTTCATTATAGGGCAGGAGGATTCGATAGCAATAGGTCGTGGCGGGCAGCAGGTCGAAAAGCTTTATGGCATGGTCGGATGTGCCCTCTGAAATGGTCATGGTTTTTGAACAGGAAGGGGCTGGGCCGTATTCGAGCCACGAAACTGTGGAGATTTCCGTGCGCCAGCGCACCAGAGCCGAATCCGGCATGGGATTTTCCACATAAGGGCCGCGTAGCAGCCCCATTGCGTGTGCATTGGGGTAGAACGCCCCCAACATTGTAAGGAATATGAAAATAGCGCGCATCATGTGCCTCCTGCCCTGAAAACGTTCAGGAAATTTTAACCTAATATGACAGTCGGCGCAAAGGGCGCCGGGCTGCGCGCGGTTGAATGATGAGTATGGCGGGGCGCGGCATCCGCCGTTTAGGCCTATGCCACAAACGGTGGATTACCAATAACGGATTTTTGCTGTATAATATCGAAGATAAAAAAGATGCGCCCGTCGGTTACTCGCTGGGGGGACAAAGCACCGTCCGGGCGCCAGACAAGGCGCATGACCACGCCTGTGTCCGTTTACATTGTGTTTCCCCCCTGAAACCCGGTTGTTGTCCGGTACGAAATAACTTGAGGTAATATAACACAAGTTGTGAAAATTGTCAATGTCGCGTGATGTCTTGACCGGCTGGGCTTTTCAGTCGTAGAAGTCGCCGGGTGTTTAATCGGTTCACGGACTTTGTTTTTGAGTGGGGGGACTAGCGTATGACTTTGGCGGAACTGCTGAAGAGGCATAACAATGGTTTGAGGAAAGGCGCGCAGATAAAACTGTCGCGCGCGATGGGAGTCACGCAGGCTACCGTGTCCAGGTGGGTGAGCGGCGAGCTTGTGCCCGGAGAGGACCAGAGGCTCCCGCTGGCTAAAGAACTGGGGATAGGCGTAGAGGAACTGGTTTTGGCGCTGGACGCTACCCGTGCCAGTTATCGCATCAGGGCGTCTGCTGACGGCGGGCGTGTGGCGTCGCGGGCGGCGGCCCTGCTGCCTGTCATAGGCATAGCTACCGATGATTATTTTAAGTGCGACCTCGGAGCTTATCCTGACGAGGCCCTGCCGATAGTTTCATGCGGTTCGCCGGGCTTATTCGCGTTGCGCATAAGCGGTACTGTGCTCGAGCCGCTGGCGATATCAGGGGATTATGCCGTGCTGTCCGAACAGTCCTATGCCGCGTCTTCACAGATAGTGCTGGCCAAAATGTCCGACGGATGTTTATTGCGGCGCTATTTCATGAATGGCAGGACTTCAGTTTTGCGGTCGGAGCGGAGGTCCGCCCCTGACAAGACCGTTTCAAACAAGGAAATCTCTATTTTGGGCGTGGTTAAGTACTTCGTGCGCAAGCCCTGAGATACGAACGCCTCAGAAAGCAATTTTCAGCGCGCTTCCAAGCACTTCTGTACCTGTCCATCCGGAAGAACTCTTCGAGTCCTGGTGCATATAGTACAGGTCCAGCGAGACCTTGCCGTACGCGCCGGTTATCCCGCTGTATAGCCTGTTTTTTATAAAGGTCATGTCATTGAGTTCCAGGAATATTTCATCTGAAACATACGGCGACAGGGTCAGGCATCCGAGTTTTAAAGGAAGTTGCAGGGTGGCCTTGTTGCGATACCGCCAGTCCGAGGATTTGTGCTCATAAGAGCGGTACTCAAGCCTGTTGTTGCTTTCAATATTAAATTTGCCTAGCGAGCTTTTCCATAGCGCAATCATTTGCGGCCTGCTTTCGTCCTCAATGTCGTCGGATGAGTTTTTAGAGTAGACCTGGCGGTAATTCAGCCCCAGTTTCCAGTTGTCCGAAAGTTTCCGCAGTATGCCAATATCGTATTCCTGGTGATAAAGGTCTCCGCCTGCGTGCCAGCGGAATGATTCCCGCAATGCCAGGGTATATTTTGTGTCCAGGCGGATGTCCTGCCCTTCAGTATGCCAGAGTTCATAATTGCCAAGAGCAGCTGCGCTGCTTCCGGAAAGTGATAATAGCAACACTGCAACCGGCCACACTCTTATTTGAAAACGCAGATTCATAATAATATGATTTTAACTCATTGCTTCCGAATAGGCAATTGGAACCTTTATAAAAAAGTAATTCAAACGAGGCTTTGGTTCCTAAATGAATTGTTATTACGATTGACAGTTTTCAGATATATTGGCGCAAACAAAGGGTAATGTTTTGATATTATGATACAGAAGACTATGCCATTTACTCCCTTCCATTTTGGGCCAAGCGCTTGCGTGGCTTTGCCGTTAAGAAGGTATTTGGATTTTTCAGTATTTGTTCTGGTTAGCGTTGTTATTGATGTGGAACCGTTGTATGTTATGGCATATAACCCGCACTACCCGCTGCATGGTTATGCCCACACGTTTGTCGGATCTGCGCTAATAGGCGCAGTATTCGGCTGGCTGTTATATCGCTTGAGGGGGCCGATGCGTCGTGTTATGGCGAAGCTGCGCATAGCGTATGAGCCCTCTTTGCCACAGGCCATATTTTCCGGCGTTTTGGGGGCTTGGTTTCATGTGTTTCTTGATTCAATGTTGTATGGCGACATCCGGCCGTTGTACCCATTGGCATGGAATCCGTTGCTCGGGTTTGTAGGCTTTAGGGAGATGTATATTGGTTGTGCCGTCGCTTGTATACCGGCGGTGGGATTATATTTATATTACGCCGCGAGATATGTCAGCCGCAAATGATGCCGCCGTGCGTCATGCGGTGTTGATTTTACTAGTGCGGTTGGGGCGACAACTTTAGTTGCAGCTTGTTCGGGGGAATAATGCGAGTGATTCAGTGTTGTATCTTATTTATTGTGATGGCGCTTTCCGGCTGTGTCTCTGCCAGTGTACAAGATGAAAAATTGGCGGCCAGACAAGCTGGGGAGTTTTGCGATGTCGCATTCATAAGGCACGATGCCGTTCAGGCCTATGCGTTGCTTTTGGAACAGACGAAACAGTCAATTCCCGCAGATAAGTTCGCGGGAATTCTTGTGCAGATGCATCCCTCTGGATATCCGAACATTGTCAAGGCTATAGAGTATGAACCGCTTCCCGGGCAGCGAGCTATGAATATTATTCTTGTGGGTGAGAATTCATCTGAGAAATTCTATTATCGCTTAGTCATGGCAGGTGACGCGGTGTCGGGCTACCGTGTGGCGGGATTGTTCCGTAGTAATGGGCCGTATCCGGGCAACCCTAACCTACGTGGCGCCAAATTGCTTGCGCCCCTGTAGGCAGCGCTGCTGCCGTAGAATTGCAGAGAGCAGTTTCAACACACATCCCGCACGAATTGTGAGGGCACCTCCATAAAACAAAAACCGCCTCACGGCGGTTTAAGATTGTGGCGCCCCCAAGGGGAGTCGAACCCCTCTTTTTGCCTTGAAAGGGCAATGTCCTAGCCAATAGACGATGGGGGCCTAGGAGAGTTATATTTTAGCTAAAAAAATGATGGTTAGGCTAGTGCTATTCTTCATCCCACTTGTAGCCCAGCCCTTCCACCGTCTTTATAAGCTTGCCTGATTTCCCAAGATGATGGCGCAGTTCTTTTATATGGGTGTCGATGGTGCGGGTTGTGCTTTCATAGTCCCGTCCCCAAACGCTTTCCATTATAAACTGGCGCGTAAGCACTCTGGTCTTTTTTCTCAGCAGGAGAATGAGCAGGTCAAATTCCTTGGGGGAAAGGTCAAGCGGTTTCCCGTCCAGTACAGCGTCGTGACGCCCGCTGTTGATGACCAGCCTGCCGTCGGCCGCCTGCAGTTCTTCCACCGTCTCGTCTTCCGCGCGGGCTGTGCGCCGCAGCAGAGCCCTTATTCGCGCCACCAGTTCGGATGGGCTGAACGGTTTTGTTATGTAATCGTCCCCGCCCAGTTCCAGGCCGGTGATTTTAAAGGCTTCGGTGTTTGTGGTGGTCAGGAACATGAACGGCAGGGTTCCCGCCGGCTGGGGCATGGCGCGCACTTTTTTGCAGAAATCAAATCCGTTCATGCCGGGCAGGCGTATGTCCGCTATTATAAGGTCGGGCAGGGTTTTGCGCAAAGTCACAAGAGCCTGTTCCGCCGTCGTGCAGGTAATAACGGTGTAATTTTCGGCCTCAAGCTTTTCTTCTACGGCCTTTAATATGCCTATTTCATCGTCAAGCAGCAGTATTTTCGGTTTCATGTCCCGTCCGTTGAGGCAGGCGTATCGTAAATGTGCTGCCTCTTCCAGCTTCGCTTTTGCATTCGATGGTTCCGCCGTGCAGTTCCACCATGGCTTTGGCTATATAAAGGCCCAGGCCGGTTCCTTTGCCCGCTTCAGCGACTCCGTGGAACTTGTTGAAAACCCTAGCTTTTTCTTCCGGCTGTATGCCCCGTCCAGTGTCCACCACGCTGATTTTCTGGCGCTCGTCTGATTCCTTGTCCACGTACACGGTTACCAGGCCATGGTCGGTATATTTTACGGCGTTGCCTATAAGGTTGGAGATCGCCTGCTATATCTTGTCGATGTCCACGCTGATATCGGCCAGTTCATGCTCCACCACGAGATTCACCTGCAGCTTTTTCTGCTGCGCGTACGGCCGGTAGGAGTCGACCACCCTGGCCGCGATATCTTCCAGGTTTGCGGTGGAAATCCGCAGATGGGATTTGCCCGATTCTATTTTAGCCACTTCCAGCAGCGAGTCGATGAAGCGGTTTAGGCGTTCGGCATATTCCAGTATGTGCAGGGTTTGTTCCGGTATCTTCGGAAAGCTTTTGGTCTTGTATTCGTCCAGAATGTTGCTGGCGCAGAGCTTGATGCCCGTTACCGGGGAACGCAAATCATGCGTGATGCCGGAGGTGAAGTCGCTTTTCATCTTGTCCAGTTCGCGCAGTTTCCTGGCCATCAGGTTTATTTCGTTTGCCAGTGCGCTGAATTCGGTGCGTCCCGGTATGATGATTGCATGCTCCAGGTTGCCAGAGCCTATCAGGCGTACGCCGCTTATTAGCGTCTGTATCGGGTTGCTGAAGAATGCGGTCAGGAATAGTATGCCGATACAGCCTACAATCAGGGCTATGGCGCTGACAACGTAGATGCGGGCCGAGGCTTCCCTTAGTTTTTGCTCCATTTTGCTGTTTAGTTCTTTCTTTGAAAAAACAAGCCGGGCCAGCACCGGTTCATTTTGCCGCACTCGTATGGGGGTGTCTACCTGGATGACGGCGCGATGGTCCGGGAGGACCGCTTCGCTTATAAATCCCATGTCATTGGGCGGATAATCGGTGCGGAATGTCACATTTGCGGCCTGCCGGCCCAGATTCGTTGGATTGGCGCTAAGGTATATCTTCCCGGTTTTATCTATGCAGTGTCTTTCAAGAATCGAGGGCGCGGCGAAGAATTTGTCGAAGTAGTGGGCGCCGTCAGATGAGCCGAGCTGCGGCGGGGTCTCGCGGCAGACCTGCGTCCACGCCAGTATCACCTGCTGCTGGCGGGTGTATTCGGCGCGCTCCAGAATGTTTTTTTCGGTGTAATACAGGCTAAGCGAGAGCGTGCCCACTATGGCGCTCATCAGCAGGAGCATGAACAACAGGATTTTGGTCCGGATACTCACGGTGCTATTGTACTAAAAGAGGATATGCGTCTTTGACTGCGTAAATGAAAAACGGCGGGTGATAAGCCCGCCGTTTTCAAACAAGACGTTCAGCTTACTTCAGCAGTTCGTCGCAGTTGCCGGCGCCGCCGCCGCAAGCGGAGATAGCCGCTATCGGGGCCG
>JAAYTX010000104.1 GCA_012523635.1 Elusimicrobiota bacterium
ATACTGGCCGCCGCCGATGACGAGGACGTTTTTAACGGCAGCTGCGGAGCCGAATCCGGCTGGGTGCCGGTTTCGGCCATAGCGCCCAGCCTGCTGGTGGGGGAAATGGAAGTGGAGAAGACGCGCAAGACTCATGAAAAGCCGCCGCTCCTGCCTTCGCCTCTCCATGAGAATGGAGGTTCAAAATGAAGAAGACCGTTCTTTGTCTGGGGCTGCTGCTGTGCCTTGGCCGGGTGTCCTGCGCTCAGGAAGAGCCGGCGCTCCAGAACGACGCGATTCTGCGCGCCATGCAGGACGAGATGTCCCGCACAGTGGGGATACTGAGGCTGGATCAGCTTGAGAAGCCCTATTACGCCGCCTATACTGTATGGGACGGGACGTCTTCTTTTGTTGAGGCCGGGTTCGGTGCTGTCCTGTCGGAAAACATGAAAAACCGCTACCGCAGGGCTAGCGCGGAGGTGCTTGTCGGCGATTACGCCTTCGACAACTCCAAGTTCAACTACCAGCGCCCCAACGTGTCGAACGTGGCGCAGGACGCCGGTTACGACGGAGTGCGCTTCACGCTGTGGTCAATGAGCGACGGCGCGTATAAGGACGCGCTGGAAGCGTTCTCGCGTAAAAAAGCGTTCAAGCAGATGAAGAGCTTCAGCGAGATGTTGCAGGACAGGACCACTGCGCAGGCTTTCAGGACTTATGTGCCGCAGGAGCAGGCCCTGCCGGACGACGCTCAGCTGCGCGGTCTGGCCGAGCGCCTGTCAGCTGTGTTCAAGAAATATCCGCAGGTGCAGGAATCAAGGGCCGCGCTGTGGTTCGCGGCCGAGACCCAGCGCTACCTTAACAGCGAAGGGACGGAGTTCATGGTTAAGGACACTCTTGGCCAGTTAGCCCTGCGCGCCGAGGGACAGGCGCAGGACGGCTTCCCGATAAAATCAGGCAAGGATATCTTCTTCATGGACGCGGCTTCCATACCGTCTGTCGACAAGCTTGAGGAAGAGGCGGACCGCCTTGGCAGGGAAATAGAGGAATTTTACAAGTCCGGCACCATTGACGCCTATATAGGCCCGGTGCTGCTGGAGGGGCCGGCGGCCGGGGAATTCTTTTTCAACCTGTTCGTGGCGAATGTCTCAAACCCGCGCGAGGAGTGGCTTTCAAACGGGGTGGACGAGCGCATGGGGCAGCTGGCTCCGAAGCTGGGTCTGCGCGTCCTTCCCGCTTTCCTTGACGTTTACGACGACCCATCGCAGAAAGACTGGAAGGGCGAGCCGCTTATCGGCTCCTATAAGGTGGACGATGAAGGCGTCCCTGCGCAGCGCGTGGCTCTCGCCAAACGCGGAAAACTGCTGGACGTTTATATGAGCCGCTCCCCGATAAAGGGCAAGAATGAATCCAACGGGCATGGCCGCGCTTCCTTCCGCCGTTTCGCGTCCGGCCAGCCGGGCAATGTTTTTGTGAGTGCGCGCCGTGAATCCGGCTGCGTGCTGCCTGCCGCCAAGCTGCGCCAGCGCCTTGCGCGCATGTGCCGGGAAATGGACCTGGAATACGGGATAGTGATACGGGCTTTCGATTCGTTCTCGCGCGAGAGCGCGGGGTATGAGGCGCGGTTTGCGGCCTATAAGGTGTATGCGTCTGACGGGCATGAAGAGCCGGTGCACGGTCTTGAAATAGTGGGGCTGGTGCCTGCGGCGCTTCGCGCCATAGAGGCGGTGTCAGCCGAAAGCTACGTTTCCAGCTATTTCAACCCGGTGCCGGTATCAATAGTGGCCCCGGCGATGCTGTTGGGTGATGTTGAAGTGCGCAAGTCGCTGGTCAAGCCGGACCGCAAGCCGTATCTGGAGAACCCCTATTTTGCGGAGCGGCAGGGGGCCGTGAAGTAGAATTCGCGGGCCCTGAATATGTCGCGCGGCGCTGGCAGCCCTACCGTCGCGGCGCGGCATGGCTCCGGCAAAACGTATTTAGAAATCAGGCATATGACTGAAAACAAGCAGATATACGATATTGAGGCCGTGCCGGATAACGCCGGTGCCGCTATAGAACCGGAGATAGTGTCTCCGGGCGGCGGAGGGGCGCAGGAAACCCGCGGAGGCCGCGGCTCCGGGCGTGTTTTTGTGAAAGTTTACAGGCCCGGCCCTTTGACGTGGCTGCTGGCGCTTGTCGGCGGCGTGCTGCTGGTCGCCGCGATAGTATCGTTTGGTTTTGTCGCCCTGATAATCGGGGCTGTGCTGGGGCTGGTCTGGTTGTTGTTATCCCCGTTCCTGCGCCTGTTCAGGCGCGGTTAGCCAGGACAATTTAAGAGAAATTTATGCCTAGCCTTATGGCGGAGGCAAATGAATAGGTGCTGTCCCTGTTTACCCTTGCCCCTTTTTCAGTTTGAGCCATCGATAGCCAAAAGCTTTAAGAAAAATCGGATAAAACACCCTTGCGGTACAATGAAACAGCGTAAGCAATACTAGCATACCCCAGGCCTGGCATATCAGGGATACCAGCAGATAAATTAACCATCCTATTGCGGGAATGCCAGTATGGCCATGTCCTTGAACATGGTTTTTTGGTATGCGATAAAAAGAATAAACATCGGCGACAATAGCCACTCCGAAAGATATCCATACTGCCGTCATTATTCCATGCGGCAAAACATATGCCGGCGTTAGATTGAAAATTCCGTTTAAAATATTATCCTCCATGTGCGGCTCTGCGCATGACGGCGCATAACTCCTCCGTCCCGGCAATTCCTTTATCCATTCCAAGCCTCCTGGAAATTTCAGGTAGAAAATAGGGGCGGCGCCTATTTATTCTACTTACAATCTGTCTGCGGCGTGCAGGGAGGAAAGCGAGCTTCCCATCTTGTCCGCGGCCATCCAGTCAAGCACGGTATCACCGTCGGCGTTTTGCTCCGGCGAGGAGGAATCCGACGAGGTGTCGCTTGCGGCCATGATCAGCGCGGTATAGCCCCACAGTTTTGGGTTGCCGCGGAACTCGCTGCGCGGTATTTCCACGCTTATGTCGCCTGATTTGTCCTGCCTGGTGTTGTAGGAGCGTCCCGCCTGTATGCCGGCCAGCGAGGTTTTGTAAACCTGCGCCTTCTGCCCGGAAAATGAGACCGCGTATTCCCATGCGTCATCCGGGTTGGGGCTCAGCCGCCGTTCCGGCAGGAAGATGCCTGTGCCGGAGTTGCGCCTGCTGTTGATGTCCATATAGAGGTCCGCAATCACGAACTGGCGCAGGAGGGGCCTGTCCTGGCGCTCCGGGCGTCGGTTTCGCAGGGTGAATTTTATGGTCTTTTCATCCCAGGAAACCAGTATAGACTGAAGGTTGAAGAGCTGCTGCGGGTCCGCGCCGCCCGGCAGCGTGTGGTATTTGGCGGGAATCCGCAGTTGTTTTTGAGGGTTCTCTATCAGCAGATAGGAATCCCCGGCCTTGATGGCGGCCGAGGCTGTCGAAATTTGCGGGGCTTCGTCGCCAACTTCGGGTTCCGCTATGGCCAACGAATCCCGCAGCGACGGAGGCACAGTCAGGCCGGCTTGGCGGTAAAGCGTGGCCACTTTCTGCCGGAATTCCTCTTCTATCGCGGAGGCAGTGGCGGTGTCAGTGCTGGCAAAAAGCAGGAGTTTATCCCCGCGTTCAAGCTGTTCCAGGCCAGACACCAGCTTGGGCTTTACATGCCCGCCGGAAGTGGAATTGGCGGCCACGTTTATGGCCCGGCGCAGTTCGCCAAGGGTGTGCAGGGCGGCCCGTTGTTTAAGCGAGCCTGCCCAGGCCGAATAGTCTTCGGTCCAGGGGGGCGGGAAGTTCGCGAGCGCGGCGGCGGATACGAAGCTTGCGGCCGCGGCGGACGAGACTGTAAGCCATTCCACATCCTGTCCGGATTCCTGCGCCGACATGAACTCGGCCAGGAGCGGGCGGTAGCTTTCCGGCGCCGAAAGCGATTCGTCCACTACGGCGAAAAGGATATTTTTTCCGGGCGCCGCCGCAGACTGCACTGCGGCCGTGCTTTGCGCCTGGGCGGCCTCCGCTATAGCCGAAGGTTCCGCAAGAGCGGTGTCTTCATCTTCCTCCGGAAGCTGGGGCGGGTTCTGGTCCTGTATTGAAATGCGTCCGCCAGCCTGCATCAGCAGGTTGCCGAGAGCTTCCATGCTGTCGGCCGGGTGGAAGGGCAGCAAAAGTATTCCGCTGGAGAGCGTTACCGTAAAAGGGGCGGAATCAGCCGGACCGGCGGCCAGCCAGCTTATTTCATAGGCGGAAAGCAGTTCAAGCATCTGCGGTATCGCTCCCCCGCCCGCGGGCACAAAGCCCGACGGAGGTGCGCCGTACATCTCCTCGTGGGAGTTGCGGGCCTGGAATACTACGGAAGCCAGTATGTCCAGACGCGAACCCCAGAGCGCTGTCTGCGCCTTGCCGCGCCAGCGCACTTCCGGGCTATCGGGAGAGAATAATAGCGGCAGCGGCGGGTCTCCGGCGGCGCGCACGGCCAGTTCCAGCCTGCCCTTGCGCGCTTCTTCCCTAAGACGCGTCCTTAACGCGGGGACGGCCTGTTCCGGGGAAAGGGCTATCGTTAAGCGGCAGGCCGCGCACTTGTCCAGCGCGTCCAGTTCCGCAGTGATGTCGCTTCCGGCGGCGGGTATCCAGAGCAAAGCCGCGCTCTGTCTGTCCTGCGCCGAAGCGTCGTGCGCGCCAAGGCACAGCAGGCCGCAGAGAAATAAAAATTTCAATCCACAGTCAGAGCCGAGCATGTCCTTCCCTCTATTTGTTTTGTCTGGGCGGCGGACGGGTCAAGGCCCGCCTTGCCGTCTATCTCTATCTGGTAGCAGTAATGCCCTGGAGTAAGCGGTATTTCCGTGCGCCATGCTCCGTCTTTGGCCTTGAGCAGCGGCCCGCGCGAAAAATCCCATTCGTTGAAGTCGCCCGCAAGCGCAACTTTTGCGGCCTTCGGCGCCTTCACCGTGAACGCCACGAAAACCAGTTTCCCGGAACGGAGGGCAGGCGGCGCAGGGGAAATGTGTTTCTGCGCCGGCGCCGGGGAGCGCATGGTGAGCGAGTCGAGAAACGAGAAATGGCTTTTAACCGCGTCCAGCAGTATTGCCGACGGCACGGCCAGCAGGGCCAGCGCCAGCGCCGCAAGCAGAAGATAGAGGGTTTTGCTTTCCGGCTTCATTTGTCCTGATAGTCAGGCATGTATTCCCGCGCCCTGAATCCCGCGCCAAGGCTGGCCGCCAAGCGGCGGACAGCCGGGATGTCCACAGACGGATATTCCACCGCAGTCACCACGGTCTGCGGCACGTATTTCGTGCATCGGCGCACGAAGTCGCACACGCCTTCAAACCCTTTTTCGCGGAACGCGGGCTGAGGGCGCACTATTTCAAGCCACTGCTCGGGAGAGGAGGTGTTGAGGCTGACGCAGATGGTGTCCAGCAGGCCTTTCAGTTTGGGTGTCACGTCTTCGCCCGCTATCATGTTGCCAAGGCCTATCGTGTTTACGCGAGTCTTGGGCTTGCCCGGCAGTTTGGGGGCGCACGCCGCCGTTTCCAGCAGGGTGTCCAGCCGGTAAAATGGTTCGCCGTAGCCGCAGAACACTATCTCGTCAGCCTGTTGTTGAGCGGTCTGCCGTTTTAGCTCGTCTATTATGGCCGGGGCTTCAGGCTCGGCCTTGCCCAGTTCAAGATTGTAGCTGCGGTAGCGCATGTTCCAGCTTTTTTTCATGCAGAAAACGCAGGCGTTGGGACAGCGGTTGGTCAGGTTTATATAAAGGGCCCGGCCATAGCGATAGACCACATCGGGATGTTGTTTCATCAATTTTATTTTAACATTTAGCGCAAGGGGCATTTGATAGAATTCGTCTATGAGGATTTTGCTGGCCCCTAACGCGTTCAAGGGCACTATTGGCCCTTTGGCCGCCGCGCGCGCTTTGGGTGCGGCCGCCGCGAAGGCGGGGCACTTGCCTGCTCTGATGCCCATATCCGACGGGGGCGACGGTCTTACAGAGGCGCTGGCTTTCGGCCTTGGCGGGCGACGGCGTACACGCCTTGTGAAGAATGCGCTGGGACGCGGCGTGCGGGCTTCCTATCTTTTGCTGGCCGGCGGCAAGGCTGTAATAGAGATGGCGCAGGCAAGCGGGCTGGCCGCCCTTGGCGGCGAAAAAAACAAGCCCATGTCGGCGTCTTCCTGCGGCACCGGAGAACTTATACGCGCGGCGCTGGACGACGGGGCGCGTTCCATAATCGTGGGATTGGGCGGAAGCGCCTGCAACGACGCGGGCACGGGCATGGCGGCGGCGCTTGGCGTTAAATTTTATGATGCTTCGGGGCGGGAGCTTGCGCCCGGCACCGGCCCTTTGAGGCGTCTGGCAAAAATAGATTTTTCAGGGCTTGACCCACGAATCGCGAAAATACGGATTACGGCCTTTACGGATGTGAGGAACCCTTTGCTCGGGCCTCTTGGCTCGGCGCGGGTTTACGGCCCGCAGAAAGGGGCCACCTCGGCTCAAGTGGCTGAAATGGAAAAAGCCCTTGTGCGCCTGTGCGCCGTGCTGGGGAAGCAGGGCCTTGAGCCCATGGGACGAAAGCCTGGCGGCGCAGCCGCCGGAGGAGTTGCGGCCGGGCTGGCGGTGTTTCTGGGCGCGGAACTTAAATGCGGGGCAGGCGAGGTTTTGGAACTGCTAGGCGCGGAACAGCGCGTGAGCCGGGCGGATTTGGTTGTAACAGGGGAAGGACGCCTTGATGAACAGACCGCTTTCGGTAAGGCTCCGGCCGCGCTTGCCGCTTTGTGCAGGCGTATGCGAAAGCCTCTGATGTTTGTGTGCGCCCAGAACAGGCTTTCAGCCTCCAAGGCCGGGGCGCTTGGGATTGGCGGCGTCGTTTCTTTCGAGGATTTGGGCGCCACGGAGGCGCAGTCCCGCGCCTGCCCGGAGAAGTGGCTTAAAAAATCCCTGCCGTCACTGCTTTCAGCTTAAATCCCGAACGGCTTCAAAACCCTTTCCAGCACGCCTTTAGCCGCAGAAATAGCCAGACCGTAATTGGTCACCGGCACGCCGTTCCCGGCGGTCTGTCTTATGCGCGAAAGCGTTTCCGTTCTGGTAAGCATGCAGGAGCCGCACATTATCACAACCTTGTAAGCGGAAAGGTTTTCCGGGAAGTCCCTTCCGGAAACGGTGTCTATGTGCAGGTCCCCGCCAGCTTTTTCCCTCAGCCAGCGCGGCAGTTTCACGCGGCCGATGTCGTCTTCTATGGGGTGGTGGGAGCAGGCCTCGGCTATCAGTACGCGGTCCCCGGCCCGAAGCTTTTCTACGGCCTGCGCGCCTTTCACCAGCTCGGCAAAATCGCCTTTATAACGGGCGAAAAGAATCGAGAAAGTGGTGCAGGGCACATTGGGCGGAGTGTTGGAGACCATGAAATCCACCACCTGAGAATCACAGACCACCAGCGCGGGCGGCTCTTTGAGGGCTGAAAGCGCCGCCGCGTATTCGCTTTCACGTACGGTCAGCGAAAGCGAGCCGTTGTCCAGCAGTTCGCGCAGCACCTGCACCTGCGGCAGTATCACGCGGCCTTTTGGCGCTTCTTTGTCTATCGGGATTATCAGAACAGCGGTTTTCAGCGGGGGGACCAGGTCGCGCAGTATGAAAGAATGTCTACCTGCCGCCTTTTCAGCCATTTCCAACAGAATGTCTTTCAGCCGCGCCATGAAGGCTTCCCGGACCGAAAGGTCCGCGGTGCTGCATTCCAGCACGGCGGAGAATCTGGCGCGCAGGCGCGACAGGAATTCGGGCGAGGGGCGGCGCAGGTCTGTTTTATTGACCAGCACGATGACGCGGATGTTCTTTTCTGACGCTTTCTTCGCCGCCTGCTCTTCGCACTCGCCCCAGGTTTCGGCTTCGGTGACCAGCAGCATGACGTCGGCCCTGTCGAAAATCTTTTCGGATTTGGCGGTGCGCAGATGTCCCAGTTCGGTTTTGTCGTCAAGGCCGGCGGTGTCCAGAAAAGTCACCGGCCCTACCGGGAGCAGTTCCATGCTTTTCTCCACCACGTCAGTGGTGGTGCCCGGCACGGCGGAAGTTATGGCCACTTGCTGTCCGGCTATCATGTTGAGTACGCTGGATTTGCCCGCGTTCACCCTTCCGAATATGGCTATCTGCAGGCGTAGGGATTTTGGCGTTTTTTCCATAAGAGGCTCCTAGTCCGTCTTGCGTGATTTCAACGAATGGCCCGGACCTTCGGCGCGGAAGCGGCCCAGGCCTTCAAGCATCGCTGCGGTGCAGGCGGAGCAGTCGCCCGCCTGTTCGTCTATGCAGATTTTGCCGGGATAAAGCTTGTAGTGCCTGCGCACAGCGCGCGGCGAGACGTTTGGCATAAGCACGTTGGCCCCGCATTGCAGGGCTTTTTGCCTTCCAAGCGGGTCTATGCTGCCAAGCGCGGTGGTGGCAGGCATATGCGTGTTCTGCGTGACTATTCGGGTCAGGGCCACGGTTTTGAGCGCAAGCAAGGCTGTGCCGCCGGGTTTTCCCGCAAGCGGGGTGTCCGGGTCCGGGATGAAGGGGCCTATGCCTACCATGTCCAGTTCAAGTTCGCGGAAAAGCATGATGTCATCGGCTATGCTTTCAAGCGTCTGTCCCGGCAGGCCCACCATGATGCCCGAGCCCACCTGGAAACCGGTTTCGCGCAGTCGGCGCAGGCAGGATATTCGGGCATCGTAGTCGGCGTCAGGCTTCATCGCCGAGAAAAGCTTCCTGTCGGAAGTTTCAAAGCGCAGGAGGAACCTGTCGGCCCCGGCCTCGCGCAGGAGGCGGTAATCCTCTTTCTCCATTTCGCCTACGGACAGGGTTATGGCCAGCCTGTGCCCGGCCTTTATTTCTGAAACCAGCCCGGCGAGCTTTTGG
>JAAYTX010000002.1 GCA_012523635.1 Elusimicrobiota bacterium
ACTCTATTACTCGGGAAAAGGGGTGGGACAGGACTTCAGCAAAGCCGCCCAGCTTACGCAACTGCCCGCGGAACGCGGCGTCGCCGACGCGCAGTTTAATCTTGGCGTCCTGTATGCCGGCGGTTACGGCGTGCCGCAGAACATGACTCTGGCGGCATTCTGGTACCGCAAAGCCGCCGAACAGGGACATGCCGGCGCCCAAAACAATCTGGCTGGCTGCTATTACAGCGGAGCCGGGGTGGAGTCCAGCAACCTTGAAGCCTGCAAATGGTTCACGCTTGCCGCCGCGCAGAATGAGCCCAACTCCAAAAAAAGCCGCGACTCCATACAAAAGGAAATGCCGCAGGAGCAGATAAACCTCTGCCAGAAGGCGGCCGAAGAAGAATTCAAGAAGATACTGTCTGGGAAGAGGTGACTCAGGCCGAGCCCGGGGCGGGTTCGTCGTTGCGGCGGTCCATGATGTAGCAGCTGCCGGGCCCGGAGTTCATCTTGGCAATGTGCTTGAGTTCCGCGCCAATCTGGCTTATCTGGCCCAAAGACGTAATCTTTCGCGTCTTGTTGTGAACAACACCTATAGATATTGACAGGAAAGGGAAGTGCTGTTTCTGCCCCTGCCTGTCCTCTCCTAATATATAGCCGCGCTTGCGGTCCTCCTCAGTATAGAACGAGGGGGCCACGGAATCGTAGGTTTTGGCGATGCGCGCGGCCAGTTCCTCGGCGCGGTCGAAAGAAGTAACCACGATAAAATCGTCTCCGCCGATATGCCCGATAAAGTCCAAACTGCTGCCGCCTTTTTTGGTCTGCTCTATTATAAGGTTGGCCGTTGATTTGATGACCCTGTCACCGGCGTCGAAACCGTACACATCGTTGAAGGCCTTGAAGTGGTTAAGGTCAAGGTAAAGGACGGCGAACTTGGTTTTGCGCAGAAGTTCGCGCTCTATTCGCGCCTGAATTGACGGGTTGCCCGGCAGATGCGTCAGCGGATTGGCGTCCAACACCTGCCTGGTGCGGCGCAATATCATGCGGATGCGCGCCACAAGCTCGTCGGCATCCACAGGCTTTATAAGATAATCGTCAACGCCAAGGCTCAGGCCTTTCATCTTCAGATGCTTGTCCGGCAAGGCGTTCAGAAGCACAACCGGCAGGTTGGAAAACGCCGAATCGCTGCGCATCTCCTGCGCCAGGGCAAAGCCGTCTTTCATCGGCAGGTCGTAATCGAACACCGCTATATCGGGCGCGCAGGAACGCACGCGCTCTGCGGCCTCGTCCCCGTCGAATGCTGTGACCACTTCAAAGCCGGACTTTTCAAGCATTTCCGTCATCAGGGCAAGCAGTACCGGCTGGCTGTCGGCTATCAGCACCTTGGGCTTGAAACGCGACTCGTGTTCATCGCGGCCCAAAACGCTTCCGGACAGGAGCTTTTCAACCGTGCCCAGCAACATCTCGTCGCTGATGGCGGAAGCGATTATTTCCGGATAACCGCTCATGCCCCGTTCCTGGAAAGAATTGAAATGCAGTTCGGAGACGGCTATCACCGGCACTCCCGAAGTGGCGGCGTCAGTCCTGAACCGGCTTATCAGCTCAAAGCCGTTGGCGTCCGGCAAAAACGGGTCGATTATTATGGCCGAAGGCGCCTCATCTTCAATGCGGGAAAGCGCCGACGACGCGCTGGCAACCGTAACCGGCTTATAATACGCCGCTTCCAGATACATGCGGAAAATATCAAGGCTTTTTTCATCATGGTCCACGACAAGCACCGGCTTTCGCATCTCAGGCGAAGGCTCTCCGGTGCAGCGTTTGAGCAGGGGGCCCAGCACATTGAAATCCACAGGCTTGGACAGCAGGGCTTCCGTTACCGGTTTATTGCCGGTCAGCAACTCAATTCCGGGCTGGGCCGAGAAGACAAGCACCCGCTGTTCCTGCGCACCGGGCAGGCGGCGTATTTCGTCGAGAAATTCAAGCGCCGGAATGCTCTGGCAGAACAAATTGATGAGTATGAGGTCCGGGGTCCAGGTATTCAACAGCATGCTGGCATAGGAGCGCACGGAAGTAGCCTGCACCTGATGCCCCTGCGTCTTCAACAACGCGGTAAGCCGTTGCCCCTCATTATCGGAGTCAATTACCAGGATTCTGCCCGTATTCATTATGATTCATTCTATCATTATTAACGGACAGACTCATTCTCCGCAGGACCTTAAGCTCCTATGCAAACCGGTCGGGACGCCGGGCAGCCTCCGCAGGACGGTGAGGCCCGCAGCTAGAGCTCCACTTTTATCACTGCCGACGGGGTGAATGTCGTCAGTACAAAATCCTGCCGGAATATACGGTGAAGACGCAAATCCACGCCTATTTCCCAGTTTTTCGCCAGCGTCTTGAATATTCCCAGGCCAGCGGCATACCCGAAATAGCGTTTAGTTGAATCATCAACGTCCGGCACTGCGGCATCATCATCGTAATTGACGAAATAAACCCCGGCCCCGGCCGTGGCGTAGCCGTGCCAACTGTCGGTTATTCCGAAATAGCGCTTGACGTAGGGGGTAATCTGCAGGTTCTTGAACTCCCGCTTCAATTCCTGCCCGTCGGTATGGCCGAAGAAGTATCCAAGCTGCACACCTGTGGCCCAGTCATGGTTCCAGTGCACTTCCCCTTCGCTCCCCAGGTAAAAGCTGCTCCCGAAGTCCTTGCCGAAACTGCCGCCCACCTGGATTCCCACGCCCGGCATCAGCGAAGCCGAAACCGGCATGTCAGCCCTGGCGGGGGAAACCAGCGCCAGACCGGCGCAAAGCAACATCGGCACTACTGCTTTTACTTTCATAACGCCTCCTTGCCAGCACTAAGCCCCCCTTATATCCCCTGCGGCGCCCCGGAGCTTACGCCGGCCCGGAAGCGCGCGCTATTTGGCCAGATACTCCCTGTCCCAGATAGGCTGCGTAAGCTCGCCTATCCTGTCGCCGTACTCGTTGAGCATCTTGTGGTACTCCGAGTCGCCCAAGGCATCTGCGGCAGGCAAATCCACCGGCTCGGCCCTGTGCTTGTTAATAAGCTCCTGGGCTTTGCGGTGATGGTCGCGCATCGGGCAGGGCCTGAGCCAGTTGCCTATTTCAGGCTTTACAACCTTATAGTCCTGCGCGAAGCCGTACTCAGTCTGCCAGGCGCGCACGTCCGAAAAGAATGGCGAAAACAACAGGGTGTTCAGGTCGCCGCCGTCCTCGTAGACTTTTTTTATGTTCGCGGTTGAATACGGGAAAAATACGCAGGGAGTCACGTCGCCGTTCCAGTTGATATAGAAATAGCCTCCGCGCCTGCCCCCGGACAGACAGCCGTGGGAAATAGGACCGCCGTTCCAGAAATCCAAGAAAAACAGTTTTTTATCCCTTAGCAGTGTCTGCTGGCGCTCATACATCCACAGGCGCTGTTCAGGCGTAACCACCAGGTCCATGGTGTAGGCCCGCCCTATGGGCATGTAGTGGAAGAACCAGCCGTATATTGCCCCCTGCTGGCCGAAACAGAAGTCTATGAACTCATCGCTCAACAGCATGTCCACGTTCTTCCTGGTGGCCGTCAGCGAAACGCCAAAGGGGACGCCGACCTCCCGAAGGTTTGCAAAAGCCTCCAGTATCTTTTTATAGGTGCCCTTGCCGCGCCGCTGGTCCGTGCTTTCCTCAAACCCTTCTATCGAAATAGCGGGCGTGACATTGCCAAGCTCGGCCAGGCGCCTGGCCATTTTCTTGTCTATCAGGGTGCCGTTGGTGTACATCAGGAAATATTCGCTGTTGAACTTCTTGAATATATCCAGCATGCTCTTGCCCTCGCTGCGCCACATCAGCGGCTCCCCTCCGGAAATAACCGTAAAATAACTGCCCCACAGCTTTTCCTTTTCAGTCAGTATCCGGGAAAAAACATGATAATCCAGCATCGATTTCTCGCTGCTTGAACTGTTGGCGTAACAACCGGTGCACTGCAGGTTGCAGGTGGCTCCGGGGCTTATGGTGAGAAAGCCGGGAGGATGGATTTTATGCTTGGCTATGAAGTTTTTCTTCGCGTCCGACCCCGGCAGCATTATTTTACCCACAAGGTTCTGCAACAGGCGCTTGCGCACGTTAGGGGCTATAAGCCCCTGCTCAAGCGCTTTATCCAGCGCGTAAAGCAGGTTGCGTTTTGCTATAAACTCCGCTTCCTTTACCGCATGCGGATAGGCGTCCTCCATGCAGTTCTCGTACGCCATGGTCTCGGCCTGCCTCAGCGCCATGCGCCGCAAGCTGTCGTTTGCGATAAGCTGGTTCAGCAGCGTTGTAGCCGAACCGCTGACTATCTCTCCGAAACTGACCATATACACACCCTCCTGAATTTTCCCCGGCGCGGCAAAGCCGCACGGGGCTTGATGCCTGCATCGTCAGACGCCGCTATTCAGGCGGAAAGGCAAAGCGGAAACAGGCCGCGCGTCTCCGCGCCGCCGTACAATAGCCGCAAAATGGCAAGCTTTCCCCTCCACCCACTGACATTCTAGCATCAAGAACTCCTCTTTCAACCACGCTTTCGCGGGGTCTTTTATCCCGCTACAAAGTCGCGGCGCGATATCGGGGCTCCGCCTCCGCTTATGCGGGCGGCTATGTTATGCGCGCCGGCCGAAAGGCCCTGCAAATCAAACCACCAGTAGCCAGCTTCGTTGCGGCATTCCTGCCATCGTCCGCCGTCAAGCGACAGTTCCACGCCGCCGCATTCCGGGGCGCTGATGCGCACGGCATAGTGGCCGCTGTAAACCAACTCCCCGACCTGCGGGAAATCTATAGTCGCATGCCCGCTTTCAGAGACTGGGTTTCCCGTCTTGCCGGAATTTTTATTTTTCTTGGACATATCACACTCCTCCTTTACGACGCGGCCCCGGACAAGCAGCCGGGGGCCGTTTTCAAATCTGTCTGTCCCATGGATAGCGCGAAATCCGTTTCGGCCTGGAAGTAATTCCCTTTGGCCTCTGTCAGCTTAGAAAGGCTGTCCTGTTCAAGCGCCAGGGCTTCGAGATAAGACGACAGCTTCTCCGTGCCGTTCTTATAGCCGTCCTCCACTTCCGACCTGTTGGCCCGGGCGTCTTCCAGGCCGATGGAAGCCAGTTGAAAGCGGTCATAGCTTTCCTCGAAATTTTTAAGTTTGCTTTCAATGTCCAGCACCAGATAATCGCCAAGCGCATGCAGTTGCGAGCGCGCAGCGCTTTCCTTCAACTCCATCTCCTTCACGGAATGCGACGCCTCCCACCACCCGCTCAGCGGCACGCTGACCACGCCGAAAGCCAGCGCATCCTGCGAATAGGAAGATCCAGAGCCGAAGCTGTTGTTGCCGAAAAAATCAGCCCTGTAAGCACTTGCGCCGATGACAAGGTTCGGCAGATATTCGCCCTTTTTCATTTTGCGCTGAAGCCTGGCGGCGTCATACTGGCTTTGCAGCAGGGCATACTCGGGCCGCAACAGCAGGCAGGCGCCCAGCGTCGAACTGCTGTAAGCCGGTTTTGAGACCTCGCCCTCTTCAACTGAAATTACAACCGGAGCGTCGTCCGCCATGCCGGCATACAGGCGCATATCTTTTTTAAGCAGTTCAAGCGACTTCTCCAGGCGCGAAATGTTCACCGCTACTTCTTCCCGCTTCAATTTTACCCTCAACAGGTTGGTTCTGGTAGCGACACCGCGGGAAACACCCTCTTCCACTTCAGAATAAACCTTTTCCAGCATGAGCGCGTAAGCCGAAAGCGTCTTCTTCTTTTCCTCAAGCACCTGCAGGTTCCGGAATTTACGGCCCGATTCCGAAAGCACTTCGTTGCGCTTCAGCGAAAATTGCGCCTCGGCAGCCCCTTTGCCCACTTTCGCCAGGCGGTTGCCGTTGACTATCCTGCCGCCCATAAAAATCGGCTGCGCCGCAGTAACCGCGCCAAATGAAGCGGAATTGGATTTCGCCATATTCCCCAACACCGAAGCCGGCACCACAAAAGACGGGACAATACCGGTAGTGCCGGCCGTACCCATTGCGCTGAGCTTCGGGAAATAGGAAGTAAATGCGGCGCGTTCAGCCTGCGCGGCGGCCTGCGAGGATAACAAAGCCTCGCGCAACTCGTGATTGCCGCCCAGCGCCTCGGCCTGATATTGCGCAAGGCTCATTGCCGCGTCCTGCCCAAAACACGCGGCAGGCATAAGAAGCGCCGCGAAGACGATAAAGCGCATGGCATTCATAATTACGCCTCCCCGCGCACGGCTTTGGTTTCGCCCAGACGCCAGTAGGCGACGGGCAGGACATACAGTGTCAGTATCGTGGACCCGATCAGCCCAAAACATATCACCGTGCCCAACGGCCCCCACAAAAGCGAGCCGGAAGTGATAAGCGGGATAACGCCGACCGCAGCCGCGCTGGCAGTAAGGAATATGGGCCTCAGCCTGCGCTTTCCGGCCGCGAAAGCGGCTTCCTTAACCGACATGCCGCCATGCTCCAGTTCATGCGCGTAGCTGATTAAAATCACGCCGTTCCTCACCACCATTCCAAAAAGTCCGATAAGCCCTATAAAGCAAGTCATGCCAAACGGGAACCCCAGCAGAAACAGGCCAAACATGCTGCCCACAAGACTGAGCGGCATGGTTGCCATGACCAGAAAGGCGATGCGCGCCGTGCGGAACTGAAAAAGCAGAATGAGGAAAATCAGAATAATACCGGTAATAAGAGCCTTTATAAAAGGTTCGTAAATTTCCAGAGACATATCATATTCTCCGCCATACGACACGTTGACGGACCCGGGCTTCTCAAGCGCCTTAATCCTCTTTGATATGCGGCTGAAGACGGGAGCCGCCAGCTTGCCGAAAGCGACGTCGCCGCGCAGAGTAAGGGTCAGCCTGCCGTTGCGCCTCACCACCTGGCCTTCGCTGAAAGAAGGCTTCAGCTCGGAGACCTGCCGGAGAAGCACCGGCTTGGGCGACATAGGCGCGCCGACGTACTGGTCGCCCAGTTTCTGGGGGGATGAGGTCTTGGCCTCCTCGTATTTCAGAACCACATTTTTGGCATAATCGCCGTCCCACACGACCCCCACTGGCAGGCCGTTGCGGTTCAGCGCCGCAGAAGCGCCCAGCATGCCGCGGGTCAGCCCCAGCCTGTTGGCGGCTTCCTTATCCATATCCAGGTCAACTCCCAGCAGGTAGTTTCGATAATCGTCCCGGAGCCAGATTATGTCTTCCTCTTCCGCCATGATTTTCCTGACTCTGTCGGCGAAAGTTTTTATTTCCTCTATGCTGTCCCCGGAAATGCGCACCTCCAGCGGGGCCTCAGCCGAAAGGAAGCTCAACTGCTTGAAGCGCAGATGAGCGTTGGGGAAATAATCGCGGTATCTGGCATCGTATTCCCTCATCACTTTCTCTGCGTTGTCGAAGGTGTCGGTAATAACTATAAGCTGCGAATAGTTTTTGGCGGGCATCTGCGGGGCGTAAAGCGTATGGAAACGCGGCGAACTGGTGCCCACAAAGGAAATCACGTCCGTCACCCGCTTGTCCGACCGCAATATCCCTGAAAAATCCCGCACAGTTTCGGCATTTTTAGCCAAAGCGGTTCCCTCAGGGAAATAGATCTCCACCGCGAACTGGTTGCGCTCAAGCGGCGGCACCAGCAGCTGCGGCAAACATGCGAACAATACCGCTCCCGCTACT
>JAAYTX010000008.1 GCA_012523635.1 Elusimicrobiota bacterium
AGCCGACGAAGCAGTCTATAAATTGATGAGAAGGCTGTCCGTTGCCTGCGTCTGCAGGCGGTAATTTATGCGCGGGCAATAAAAAAAGCGGCCATTGGCCGCTTTTTCACTGTCTGGAATAAGGTGTTTTCACGCCTCGTCGGCGGGTTCTGGCACGGCGGCGTATTCGCCGGGCTTGTGGCGGGCGGCCCATTCCCTCAGCCAGAGCTTCTGCACGCGCGTCAGCCCGCCGAACAGCGCGGCTTCGCGTATGGCGCGGCCCATGGGCCAGCCCTGCATGCTGTAGCGGTAAACGGCTGTCAGCACGCCGGTGCGGCTTATGCCCTTGTTGCAGTGCAGGTGCGCGGGGTGGTTTGCCGTGTCCCGCATGAAGGAGAGGAAATGGTCGGCCTGGCCGTCGGTGGGTGCGTCGGCGTCCGTCATCTGTATGCGCAGGTATTTAAAGCCCAGCGCGTCGAAGCCGGGCAGCTTCGCGTCGTCGGCGTCTTCCTTGTGCCCGACGCCGCCGCGCAGGTTTATGACGCTTTTCCAGCCGTGTTCCTTCAGCCAGAAGAATTCGTATTCGGTGGGCTGGCCCGAGCGCGACAGCACGCCCGGCACCGGAATGGAGAAACTCAGGAAGTTGCGGGAGAGAGGGGCGTCGTCGGGCGCATTGGCGCGCGGCCCCGCCAGGGGCTGAAAAGTTTTCCCGGACAGGCGTCCGGCCAGTTCCGCAATTGCGTCAAGTATCCTGCGCATAAGAAGCCTCCGCAAACAAGTATGCAAGTCTTGCGCACAAACACTGTCACAACGCCTTCTAAAAAAAACTTTCCGGCTCGCCGCATGCAGGCTCTGCAGCGCGGGCCGTCAACACAGTATAAGCCATGAATGGTTTTTTCGCCAGCCCCTCGTAAAAAGTCCGGCCCCCGCGGGGCCGGGGGTCAGGGTTCGGTGCTGTTGTAGGTGTAGGATTTCAGAATGCCGTTCTGGTCGAAGCGCAGCACCAGATCGGTGGCCTTCTGCTGGCCGAAGATGCTGAAATGGTAGTCCACATAGGTCCAGGCGGCGTCGCCGCTGTCCACGCCGGTGCGGAAGGGCTGGCCGAAGGTCTTCAGCGCCTCCTCCTGCGTGGTCTTGCCGGGCTCCAGCCTGTTTGCGGCCGGGGAGTTGAATTTTCCCCCCACCGTCACGCAGGCGGCGGTGCCCAGCGCTGCTGCCAGCAGCGCGTAAAGCGCGAGTTTGTTCATTTTCATGGCGGTTGTTCCTCCTGTGCTGAAATCTGGTTTTGTCCCTGCCTCCAATTCTAGCACAGCGGGCACGGTTGCAAAACCGCCGCAATATAGTAGACTAAAGCGTCGTTAGCGGGGTGATGCCAGGGCGTTCAGCCCGGCAGGGGGATGCAATGAAAAAAATTGCCGTCATATCCGCCATTTTGGCGGGAGTTGTCTTGTGGGCTGCCATGCCGTCTTTCTCTGAACTGACCATACCGCTTTCGTCCGACCCGGAGCCGGAGGCTGTCTCGGAGCCTTCTCCGGAGGGGGACCGACCTCCCAAGCCTGGCGATTGTCCTGACCAGGATGACGAGACTTTTGCCAAGGAAAACCGCAGAAACAGGGTTTATATAATCTCCAGCGAATTCCGCATAGGCCCAAACACAGGCAATAAGGAAGAGGACGACAAGCGTCCCAAAGTGCAGGTAACAGATTTCTTCATAGACAAATATGAAGTTACAGCGCGCAAATTCAGGAAATTCGTCAACGATACCGGCAGGCGCATCCCCAGCGACCTGCGAAGCCAGTTCGACCAGGACCTGGAGTACCCGATATGTTTCGTATCCTGGCGCGACGCAGACGAGTATTGCCGCTGGGCGGGCGGGCGTTTGCCGACCTCCGCAGAATGGGAGTCCGCCGCACGCGCCAGGACGGACACCAAATGGCATTTCGGCGATGACGAGTCGCAGGTGCGAAAGTACGGCTGGGTGCGTGGAGAAACGGATTTATTGAAGGAGCACCGCGTGGGGCAGTTGCAGCCCAACCAGAATGGCCTTTATGATATGGTCGGCAACAAGGAAGAATGGGTGGCCGACTGGGCTTTCCCCGGCCTGCCCGAGTACAAGCCGTTGCTTAATCCGAAAGGCCCCGATTCCGGCAAATACCGCGTCACTCGCGGCGGTTCCCATCTTCTTTTTCCGCATTATTCGGAATCCGGGGTAATGGGGGACCGCAAGCCGAACGAGCGCGGGCTGGGCATAGGATTCCGCTGCGCCTACGACTCGAAATTCTCTCCCGGCAAACTGAAGAAAAGAAAGGGCAGATAGCCGCTCCCGTCCGGCGGGGTTGTTTGCCGCCCGCGCGGCGGTAATGGTAAAATGTAAGGGCAGTACGTTGAATCCGGCAAGCCGCGCCCTGCGCGGCGATGCCCCGGGATAACCGCAAACCCGGGCGCGGGACGCCCCCGCAAAGATTCCTATTTAACAGACGCCGTGCCTTTACGGTTTCAAGCCGCGATTAATGTCATGCGCGGCGCCGCGAGCGGCGCATATTACAGGAGACTGAACCATGCTGGAGCTTTTCGGCTATGCCGCGTCCGTTATAACGGCGCTGTCGCTGATGATGAGCAACATCTGGAAGCTGCGCTGGCTTAACATGACCGGCTCGGCCATGCTGATGGTTTACGCCGTGACGCTGCGGGCGTGGCCCGTGGCGGCCGTCAACGCGTTCATAGTGGTCGTGGACATGTATTACATCTGGCAGCTGTCCTCCAAGCGCGACCTGTTCAGCCTCATGGAAGTGCCGCCGCAGGACAAGACCTTCCTTAAAACTTTCCTTGAGCTCTACCGCGAGGACATGCACAAGTATTTCCCGTCATTCGACTTCGCCGCGCTGAAGGACCCGCACTGCGTGTTCATCCTGCGAAACCTGATGCCCGTCGGCCTTTTCGTGTACGAGAACGAGGGCAACGCCACCGCCAGCATAAGGCTGGACTACGTCATACCCTCCTACCGCGACCTTTCAAGCGCGCGCTTTTTCTACAACACCGGCTATTCCTCCTTCATCAAGGCGGGCTTCCGCGAATTCGTGCTGAGGAACCCCTCTCCGGTGCACGCCAAGTACGCGGCCCGGATGGGCTTCTCCCCCTCGGCGGTGGACCCTGCCGCCTGGGTGAAGCCGCTGGCCAGCGGCAAGGACGCCCCAAACCCCGCCTGCTGAAATTTCCGCCGCACAAAAAAAGCGCCGCCCTTGAGGGGCGGCGTTTTCTTTTTTAAACCGTGCGGCTCAGTATGTGTTTGCGCCGTAAGACTTCGGGTTCCATTCCTTGCTGAGCAGGTAGTTGAAAAGGTCGTCGGTCTGCGTGGTGCCGTTCCAGCCGTGGAAGTCCACTCCCGGGGGAATCCGGTACACTTTGGGCATGTTGGCGCTGTAGCAGGTGCTGAATATCAGCTGCTTGAGGTTGCGGCCAGGGTTGTCGAATATGTCCGCCGGCATGCGGTCCTCTTTGTTGTCGTAGAAACCGCCGTCCTTGCTTCCGTGGCCCGACCAGACGATGACTTTGGTCCTCTCGTCCTGCACCGCGGCCCGCAGGTCCGCGGGCATGGCCACGGGGTTCATGACGGCGCGGAACCCGCTTTCCGCCAGCCATTTGCCTATGGCATAGTAGCGGTCCCATTCCTGTTTGGCCCAGTCGTCTCCGAGGCCGGCAATAAGGAACACCACATCGCCGTATTTATAGGTTTCAGTGTAGGCGCTTTTGCCTTGCCCGCGCCCGCCGACGAATATGATTCTGTTGCCGTCGGTAAGGACGGAAATCCTGCCGTCCTGCTGTGCGCGCCGCTGCATGTAATCGGAAATCGCGTCGGCCGCCGGCGGCGTCCGGGGCTCGCTGAGAACCGGCTGCGCTACGTTTGCCGCGTTCTCTTGCAGGGCGGTTTTGAAGCTGGCGGCATTGAAGTCGGCGGCGAAAGCCCCGCCGGGAAGAAGTGCCAGTATGAGGAATAAAAGCTTGCGCATGTTTTCTCCTTGATTTACTGTTGCAGTGGTATGCGGCGTACCGGACAAGTAACTACAGGATAGCGTTTGCGCGGGCGGCCTTCATAGTGTCATAAGTCCCGCTTTTCAGATGTTTTAGGGCCCATCTCCATATAGGACTTCCGGCCCCCTGGCGCGGGAGTTTTGTCCCATGCGTCCGCGCGGCCTATTTATATATAATCAAACGGGGTTGCAGCACAGACAATTTGCCGTCAGCGGCTTCCCGCAGGACGCCTTGCGGCCCGACACGCGGCCTTCCGCCCGCACGGGGACTGGCCGATATTCTGGAGAACACAATGCACCTAAGCTTCGTAGATTACGCGATAATAGCCATCTATTTCTGCTTCGTCATCGGCATAGGCGTGCTGCTCAAGCGCAAGGTTAAATCCAGCTCCGACTTTCTGGGCGGGCGCGGCGGCCACGAGGCCATACCGCTGTGGATAACCAGCCTGTCCTTCATCTCGGCCAATCTCGGCGCTCAGGAAGTGCTGGGCATGGCCGCCTCCGGCGCCAAATACGGCATAATGACCGCGCATTTCTACTGGGTGGGCGCCATCCCGGCCATGGTGTTCCTGGGCCTGTTCATGATGCCGTTCTACTACGGCAGCCGCGCGCGCTCGGTGCCGGAATACCTCAGCCTGCGCTTTGACGAAAAGACCCGCCTTCTCAACGCCCTGTCCTTCGCGGGCATGACTGTGTTCTCCTCGGGCATCTCGCTTTACGCGCTGGCCATACTGTTCAAGGTCCTGCTTGGGTGGAGCTTCGGCTTCTCCGTCCTGCTTTCGGCGGGCATAGTGGCCGCCTACACATTCACCGGCGGCCTGCGCAGCGCCATCTACAACGAAGTCCTGCAATTCTTCCTTATAGTGCTGGGCATCTCGCCCATAGTGTACGCGGGCCTGCGCCGCGTCGGCGGCTGGGAAGGGCTTAAAATGCAGCTCGCCCCCGTGATGACGCACACCTGGCAGTACATGGGCTCGCCTTCGGACAACCCCATGGGCATAGGCCTCTTCGGCATGATGATGGGCCTGGGATTCGTGCTTTCCTTCGGCTACTGGTGCACCGACTTCCTGCTGGTGCAGCGCGCCATGGCCGCGCGCGACATGTCGGCCGCCCAGCGCACGCCGCTTATCGCCGCCTTCCCCAAGATGCTGATGCCTTTCGTGGTCATCATGCCGGGCCTGATCGCCGTGGCCATGAGCAACATGGGCGCGGATTTCTCGCTGCCGCTGAAGGCCGACGGCCGCATGGATTATGACATGACGCTCCCCACCATGCTTTCCCACTTCTACCCCTCCGGTCTGCTGGGCGTGGGCCTTACCGCGCTGATGGCCTCGTTCATGTCCGGCATGGCGGGCAACGTCACCGCCTTCAACACCGTGTGGACCTACGACATCTACCAGGCGCACATCAAAAAGGACGCCTCCGACGAGCATTATCTCCGCATGGGCAAGCTCGCCACGGTGGCGGGCATAGCGGTGTCCATAGCCACGGCCTACCTTGCCCGCAGCTTCAACAACATCATGGACCTGCTGCAACTTGTCTTCGGCTTCGTTAACGCGCCGCTGTTCGCCACCTTCCTGCTGGGCATGTTCTGGAAGCGCACCACCGGCCACGGCGCGTTCACCGGCCTTCTGGCTGGCACTACGGCCGCCGCGCTGACCCACGGGCTGACCGTGGCAGAGGGCAAGGGCGGCTGGCTGGGCGCTTCGGTGCACGAGTTCCAGTCCACCATGGGCCAGGCCTTCGCCATAGCCATAACGGCGTGGCTGGTGTGCTTCATCGTCACCATACTGGTCAGCCTCTTCACCAAGCCACGCCCCGATTCGGAGATGCGCGGCCTTGTCTACAGCCTTACCGAGCGCCCCGCGCCCGACCCGTCGGCCCGCTGGTACCGCCGCCCCTACGCGCTTGCGGGCGTGGTGCTGGCCGCCACTATAATCCTTAACCTGGCGTTCCGCTGAGAGGAGAACGAAAATGCTTAACAGACTGCTTGACGACCTGCGCTTTCCCATAGGCCTGCTGTTTTCGATATTCGCCGCGATTCTGCTGGTGATGGGCGTTTTCAGCCCCGAGGTGCGCGACGGCGGCGTGAACCTGAACCTGTTTGCCGGGGCGGTGATGGGCGCGTTCGCGCTTTTCATGCTGGGAACGTCGGTGCTGGCGGCGCGTTCCGCCGGGCCGGAAAAATAAGCGCAGCTTTGAAGCGAATCACGGGAGCATGAAGCACATCTGGCGAACTGATACAAAGTGTCATTGCAAACCCGCCGCATGGCGGGTGAAGCAGTCTGACATAAAATGTCACCGCGAGCGAGTGAAACGAGCGCGGCGGTCTATCATTGGCAACCCGATGCGAAGTGTCATTGCGAGGCCGGGTAGGCCGTGGCAATCTATGAATTCAAAATTCATAGACTGCTTCGTCGGCTGGACTGAAACATCCTTGCCAGCCTTCTCGCAGTGACACCAGGGAGAAGCGGCCAGAGGCACTTAGTTTTGTGTCACCGCGATGCGGAATCGTTACCCGCGTGTCATCGCGAGACCGCGTAGCGGTCGTGGCATTCTATGATTCTACGGCTTGCAGGATTTTTAGCCGTTACGGTTGATACCAAACCCAGCCCGACATTGAACCGGCTGCCGGGGGAGAAATGAGAAAAATAGCAATTGCACTGTTGTTGGCAGCTTTAGCCGCGCCGGTACTGGCCGCCGCGCCAGCCGACATGGACGCCCGCATAGGCGCCCTGCTGTCGCAGATGACGGTGGAGGAGAAGCTGGGCCAGCTCCAGCAGCTGGACGGCGAGGCCAACGGCGAGGCCCGCGCCGAGCATTTCGACCTCGCCCGCAAGGGCCTGCTCGGCTCCACGCTTAACGTGCGCGGGGCAAAGCGCACCAACGAGCTTCAGCGCGCGGCCCTCCAGTCGCGTCTGGCAATACCGATACTTTTCGCCTTCGACGTCATACACGGATACCGCACCATATTCCCGGTGCCGCTGGGCGAGGCCGCCTCCTTTGACCCGGCCCAGGCCGAGACCGACGCCGCCCTTGCCGCCCGCGAAACCCGCGCCAGCGGCGTGCGCTGGACTTTCGCCCCCATGGTGGACATAGCGCGCGACCCGCGCTGGGGCCGCATTGTGGAAGGCTCCGGCGAGGATGCCTATCTGGGCTCCGCCATGGCCCGCGCCCGCGTGCGCGGCTTCCAGGGGGCCGACTATTCCGCCGGGGACCGCGTGGCCGCCTGCGCCAAGCACTGGGCCGCCTACGGCGCGGCCGAGGCCGGGCGCGACTACAGCACGGCCGAAGTCCCTGAACGCACGCTTTACGAAACCTATTTTCCCCCCTTCCGCGCCGCCGTCGAGCAGGGCGTGGCAACGTTCATGAGCGCTTTCGACTCGCTCAACGGCGTGCCCTGCACCGCCAACACCTGGCTGATGCGCGGCGTGCTTAAAGGCGACTGGGGCTTCCCCGGCCTTGTGGTAAGCGACTACACTTCTGTGCACGAGCTTATGGCCCACGGCGTAGCCGCCGACGGGGCCGATGCCGCACGCCTGGCCCTCAACGCCGGCGTGGACATGGAGATGGTGAGCCGCGACTATGTGACTAACGGCGCGGCGTTGCTGGCGCAGGGCAAAATCTCGCAGGCCGAACTGGATGAGGCTGTGCGCCGCGTCCTGCGCGTGAAATTCCTGGCCGGGCTATTCGATAAGCCCTACGCCGAGGAAGCCGCCGAGGACGCCATCGTGTCCATGAACGGCGACAGCAGGCAGGCAGCCTATGACGCCGCCGTGAAATCCTTCGTGCTGCTGAAAAACGAAAACAACGCCCTGCCCATACCGCCGGGCGTGAAAAACCTGCTGCTGGTGGGCGCGCTGGCCGACGACCAGGCCGCCCTCATGGGTTCCTGGACAGGCGACGGCAAGGCCGAGGACTGCATTACCGTTTTGCAGGAGTTCCGCGCCAAGTCCGCCGAGCGCGGCATCCGGCTGACTTACCTTTACGCCGCAGGCCCCGAAGCCTCGGAGAAGGACGACATACTGGCCGCCGTGAAAGCGGCCAAACGCGCCGATTACGTGGTGGCAGTGCTGGGCGAAGGCCCGAACATGAGCGGCGAGGCTGCCTCGCGCTCCGACCTTTCGCTTCCCGGCAGGCAGCTTGAACTGCTCAAGGCGCTGGCGGCCACGGGCAAGCCGGTGGCGCTGGCCCTCATGTCCGGCAGGCCGGTGGACCTCAACTGGCCCGCCGCCAACATCCCCGCCATAATGCAGGCGTGGTTCCCCGGCACCATGGGCGGCCCCGCGCTGGCGGACGCGTTGTTCGGTACGGTGCAGCCGGCCGGGAAACTGCCGCTGTCGTGGCCGCGCTCGGTAGGGCAGATTCCTCTTTACTACAATCACCTAAGCACCGGCCGTCCGGCCGACCCCGGCAACAAGTACTCCTCAAAGTATCTGGACGCGCCCAACACGCCGCTTTACCCCTTCGGCCACGGGCTTACCTATATGCCCTTTGAACTCAATGACCTGCGCGTTTCGGCTTCTTCCATAGCGCCGTCTGGAACCGTGTCGGTTTCGGCCTCGCTGTCGAACAAGGGTTCAGTCCGCGCCGACGAAGTGGTCCAGCTTTACTTGCAGGACACAGTCGCCTCCGTGGCGCGCCCGGTGCGCGAACTGAAGGGTTTCGAGCGCGTGACGCTTGAGCCAGGCCAGTCGCGCCGCGTGGAATTCAAGCTCGGCCCCTCCGAACTGGGCTTTTACGGCGCGGACTTGAAATACCGCGTCGAGCCGGGCGAGTTCCGCGTCTGGGTGTCCACCAGCTCCGAAGGCGGCCTGCAAGGCTCCTTCAATGTGGCGCACTAGCTTCGCGCTGGCGCTTGCGCTGTGTTTTTGCGCGCGGGCGGCGGCTCAGCCGCTGAACGCTGGCGAACAGGCGTTTCTTGACGACCTGCAAAAGCGGGCCTTCACTTACTTCATCGAGCAGGCTGACCCTGTAACCGGCCTTGTGCGCGACCGCGCCGGGGCCGACGGCTCACATAAGCCGCCCCATGCCGACGCCGCCAACATAGCCGCCAGCGGCTTTGCCCTGACGGCGTTGTGCATAGGCGCAAGCCGCGGCTGGATAGCGCCGGACCAGGCCCGCCGCCGCGCCGAAACCGCGCTTGAGTTCGCCGTTGAGAAATCCACGCAGGTGCGCGGCTGGTTCTACCATTTCGTAAACCCCGCCGACGGCTCGCGCATGTGGACAAGCGAGGTATCTTCAATAGATACCGGCTTTCTTATCGCGGGGGCGCTGACGGCAAAGAGCTGTTTCCCCGAAGATGCGAAGATTTCGAGACTGGCCGACGCGCTTTACCGCCGCGCGGATTTCAAGTGGATGCTGGACGGCGGCACGCTGCTTTCGCATGGCTGGACGCCTGAAGCGGGCTTCATTAAAAACCGCTGGGACACGTGCAGCGAACACCTGTTGTTGACCCTTCTTGCCGTAGCCGCGCCGCAAAACCCCGCCCCGCAAAGCGCGTGGACTGGCTGGCGGCGCGATGTGGTGCGCTACTCAAGCTATACCTTCGTCAGCGCGGACGCGCCGCTTTTCGTGCACCAGTACCCGCAGGCCTGGGCCGACCTGCGCTGGGTTTGCGACAGCACAGGCCCGGTGAAGGATTTTTTCGCCAATTCCGCCGACGCGACGCGCGCGCACAGGCAGTACTGCGTGGACGCGTCCTCGCGCTATCCGGCGTATATGCCGCAGGTGTGGGGCTTCACGGCCTCTGACAGCGCGCGCGGCTACACCGCCTGGGGCGGGCTGGTGTCTTCGCCTGAAATGGACGGCACGCTTGCGCCCGCCGCCGCAGCCGGGTCCCTTATGTTCGCGCCGGACATAGCTTTGCCCGCGCTGATGACTATGAAGGAAAAATATCCCGCCGCTTGGGGCCGCTACGGCTTCGCCGACGCCTTCAACCCCGGCACGGGCTGGCAGTCGCCCGACGTGATAGCCATAGACCTGGGCATCACGCTTCTCAGCGCAGAGAACCTGCGCACCGGCGATGTCTGGCGGTGGTTCATGTGCGGCGCTGACGGCGAAAGACTGCTGGAAAAATCCGGCCTTAAGCGCCGCCCTTCCAAGTCAATCTGACACGAAGATGTTGTCATTGCGAACACGCCGTACGGCGGGTGAAGCAATCTATAATTTCACAATCTGGCGCGAAGGGTCCGCGGCAATCTGACACAAAGTGTTATTGCGAGGCCGCAGGCCGTGGCAATCTATGATTCTGTTGTTCATAGACTGCTTCGTCGGCTGGCCTGAAACAGCCTTGCGAGCCTCCTCGCAGTGACACCAGGGGAGAAGCGGCCAGTGGCACTTAGTTTTGTGTCACCGCGAGGCCGGGTAGGCCGTGGCGGTCTATCATTCGCAAGCTGCCACAACCTGCGCGGCGCTCTATAAACCCCAAAGGCCGTGTTTTTGCTAAAGTGTCCCATGCTCGGAGAATCCGCTTCATCGCCGCTTGAAAAGTCCACGCTGGCCAAAGTTTCGGCCCGCATACTGCCGTTCGTCTTTCTGCTGTACATAGTGGCCTTTCTTGACCGCGTGAACATAGGCTATGCCGCGCTGGACATGAACCGCGACCTGGGCCTTGGCCCCGAACAGTTCGGCTTCCTGTCCGGCATCTTCTTCGCGGGCTATTTCCTGTTCGAGGTGCCAAGCAACATCCTGCTGCACCGCTTCGGCGCGCGGCGGTGGATAGCGCGCATACTGGTGTCGTGGGGCGCGGTGGTGATGGCCATGGCCTGCGTCACGGGCGCAAGCCACGTGGCATGGCTGAGGTTTCTGCTTGGCGTGGCCGAAGCAGGGTTTTTCCCCGGCATAATCCTTTATATCACCTACTGGTTCCCGGCCCGCGCGCAGGCCCGCGCCGTGGCCCTGTTCATGACGGCGCTTACCGTCTCAAACGTGCTGGGCGCGCCCCTTTCCACCTGGATTATGGACAACGTGCGCTGGCTGGGCTTTCCCGGCTGGCGCTGGCTGTTCGTGCTGGAAGGCGTGCCCGCCGTATTGCTTGGCGCGGCGGCGTGGTTTTACATGACGGACAGGCCCGCGCAGGCGGCATGGCTTTCGGCGGAACAGCGCCTCTGGCTGGAAGCGGAGCTTGACGCCGAACGCGCCGGAAAGCTGGGCGGCAAAACGACCGGGCTATGGGGCGTGCTCTGCAACAGGCGAGTGCTGGCGCTTTCGCTGATTTATTTCGGGCAGTCCGTGGCCATGTACGGCATAGTGTTCTGGCTTCCCCAGCTTATCCGCCAGCTTGACGGCGCGCTGAGCAACGCGCAGATAGGGCTTGCCGCCATGATACCTTACGGCGTCTCGGCGGCGGCGATGGTGTGGTGGTCGCGCCGGTCGGACCGAAGCGGCGAGCGCAGGCTGCACGCCGCAGTTTCGGCGGGGGCGGCGGCTGTCGGCTTTGCAGCCTGCCAGTTCTGCCATCATCCGGCGGCGGGGCTGGCCGCGCTTACCGTGGCGGCATGCGGCGTTTTCAGCTTCTACGGCCCGTTCTGGACGCTTCCGCCCCGGTTTCTTGACGGAGAGGCTGCCGCCGTGGGCATAGCGGCGGTGAATTCCATAGGCAACCTTGGCGGCTTCGCCGGGCCTTTTGCCATAGGCTGGGCGGCGCAAGCTTTCGGCAGTATAGAGGTGGGCCTGCTGTTCCCCGCCGCGCTGATGCTGCTGAACGTTTTCCTGCTGCTGCGCCTG
Source organism: Elusimicrobiota bacterium (assembly GCA_012523635.1). Classification (GTDB taxonomy): domain Bacteria; phylum Elusimicrobiota; class Elusimicrobia; order Elusimicrobiales; family Elusimicrobiaceae; genus JAAYTX01. The sequence continues at coordinate 11,736 of JAAYTX010000008.1, forward strand.
CGGGAAATATCCTCAACATCCAATCCCTGACGCGTTTTGCCTGCCAGCAGGCAAATGTGTACAATATCGCCATGTCTGATACCGGGGGGTTTTGGCACTCAGTCTGCGGTTCTTTTGTGAAGGCGGCGCTTCTGGCGCTTATTCCCGCTTTCCTTATCGGCAGCAATTTCCATGCGCTGTCCAGAGAGCCTCTGTCGAAGCTGATGGGGATGCTCCTTTTCCTGCCCACGAATCTGCTGCGTTTTCTGCCGCATGAACTGGGTCACAACATAGTGGGCTTCATCACCGACAGCCATGAGGCCATGGCTTTCGGCGGCACGGGGCTGGAACTCGGCCTGCCGCTGCTGCTGTGCCTGATGGTGGTCTGCCGCGGCGAAACGCTGCTCTCGTGGATATTCATGCTGTGGACAGGCTATGTGATGATTAACGTGGCGCATTACTGGGCTGCGTCCTCGAATCCGCTGCTGCTCAAGCTGGGAATAGCTGAAGTGCCGGGATATAGTCCTGCCGAAGCCATGAGCATGCGGGACTGGATATACATGCTCACCCATTTCGGCGTCCTTTCCCAGGCCATGGACCTGGGCCGCAAGCTCTATATGTTCGGGCTGTGGCTGCTATGGGTGCCGGTGATAATGCTGCTGTCGGATTTCCTGCATTCCACGATCTACCACTTCACCAAAAAGGACACGGAAGCCGCCTGAAGCGGCTTTCATCCGCAAAGAACAAGGCCCTGCTTTCGCAGGGCCTTTCGCTTTCAATGAAGTGCGCTTCTCCCGCCCGGCGGCTGGAATTCGTTATCGTAAGTATTTCCAGTTTCAGCCTAAGCTTAATTGCAGGGGGGGTGATCAGCCAGTTATCTTAAAAGAAATATATTTGTCATTCCCAGCGCGGCTAGAATACAAGGGATGCACAACGCTATGATTATCCCCTTTTTCCTGCGCGACATTTGAGGTCGGAATTCGGAAAGCATCTTATCCAGGTGAACGGGCACTAAAAACCAGATAAGCGATAATGCCAGTATTAATGCAGCGCTTATATAGATGTTTCCTAAACCGTCAATCCATAGAAATGGAGCTATGGGGCGGTACAGAAATGCGGTAATAAGAAACCATAGTCCATATGATTTCAAAGTAAGCAGCAAAGAAATCAGGAGATGCGATGTGGACAGAAATATGCCTATTTTAAATCCGATGCTTCTTTCATCGCTGGTTTCGTTCATGCTGAGTCTTGTAAGCGGCGGGCACGGCTGTCAGTACTGCCGGAAAGCCTCTTCCTCGCCGATGAGGGTAAGGTGTATGCGCGCCTTTTTCTGCGCGTCCTCGTAGCCCTTCTTGGATTCCTGAAGCCCGGCCAGCTTCCTGCCCAGCATGAATTTGGCAATGGGCATGTTTTCCAGCGCGGCCTTGTTGAGCGTCAGCTCCTGCTCAAGCTGCCTGATTTTGCCGTCTATTTCTCCAATCCTGTCCGGCAGGTTGTTTTTGGACGCGTTGTACTGCTTCACTATGCCAAGCGCGAACAACTTCTGCGCGGCTTTCTCGGCGTCTTCGGGGGTCAGAAGCCAGGCGGCGTAGCGCTTGCTCTCGCGCTGGGGCGGGGCCTGCATGGCCGAATTGTCCAGCAGCTTGAACTTCTTCATTATCTTGTCGGCCTGCGCAAGGGCCTTGTCGAGGTCCTTCACCTGCACCACCAGCGTGTGGAACACCGTTGCCTGCGGGGCGGGGTAGGTCAAATCCCAATAGGTGTCCGTGAACTGCGGGGCGGCCTTTTCCCCCTCCTGCGCCGCGGCCTGCGCGGCCATAAACGCCATAAAGCCGACAGCGAACAGCCAAACCAGTGTGTGTTTTTTCATGTGCAGCCTCCGTACTTGCGGCGCGGGCAAAACCCGCCGCCAATCTCTTAAAAATATTAGCTAATTATTGCCCGAGCTGCTAACCGGGGGCGCTAGCCTTCGCCTTGGGTATCTTTATTGCGGGTTCAATAGTCGCCGCGGTTCGGGTCGGCGTAGCCTTCCTGCCGAAGGGTGAAGGTTATGAGCGCCTTGTCCAGGCTGTCAGTGTATGTTTGGCGGGCTCTGGTCAGCATCGACAGTTTGTTTTCGCCCAGCATTTTCAAGACTGGCATTTTTTCAAGTTCGCCTTTGTTATCTTCCAGTTCCTTTGATAATACAGAGATTTTCTGGTCCAGTTCGTATATCTGCTGGTTGGGGGCGGGCTGATGGCTGGAATTGTTGTATTGTTTTATCTTGCCCAGCTCCACCAGCTTCAGTGCGAGTGCTTCGGCTTTGTTCGCGGGCAGCATATAGGCGAATTGGCGTATCGGTGCAGAGGGGTTGTAGTAGGCGCCCGATGCGTTGCGCGGCAGGGATGCATTGTTATCCCTGAATATTCGTTCCGCTTTCTTGACTGCGGAGTCAAAATCCTTTACCTCTATGGTTGCATTGTAGAATGCAATGTACTCTGGGAAGCCGTAGGTTATGTCCCAATTGTTGTTGCGCGGGCGGACGTAGTCCCTGCGCATATAGGTGTACTTGGTTTTTTCCGCGGCGTTGAGTTCGGAAGCTTTTTTGGCGTCTTTTGCCCAAAGTTGGCGTCCGCCAGAAGCCAGCACCAGAAAGCAGAATAAAGCCGAGGATAATTTAATTTTCATAATCAGTGTTCCCCCCTGATACGTTTGGCGTCCCGTCCTGCGTGAAAGGCGGTGCCGCCTACGGAATATTAGCTAATTTGCGCCGGGGTTGCTAACCGGGGCGGCTGGGGCGGGCGTGACTGGCGCTTTTGCCGCCCTCAGCCTGGGGAACAGTCGCGGGGTGCGCGCGCAGTAGGCCCGGTATTCGTCGCCGAAGGTTTCCAGCAGGGCGTTTTCCTCGCGCTCTATGTACTGGTCGAAGGCGGCGTACATCAGCACCGAGGAAAGCAGGTATGCCAGGTTGTTGAGAAGCAGGGCCAGCGCAGGCAGCAAGAAGAAGACGAACGCCGCGTAAAGCGGGTTGCGGGTGCGGGCATAAACGCCGTCGGTCAGCAGTTTGCCGGACTTTACGCCCGAGCGTATGCGCATGGCCGCCGACAGCCATAAGTAAACCCCGGCAAGAAACAGCGCAAGCGCCGTCATGGTGGAAAGCGCGAGAAGCGGGCCGGAAAAACCGAGATGGACGTCCAGATAGCTTTCCATCACCCTGCCAAGCCCAAGCCCGACGGCGGCGGACAGCACAAGTATCGGCCCTATGCCCCAGATGTTCATACAGTTTGATGTTAGCAGTTTTTCACCGGGACTTTGCGTGGGGCCGAATGAGTTATAGACTGCTTCGTCGGCTGTTATTGATGAGGTGTTACAGCCTTCTCGCAGTGATACTTAATTTTGTGTCACCGCGAGACCGCATAGCGGTCGTGGCGGTCTATTATCCGCAAGCTGACACGCATTGTCATTGCGAGAAGCGCGCAGCGCGACGAAGCAATCTATAATTCACCGACAGCTTGAGACGGTCTATAAATTCGATGCCTCTGAAACTAGCCAGCGGGTTGTGTTTTGGAACGTTAGTTGAAGCTGAGCGGGGAGCCGTCTTCGGCCAGCGGCAGGTGGTTGAGCACCACCTTGGGGTTGCGGTCCTGAAAATATTTCACGTCCCAGTCCTGCGTGAAGAGGGCCACCTGGTTGCCTGCCGCGTCTTTCGCCAGGCGCGAGCCCGTGGGCAGCATGGCATCCTCGACGGGGGCGGAATCCTTGCCTATCCAGCGCACCAGCCGCCACTGCGCGGTTTCAAGCCTGGCGCTGGCCCCGTATTCGGACTCCAGCCTGTGCTTTAGCACCTCAAACTGCAGGGGCCCCACCGCGCCAAGCAGCGGCGCGCCCGACGGCGCTCCCGGCAGGGCGAAGGTCTGCACAACGCCCTCCTGCAAAAGCTGTTCAAGGCCGGTGCGGAAGCGCTTGAAGTGCGCCGTGTCGCCGCACAGCGGGAAGGCGAAATGCTCCGGCGCGAAGCGCGGCATCTGGCGGTAGGCGATTGAGGGGTCCTGCGTCAGCGTGTCGCCGATGCCGAACTCGGAATGGCCCACTATGCCGATGACGTCGCCCGCGTAGGCTTCGTCCATGGTTTCGCGCTCGCGGCCCAGCACCTTGTGAGAGCTGGCCAGGCGCACAGTCTTGCCGGTGCGCTTGTGCAGGACGCGCATGTCCCGCTCGAACTTGCCCGAGCAGATGCGCAGGAAGGCGATCTGGTCGCGGTGTTTTGGGTCCATGTTGGACTGGATTTTGAAAATGAAGCCGGAGAAGCGCGGGTCCGCCGCCTGTATGGGGCCGGAAAGCGTCTTCTGCGCGCGCGGCGGGCGCGAAAGGGCCAGGAAGCCGTCCAGCATCAGCTGCACGCCGAAATTGTTCATGGCGCTGCCGAAGAAAACCGGGGTCAGGTCTCCGGCCTGCACCTCTTCCTCGTTGAAGGGCGCGGCGGCGGCGTCCAGCATGGAAAGCTCGTCGCGGAATTTGTGCAGGAGTTGCGCGTCCACCAGGGAATCGAGTGATTTGTCGTGTATGTCCACGGCGGTCACGGGGGCGCGGTAGGCGCCGCCGGGCACGCGCTCGAACAGGTGCAGGCTTTTCCCCCTGCGGTCGAACACGCCTCGGAAGCCCTTTCCGTCGCCTAGCGGCCAGTTCATGGGGCAGACGTGTATTTGCAGGGCCTTTTCTATCTCGTCCAGCAGGGCCAGCGGCTCCTGCGCGGGGCGGTCCATTTTGTTTATGAAGGTGTAAATGGGTATCTGGCGAAGGCGGCAGATTTCGAACAGCTTCAGCGTCTGGCTTTCTATGCCCTTGGCCGCGTCCAGAATCATGATGACGGAATCCACAGCCATCAGCACGCGGTAGGTGTCCTCGGAAAAGTCCTTGTGGCCGGGGGTGTCCAGCAGGTTTATGCGGAAGCCCGCGTAGTCGAACTGCAACACCGTCGAGTTGACCGAGATGCCGCGCTGGCGCTCTATCTCCATCCAGTCCGAGGCGGTGGCCTGCTCCTTGCGGCGGGCGGTCACGGCCCCGGCAAGCTGCATGGCCCCGCCGTAAAGCAGGAGCTTTTCGGTCAGGGTGGTCTTGCCCGCGTCGGGGTGCGAGATTATTGCCAGCGTGCGGCGCTTGGAGATTTCTTTTTCTAGGTCGTTCATGGCCGGAATAAGGTTATTTTATCATAATGCGGCGCGCCGGGCTTCCCGTTGCGGGATAAATAAACGTGTCGCCGCGAGCAAGTGGACCGAGCGCGGCGGCCTATAAATGCGCAGGCTGGCGCATACCGGGCAGGCCGACGAAGTCATAGACTGCCGCGTCGGCAGTTCTTGATACGGCGTTGCAGCCTCCTCGCAGTGACACATTAGAAAGCGCCCAGTGACACCTAATTTTGTGTCGCCGCGAGCGAGTGCAACAAGCGTGGAGGTCTATAAATGCGCAAACGTTGTTTGCGGCGAAGCGCGGGCCGACGAGCCCGGGCCTTGGCCCCGCTTTTTCATAATTTATAGAATGAAGCGATGGTAAAGCGTCTTTTCGGTTACTACAACCTGCTTTCCAAGCACCGCTACGGCGTCACTTTCGCGGCCTACATCGCCTCGGCCTTCGTCACGGGCGTGGCCTGCGTGGCCTTCATGCGCGCCTTCGCTTTCGCCGACGGGCACCGCCTTGATTTCTCCTCCGTGGGCTGGTGGTGCCTGCTCACCACCCCGCTTCTGTTCACGCTGGCCGTGTTTCTGGTGCGGCGTTTGGCGCCCTACGCGGCCGGTTCCGGCATACCGCAGGCAATCTATGTTGTGCGGCACGGCGGCGGCCGCGAACTGCACCCCATAGCCGCGGCCATGATGTCGCCTGTCACCCTGCTGGTGAAGGTGGTGTCCATACTGCTGGGTGTGTGGGCGGGCGCGTCGGTGGGGCGCGAAGGCCCCACGGTGCAGATAGGCGTCTGCACGCTGTTCATGTGCATGGCGCTGCTTTCCCGTTTCCTGCCCGTGAAGCCCGACCCGCGTTCCATAGCGTTGGCGGGCGGCTCGGCGGGGCTGGCCGCAGCGTTCAACACGCCGCTGGCCGGCGTCACCTTCGCGCTGGAAGAACTGTCCGGCGGCTACTTCGAAAGCTTCAAGGACTACGTCATCATGGCCATCATAGTGGCCGCTCTTTCGGCTAAGGTGATAACCGGCGAATACGTGTATTTTGGCAAGCTGCCCAACCCGCAACAGCTTGGCGTCGCGGCGATAGTGATAATAGGCGTGGCTGGCGGGCTGGCGGGGCGGCTGTTTTCGCTGGGAATCATGCGTGGCGTTCGCGCCATAGACTGGTTCGCTTCCAAAGGCCTGCGCTGGCTGTTCCCTGCGGCCTGCGGGCTTGCCCTGCTTGGGCTGGCTTTCGTGGGCGGGGCTTATGTGCAGGGGCCCGGCAACAGGGCGGCACAGGACTATCTTACGGCGCACTACGCGGGCGTGCCGTCGGCTTTCCCCTTCGCGAAACTGCTGGGCACGGTAGCTACCTACTGGTCGGGCGTGGCTGGCGGGTTGTTCGCGCCGTCGCTTTCCATAGGTTCCGGCCTTGGGGCCGAGCTTGCCAAACTGCTTGATTTCCCCGTGGCCTCGTGCGCGCTGGTGGGAATGTCGGCCTTCCTGTCGGCGGCCATCCTGGCGCCCATGACGGCTTTCGTCATCATCTTCGAGCTTACCGGCCACCACAGCATGCTGCTGCCCATAATGCTGGCGGCGCTGATTGGCTATATAACGGCAAAGGCGCTGGGGGCGCGCAGCCTTTACGGCGCGATGGCCGACCGCTATCCCGTGCCGGAAAACACCGCCCCCGCGTCCCCTGCTTTCGAAGCCTCGTCACGGTCCGGTTCCGCAGGCTGAAATTTTCCGCGTAAAAGCGAACGCCCCGGAAAGCCCGGGGCGTTTTCGTTTCGGAAGTTCGCGGCCGTTATTTCGACGGGTCGTCCACGCGGCCCATGAACAGTATGGCCCCCGTGGGGTTGTGCCGCAGGATGTAGAGAAACGGATGGTCGGCCCGGAAGTAGACGGGGCGGTTGGCATCGCCAATCATTGCCGTCTTGGAGAAGGTTATGGCTGTGGTGGCGGCGGCTTCGGTTCCCTCCTCGTTAACTTCCACAAAAGCTTTTTGCAGGGCCTTGCTGATGAACAGGCCCCCCTCCGCCGAGATGGCCGAGAAATCCGCCGAAGGCCCGAACGGCGCGTTAAGCCCAAGCGGTTTAAGCGCATCTATAAGGTCTATAAACGTGGCGGCCTTGAACTTTGGCAGATACACGTTAACTTCGCGGCTTTTAAGCGCTGCCTGCCACTGGCCCAGCAATTCGGAGTTCATCGCTTTTTCAAGCTCGCCCAGCGTCTTGCCTTTTTCTGGCAGGGCTACCAGGAGGGAAGCCTCGCCGCCCTTGTACGGCAGTTCCAGCACCTGCGCCAGCTCGTCCTGGGCGTAGCGCAGTTTCTGCTTCTGGTACATGGTGGGCACGTTCAGGGTTTGGCCGCCGGCGACGGTGAAGGGCGCGTCCTGCGTCAGCTCCTTTTTGAACTGCGCCTGCCACAGCCCCTTGAAATATACGGCGTTCACCAGCGTCAGCCGCGTGGCGGAATTCAGCGTTCCGGGCGGCAAAAGGTCCTTTATGCGCCCGGCGGTATGCTCGTCGGCCCAGTCGTTGATGGTTTTGCGGGCCTGTTCCGTCTGGGCGACGTAGTCCACAGGCGTGGGGGCCGCGCCGTAGTATTTTTTCAGGGCATTCACGTAAGCGGGCACAAGCCGGTAGTTTTTCTGGGGCCACAGCGAATCCGCTATCTGAAGGGTGAGGTTTCCGCCGACGGAGGTTTTGTCCAGTTGTCCGCGAAGAGCGGCATAGGACTTGTGCAGGGTTTCGTGTCCGGGAAAGCCGAAGGCCGAAGCCAGTTCCTGCGCGGTCTTGCCCTGTGCTCCGGCGTAAGCCATTGCGAAGGCCTCGCTGACGCCGTAGGGCGAGCAGGCCAGGTTGCCGCCGGGCAGGTTGCGGAAAAGTTTCAGGGCGAAGTCATTGTTGGCTTTCACAAGGGCGCTCATGCCGGTTTGTCCTCCATTTTCGTTTTCGCCGGGATGGCGCGGGCGGTGGTGTTTTGCGGCGGAGCCGTCCTGCGCTGCGCACGACACCAGCGCGGCGCACAGCGCGGCGGCGGCCAGCCTGCGGTTTTTCTTCAAAGTCATGTTTCCCCTCCCCGTTGCTTCTTCGGGCGCGGTTTGGCCCCGCGCCCCGTGAGTTAGATTATAACATTCGCCGCACGGATGCCCTGCATTCTCCCGCCAGCGCCGCATTCCGCCTGCCGCGCATTGTGCGGTGCGGCGGCAGTTTCCTAGAATTCCAGCAATGGGCGCTTCTCATAACATAATAAGGGTGCTGTCGAAACTGGGCGTGTGCTCGCGCAAGCAGGCCGTCGAGTATGTGCAGGCGGGCCGCGTCTCGGTCAACGGAAAAACGGTGCTCAATCCCGGCATGCCCGCCAGCGTCAACGACAGGATATTAGTGGACGGCAAGGCCCCGGCCAAAAACGAGAAAATCTGCGTCCTGTTCAACAAGCCGCCGGACTGCGTCACCACCAGAAGCGACGAACTGGGCCGCAAAACCGTCTACGACTATCTGGGCGACATGGGGCAGTGGCTTTTCCCGGTGGGGCGGCTGGACCTTGAGTCCGAGGGTCTGTTGCTTTTCACCAACGACACCGCGTTCGGCAACCGTCTTACCGACCCGCGTTTCTCAATTCCGCGCACGTATCTGGTCACGCTGGACGGCCCGCTTTCCCCCGCCGAGTTGGAGCGCATCGGGCGCGGCGGCGTGGACATCGGGCGCGGCGAGTGTTCCGGCCCGGCCTCGCTGTCCGCGGTGCCGGAAGCTTCCGGCGGCTTCACAGTCAGGATAACGCTTACCGAAGGCAAGAACCGCGAACTGCGCCGCCTGTTTGAAGTGTTCGGGCGAAAAGTCCTGCGCCTGCTCCGCACCGATTTCGGCGGCTTCAGTCTGGGCGACATTGCGCCCGGCCAGTGGCGAAAGTGCCCGGTTCCGCCCGCACCCTCTGCGCCCAATCACAAGGCCCGCAATAACGCCAGCCCGCGCCATTATCAGGGCCGCAAGCGCGGGCCGCGCTGACCTTTCTTTATCCAAGCGGTCTGCTGCAATCGTGCCGCTTCCCATGCATAAAAAACGCCCCTGCCGGGTCGTTTTGCGTCGCGCAGGCGGCTCTCTCAATCCAGAATGCGGCAGACGTCGCGCGGCTTGTCCGAGTTGGAATATTCGACTGTCATATTAGTCCAGGGCGCGTTTTCTATTATGCTGATAGTGCCGTCTGCCCTGACTTCCGAGACCAGCACTATATGAGAGGTGTTGGGGAAAATCAGGTCTCCCGCGCGGAGTTCCGGCGGGTTATGCAGCAGTTTGCCGTTTGCTCGGCAGTAGGCGTAAAGGTTCCTTACGCGGCGCACGAAAAACGGCGTCTCCGGCACGTTGCCGGGTTTCTCCACCGGGTAAAACCTGGCGTGGATTTTGTAGTCCTCCCTCAGCATGGAATCCAAGTCCACCCCGGCGGCGGCGTAGGCTATGCGCGGCACGTCAATGCAGACTAGAAAGCCCAGCCTGCCGCCGATATTGTTGTGGCCGCCCTTAAGCTGGTCGTAGAGCACTCCTTTTAGTCCGCGCGCGGCGGCGACCAGCGCCACCCGCCTGTCCTGCGGCGGCGGGGAAGCTATTCTGAGCTTGTCTACCGGCGCGGCCCGGTAGGCGTGGAACAGCACGGCATAAAGAAACATGGCGGCGAGCAATCCCGCAGGCACAAGCATCAGCATAAGCCACTTTTTAAGGTTCATTGTTCTTCTTGATAGACATGGATGTGCGCGGTGATATTCCCATCAGCGGTTTCATTATAACATTCAGCTTGGCTGGGGTGGACGAGCTCAATTATAGGTGGTGTTCCGGGGTTCAAGAATCATAGGCCGTCACGATTATATTTGTCACTCTTTTCTTTTGTGTCAATGCGAGGAACGAAGTGACGAAGCAGTCTATGAATCCGTCGGACTGCGCCGTCTGTGCCATCTTGCGATTGATAGACCGCCACGGACGCTATACGTCCTCGCGGTGACACGCAGGGAACAATTTGTTTCACTCGCTCGCGATGACACACGAGCAACGGCCCCATCTTGCGGTGACACCAAAAAGCTGTCACTGGGCGTTTTTCCCAACGGCTTAAATGTACCGGTCCGCTTTTCAAACGACTTTAAGGTAGCTGTCTGCTTTTCCTCTGGTGTCACTGCGAGGAGCGAAGCGACGAAGCAGTCTATGAATTAATTTGGGCGGTGAAGGGTTTTGCGCGGCGGGTGGGTGCGGCCTTTTCGTAGATGGCGATGTGGTTCACCATCCACATGTAATCCGGCTTCTTCTCTGACAACGCCGCCAGCAGTTTCCCGGTGCGCTGCCTGCGGTAGTCAAATCCGCGTTCGGCAAGCAGGCGCGCCCAGTAGCGGCGCGGCTGTTCGTTGACATGGTGATGCCCGCCCTGGTTGGGCGGCGCGGCTGAAAGCGCAAGCACGGGGCTGAATTTAACGATATTGTCCAGAAAAATCCCGGCTTTTTCCGGCGGGATGTGCTCCGCCACTTCAAGGCACAGCGTCAAATCGAAATCCCCCCACTGGTTTGCAAAGGGGACGGCAAGGTCGCGCACTTCCATTTTTACCGGGAAGCTGTGTTCCGGCGGCGGCTGAACCCCGTCCAGCGCCAGCGTTTCAACGCCCAGTTGCCCGAAGGCGTGGGCGTAAACGCCGCAGCCGCAGCCGAGGTCCGCCACGCGGCGCGGCCGGAACTCCACGGCCAGCGTTTCCGCTATCAGGCGCGCAGTGCGCACATAGGCGGCGTTTGACGGCCCCCATTCGGCGAAAAAAGCCCTGTCGTAGATTTTTGAGAGTTCCTGCATCGTTGGGTTGCTTGATTAAAGAATTATAGACCGCCACGATTATATTTGCCACTGGGCGTTTTCCCCAACGGCTTTAAGGTAACGCCACTTCCTCGCGTTAGCGCTCGGTCGCGAGCGCAGCGAAGCAGTCTATATCTTCCGCACCGGCATGAGGCGGGTCAGCTTCTGGCTGGCAAGCGTCCAGCCAGTCAGCTTGTAAAGCAGGCGCGCGCCCACGTTGGCGTCCCACTCGCTGTCTTTGGCCGGGGCCACTTCGCACAGGTCAAAGCCCACTATCCTGCGGCCCGAGCGGCACACCGTTTCTATTATCCGCAGGGCCTCATGGAAGTCCAGCCCGCCGGGGACCGGCGTGCCAGTCGAGGGGCCGAAGCGCGGGTCCAGTCCGTCTATGTCGAAGGAAATCCACACCTCGCGCGGCAGTTGCGCCGTGATGGCGCGGGCCACGGCGTCGAAGGGCTTTCCGGCCATTTTGGCGGCCGCCACCTCGTGGTCGTAAAACACCGCGCAGCGCGGGTTTTTGCGCGCGTACAGCGCTTCCTGCTCGCAGAAATCGCGTATCCCCGCCTGCACCAGCTTCTTCACGGGCAGTTTTTCCAGCACGTTGTACATTATTGAGGCGTGCGACCATTCAAAGCCTTCGAAGGCTTTGCGCAAATCGTGGTGCGCGTCGAAATGCAGCACGCCCAGGCCGGGGTGCTTTTCAGCGGCGGCGCGTATCGCGCCGAAAGGGGTGCTGTGGTCGCCGCCCAGCAGGGCCGGGATTTTGCCAGCGTCGAAAATTTCCTTTGTGTTTTTGTAAACCCAGGCGTTTAGCTTCTCGCCCAGCGCGTTGGCAAGCGCCAGTTCGCATTTTGGGGCGGGCTTGCCCTTTTCAAGCGCGGCTATAACGCGCCGCGCCGCCGCCTTGGCCTGCCTGTTCCACGCCTTCACCTGAGCGCTTTCCGGGCGCAGGAACAGCCCGGCCTCGTAAGGCTTTTCCACCGAGGCGTCGTAAAGGTCCACCTGCATGCTGGCCTCGTAAACGGCGCGAGGGCCGTTTGAAGTCCCCCCGCCGTAAGAGGTGGTGGCTTCCCACGGCACGGGCAGATACACCAGCCGCGCCTGCTCCTGCGCGAAGGGCAGGCCGAAAACGCCGTCGCTGGCGGAGACGCCGCCCGGGTCGAACGAGGGCGGCAGCGCCCCCTTTGCCGTGTTCTTGCTCATATGGTTTGCGGTTCCGCGCGCCGGAGGGCGGCGCGGCCTCCTGTCAGTATACGCGGCACCAGATTGCCTTCAGGTAC
>JAAYTX010000105.1 GCA_012523635.1 Elusimicrobiota bacterium
CAGGAGGAAATCTTAAGGCGAAGGGCGGAACTTAAGCGATTGACGCTGGAGAAACGCAAGCAGTACAATCTGGCAGGGAGGGGCGAACCGTAAGCTTCACGCTAGGCAAAAGTGTCCAATAAGGTCTGAACCGCAACAATAATATGATATTATTAAGGGCCCGAGGGGGCGTTTAAGGGGTATTCATGCCATCTGCCAAAAAAATCAAAGCCTCGTCTTCCGCCAAGCCCGTATTGCTTGCCATTTTGCCGTTCCTGCCGTCGGCCAGCGGCGGCCGCAGTGAAGCCGCGCTGTTCCGTTTTCTGACCGCACTGTCTTCGCGTTTTGAAGTGAAATGCGTACCGGAAGGCCCGCCCACCGCCACCCGCCTGGCCGAAGCCGCCCTTTCGGCCAAGGGCATGAAAATCTACGCGCTGGGCAAGCCACCCCAGCGGGCCGAACTGGATGCAGGCATCCGCGCCGTGATAACAGAAAACCATTCCGCCCCGGTGGTGCTTGTCTGCGGGCTGGACCTCATAAACAGGCACCTCTTTCAACTGCGCCTGTTCGCGCAGGACAGAAAGTTCGCCGCCCTTCTGCTTCCCGAAGACCTTGGAAAGCTCGATTTTTCCGGCCTGAACCTGGCCGAACGCACCATAAAGAAAGCCGACCTTATAAAAACCCTCTCCCACGCCAATGCCGTGCTTTGTTGCGACAGCGCGGCGGCGGCCAAATTGCAGGCGGCGGCGCGTTTCCCCGTGCTTGGTCCGGCGCAGGGCCTGCGCGAGATAAACGCGCTGTTCCGCCCGCAGAAACCACGGCGCATAGGCGTGGTGCTGCTGCCGCAAGCCTACAAAATGGCCGCGCCGCTGGCGGCCATGCTGAAACGCCAGCCGGTAACAGCCAGATTTTTCAAGGTGGGCACAGTGGCCGAAGCCGCCGCCCGCATAATGTCCGGGCGCGGAACGGAAAGCTGGCTCCTGCTGTGCAGGGCTTTCACCTGCTCGCCGGAAATACCGGGCAAACTGCTGTTCATGTCGGAACTGTTCCGCGACGCCGGGGCCGTGATGCCAGCCGTCCTGCGAAAGCTGGACAACGCGCACGCGCTTCCGCACAACAAAATGCTGGCCGAGGCCTTCGCGCTGTCGCGGCGCGGCCTGTTCCGCGAACCTTTTTACATCAACGAACCGGCCGTGCTGTGCCTCAACCGCGGGGCCCTCCTGAAAACCGGCGGAACCGACACCCGCTTCTCTTCGCCAGACTACGCGCTGACAGACCTTTGCCTGCGCATGTATCAGGCGGGGCACCGCACCATCACCGCCGAGGACCTTGCCGTTTTCACCGAAGGCGCGGCCAAGACAGCAAAAGCCGACACCGAAGAACGCCAGCTTGAGAAAGAAACACTGGCGCGCAAATGGTGCATGGAAAGCCTCAAATTCATGGAACTGCTGGTTTCAGAACTGCACGCAAACAGCTAGCTATGCCGGAAAAGAAACGCATACTGCTTGTAGCCCCACTGCCGCCCTTCCCGCCTACAAACGGCGGGGTGCTGCGCATCTTCTCGCTGGTGAATTTCCTCAAGGAACGCTTTTCCTTCTCCCTGCTTTGCTTCGCCGCCTCTGAAGGGCCGGAAAAATACACCCAGGGAATAGCGCTGGTGGCACTGGAAAAACTTTTCGACGAAATACACACGGTGCCGTACGAAAGCATAATTTCCGCCAGGGATTACGCCTGCCCGGGCCTGCCGCGCCTTGCGCTGGACTGGTATTCCCCCGCCATGGCGGCCAAGGTGCAGGAGCTTTCCGCCGAAGGCGGCTACGACATAATGCATTTCGAGTTCCTGCAAATGGCGTTTTATTCGTGGTACGCCTCAGGCGTGAAAACCTTCTACACCGAACACGATTTGAGCCATGTCTCGCTGTTCAACTCCTATTTCCGCGAATGGACCGGCGCTTCCCGCCTGCGGCAACTGCCGCAATGGCTTAAAGTGGTGCGCTACCACAAAAAGGTCTGCTCCGGCTTTGACCATATAATCACGCTCACCGAAAAAGACACAGCCGGGCTTGCCCGCATAGTGCCCGGCGCGAAAGTGACGCTCGTCAAAACAGGCTCCGACCCGGAGCGTTTCCACTTCCGCCTCAGAAACGCCGACGAGAACGGCGACGCCATAGTCTATGTCGGGCACTACCGCCATTATCCCAACGAGGAAGCCGCCCTTCGTCTTGCGACGAAAATATTCCCGCTGGTGAAGCGCGGCTGGCCCGGCGCGAAACTCCAGCTTGTCGGTTCCGACCCGACCGGGAAGATAAAAGCGCTGGCCTCGCCTGACATTGCCGTTACCGGCACAGTGCCTGAGATACACCCCTATCTTTCTTCTGGCGCGGTTTTCGCGGCCCCGGTCAGGCTCGGCTTCGGCATCAAGGGCAAGGTGATAGAAGCATTTTTCTCCGGCATACCGGTGGTGGCCAGCCGCACGGTGGCCGACGGCATACCCGAAGCCCGCCACGGCCAGCACATGCTGGTGGCCGGCAGCGACGCCGATTTCGCCGCCGCCCTTGTGCGCCTGAAGCAGGACCCGGAACTGAAACTGCGCCTTAGCGCCAACGCCCACGACATGGCCCGCCGCTGTTATTCCTGGCCCGAACTGGCCTCCAAACTGGGCGACGCCTACGACAGGGAGCTTGCCGGATGACCGCGTCGACGCTCCAAAAAACCTCTCTTGCGCCGGGCGTGGCGGGCACCCTGGCGTTTTTGGACAAAATCAGGCTCAAAGGCCCCGCCAACGACGGTCTGGCCGAACTGCATATAGAGCTTACCCACGCCTGCAACCTCAAATGCCCCATGTGCCACCACTGGCGGATGAAAAACCCTCCGCCCGGGAAAATGCTGGACGCCAAATCCCTGGCGCGGATGCTGGACGGCACAAAAAAACTGGACGGCATAAAGGCGGCGACGCTCACCGGCGGCGAACCTTTCCTGCGCGAAGATTTCGCCGAAATAGCCCTGCTCCTGCACAAGCGTTTCCCGAAAGCCTCGCTGGGGGCGCTGTCCAACTTCCAGTCGCCGGAGCTTGTCCTGCGCCGCCTGCGGCAACTGCGCGGGGCCGGGATAAAGATGTTCTGGCTGGGGTCCTCGCTGGACGGCATCGGCCCCGGGCACGACGCCATGCGCGGCGTGAAAGGCGCATACGCCAATCTGCTCAAAACAACGGCCCTGCTGAAGCAGGAGTTCCCGGACATCAATTTCGGTTTCAACTACACCCTTACGCCGGAAAATACGGACGGGCTGTTTGAAACCTATCTGGCCATGGCCTCGCGCGGACTGTGGCTGGGGGCCCAGCTGGTGGTTAACCAGGAAAACCTTCCCGCAAAAGAATATGCGTGTACGGACGCGGCCAGAACCGCCGCCGCCGCGCAGATAGAGCGCGTGCTGACGCATATCTGCTTCGCCGAACGCGCATACGAACTGATAAACAGCGGCAGAAGCGCCGAGAAACCCTGGCTGTGGACGCAGCTGGCCTACTGGCACAACCTGCGCCAGTACGCGCTGAAGCCGCGCCGCCTGTTTGAGACCTGCGGGGCGGGGCGCCGCTACGCGATGCTGGCCCCGGACGGCAGCCTGTTTTTCTGCCCAGTCAAAAAACATCTTATGGCTGGCAACGCAGCCGAAGCTGGATTTGACGCGGCGTGGAATTCGCCGCAGGCGCGTTCCATACGCAAAACCCTTTCAAGCAAAAAATGCCACTGCTGGCTGCACTGCATAGCCAACCCTGTGCTGGAACAGGCGGCGGGAGCGCTGAAATGAAGCCGGAATGCAGCATAGTCATTCTTTGCCACAACGACGCGCATTACCTGGAAAACTGCGCCAAAAGCGTTTTCCGCAACACGCGCGGAGTGCGCTACGAGCTTATTCTTGTGGATAACGATTCAAAGGACAACGCCGCCGAGGTGATGCGCAAGGTGAAGAAACGCGCCCCCTGCCCGGTGAAAATAATCAGGACGGGGCAGAACCTGTTTTTCGCAGGCGGCAACCTGCGCGGCCTGCAGGCCGCCTGCGGCGACTACGTGATGTTCCTCAACGCCGACACACTGGTGCCGCCCGGCTGGCTGAAAACGCTTTTAGGGCATATGAGGGCCAACCCCAACCTTGGCATGATAGGCCCGCTTACCAACTCGGCCGTGGGGCCGCAGTTCATCAAAGACGGCTGTCCCGATTTCAAAAAACTGGACAGCTGGCACAAAGCCTGGGCCGCCAAACGCGCCGGACGCCCCGAATGCGTGCCGTGGATAATAGGCTTCTGCGTGCTGATGCCGCGCGCGCTGGCGCTGCGCACCGAAGGCTTCAGCGCGGCCTACGGCCCCGGCGGCTACGAGGATTACGACCTCTGCCTGCAGTTACGCCTGCTGGGGCTGGAAATAGCGGTCTCGCCGGACTGCTATGTGCACCACTTTGGAGGAAAAGGCTACGCCGGCATGGACTACCACGCCCTGCGCGCCACCAACCAGACTTTCTACTGGAACGCCTGGACCGCCAAAATTCTGGAGAGACTGCCATGAAAAAGAACCCAGCACCAAACAAGCCTTTCTCGCCCGACAAGATTTTCGCGCACTCAAGGCGCATAGAAAACTGGCTTGAAAACGGCCATTCAAAGCCCGTCACGTTCGAACTGGACATCACCAACATCTGCAACAACCAGTGCCCCGGCTGCTTCGGGTTCTATAACGGCCTCAACAGCGAGATAATGCGCTTCCACGAAATAGAGACCGTGCTGCGCCAAGTGGCGGCCTTCGGCGGCAAGGCGGTCACCTTTACCGGCGGCGGAGAACCGCTGACACACCCGCATTTCATTGAAGCCCTGCAACTGGCCAAAAGCCTGGGGCTGGACACGGCGCTCATCAGCAACGGGCTGGCCCTCACCCCGAACATAGCCGACGCCGTGCTGAAAAACTGCACCTGGACGCGCATCAGCTTGGACGCGGCCGAGCCGGAAAGCTACCGCCGCACCCATGGCATGGGCTGGCAGGCCTACGCCAAGGTGCTGGACAACATCGGCATGCTGACCGAGCGCAAGCAGAAGCTTAACTCGCGCTGCACCGTGGGCGTGGGCTTTCTCACTCACGCCGGGGCCGACCACAACATACACAGCTTCGCGGAGCTGTGCAAAAAACTGGGCGTGGATTACGCCCAGTACCGCCCGCTTCTGCGCCGACACGGCGAAAAATCGGCCGACTATTCGTCCAAGGCCGTCCTCAGCGACATGCAGCGGGCCAAGAAGGATTTTTCGAACGGGCACTTCAAGGTGCTGTGCTCGGAGCACAAATACGCCAAGATTTCGGCGGGCCAGACGGCCCGCCCCTACAAAAAATGCTACGGCCACAACTTCGCGGCCGTCATCTGCGCGGACATGAAAATGTACCTGTGCTGCCATATGCGCGGCGTGGAAAAATACTGCCTCGGCGACCTGCGCAAGGACAGGCTGGCGGACGTCTGGAAGTCGGCGCAGCGCAAGAAAGCTTTCGAGAACATAAATTTCAGGGACTGCCCGCCCCTGTGCCGCTGCGACTCCTTCAACACCATACTCTGGGAAATCAAGGAGGGCCGCCTGCCGCGCAAGGATTGGCCCAAGGGCCTTGTCTGGGAGCATGAGAACTTCATCTAACCCCAAACGCGCCCTGGCGGCGCTGGTGCAGATGCCCGGCTGGGGCGTGGAAGCCCCCCCCTACAGCCTGGCCTGCCTTGCCGCGTACATAAAGCAGAACACGCCGCACTCGGCCAAATGTTTCGATTTCAACCTGCGCTGTTACAGGGCGTCGCCTGCGCTGGCCCGCATGTGGGACGACAAGGACCTCTATTCCCTTTGGGAGGACGACCCGACCGTAGAGCGACTCTTTCAGGAGAACAGGGGGCTGTTTGAAGCCTGCGCGCGGGAACTGGTGCGCAGCGGCGCGCAACTGATAGGCTTCACCACCCACACCACTTCCTGGCGCCTCAGCCTCAAAATGGCGGAACTGGTGAAAAGCCTGGCGCCAGACCGGTTTATAGTTTTCGGCGGCCCGCAATGCTCGCTGGCCCAGGCCGGGCTTGAACTGGCGCGCCACCCCTGCGTGGACGCGACCAGCACCGGCGAGGGCGAACTTGTGTTGTCGGCGATACTGGACTCGATAGCGGCCACCGGAAAACTGCCGCGACTGCCGGGCTTGGTTGTCAAAGACGGAAAAGGCGGCGTAAAAAACTGCGGCCCGTCCCCATTCCCGGTGAACCTGGACCATCTGCCCTACCCGGATTATTCCGATTTCGCGAGGGAAATGTCGGCTGACGTGTATAAAAACCCGGCCCGTATAGAGATACTGGACAGCAGAGGCTGTCCAACCCGCTGCAACTTCTGCAGCGAATGGCAGTTCTGGCACTGCTACCGCAGCATGAGCGGCGAACGCGTTTACGCCGAGGCCATGCACCAGCTCCGCCAAAACCCCAGGGCGGGGCATATCTACTTCATAGGCTCGCTAATGAACGGCAACCCGGCCGCGCTTGAAAAATTCTGCGACCTGGCCCTGGCGGGGGGCCTGAAATTCACCTGGGAAGGGCAGGCCAAGGTGCATCCGCGCATGACGCCGGAACTGGTGAGCAAAATGGCCCGCTCAGGCTGCAACTGGCTGGGCATAGGCATAGAGTCCGGCTCCGAACGCCTGCGCTCCAAGCACATGCACAAAAGCTTCACCAACGCCAACGCGCTGGACTTCCTGAAAGCCTGCAAGGAATCCGGCATCAAAACCCAAATAAACATAATGTTCGGGCATCCGGGCGAGACGCGTGAAGACTTCAACGAAACCCTGAAATTCCTTTTGCAGGCCCGTCCCTTCATAGATTCTGTGCTGGCCAGCCAGTCCTTCTGCGTGCTGGACAAGCACACCGAACTTTACAACCGCAGTTCCGAGTTCGGCATAGGCAACCGCGAGCATCATCTTTTCTGGCATTCCGACGGAGGGCGCAATACCTATCTGGAACGCTTCCGCCGCTACGAGGAGTTCTGCAAGCTGGCGCTGTTCCTGGGCCTGCCGGAATCCTCCGGCGTGGCGCGGGTGAAGCCGGATAAATGGTTCATGCTGGGCGAGTATTTCCGCCACATAAAAGATTTCAGGCACGCGTTGACCTGCTACAGGCGCTCCTACAAGCGCGAGAACATGAAAGAAACGGCCGCCCGGCATATCGACGCGCTGTCGCGCGAACTGAAACTGCCGCGACCGGACCTGCCCGCCGACAAAACCGGTGAAGCACCGCGGACGCAGGAGGCAAAGCCCTCTTTCGACCCGGAGTTCAGGGCGAGAAACCTGGCCCTGAACGAAAAGGAATTCGCGGAACGCGCGCTGGTGCTGGAGTCCACCCCCCGCTTCGTCACGCTCGGAACCCACTGGAAATGCAACGCCCGCTGCGTTTTCTGCCAGCAGGACGACCTCCCGCTTTTCAACCCCGGCATTTACGATTCTCTGTTCGACAGAAAGCTGGGCCCGGCCCTGCGCGGCGCGGAAAAGATTTCCTTTGTGGGCTTCGGCGAACTGCTGTTGATGCCGGAAGTGGAGTCCTTCCTTGACAGGCTCAACGCCGAACTGCCCGACACCTGGAAAATATTCACCACCAACGGCTCGCCCCTGCGCATGGAACTGGACAAACGCTTCCTGCAAGGGAACTATTCTCTGCAAATCTCCCTGCACGCCCCGTATGCCGCCCTGCACAAGGAGCTTACCGGGCTGGACCGCTTCAACGAAATAACAGCCTCAATACGGCGGCTGTCTGCCCTGCGCCTGGAACACGGCAGACAGCGCAACCTGCACCTGAGCCTGGTCTGCGTGCTAAACGAAAAAAACATAGACTGTCTTCCCGAAATGGCGGCTTTCGCTTCCGGCCTGGGCGTACAGGAACTGCGTTGCGAATATATGACGGTTTTCCGCCCCGAACTGGTGCCGCTGTCCTGCTACTTTTTCCAGAAGCGGACAAACCGGGCGCTGGACTCGGCCCGCGCAATGACTGAGCAACTGCGGGCGGCAGGCATGGACCTGAAACTGCCGCCGTCGTTCGGCGACAAAACCGCCACAAAACCCTACGAATCCGGGCAGAAAGGCGAACATTCGGTCTGCGACGACCCGTGGCGGCACATCTATGTGGAAGCGCAGGGCACCTCCCTGCCCTGCTGTTTCTGGGGCGCCCATAGCGGCGACCTCAACAGACAAAGCTTTCAGGAACTCTGGAACGGGACTTTTTACAGGCGCCTGCGTCAGGCCATGGCCGAAGGCAAGCCCCTGCCCACCTGCGCCAGCTGCGTCAGGCTGAAGGGCAATTCCATAGACAGGTTTGAGACGCATATGACAGCGCGCGGGGCCTTGCGCGCGCAGATACTCAAGGCCGCAAAACGGATGAAAAAGTCATGAGCGACACCGGCGCGGAACAGGCTGTAGCCGACAAGCTGGCCCAAAGGAAGCTCTGGGCCAAGCTTTTCAACTACCGCGCGGCCCGCGAGCAGGCGCGGCTTGGCCTTGAATACGCAAGCGCCATGCCCTACTGGCTCACCATAGACCCTTCAAGCTGCTGCCAGCTCCAGTGCCCGTTCTGCCCGACAGGACAGCGCCGCAACGTGCGCCCGAACGCGCTCATGGAACCGGCGCTTTTCCGCGCAGTCATGAAACAACTCGGCCCTTCGCTTCTTCATGCCGACCTTATGAACTGGGGAGAACCCATGCTTCATCCCGACATCTTCGAATTCATAGCCCTCACCAAAAGCTACCGCGTGGAAACGTTGCTTTCCTCCAACATGAACCATCTGCCCGAAGGCGGGGCCGAAAAGCTGGTGCTTTCCGGGCTCGACCTGCTCACCGTCTCCATAGACGGGGCGTCGCAGGAAAACTACGCCAAATACCGAGTAGGAGGAGATTTCAACGCGGCGGTGGAAAACACGGCCCGTGTGGCCAGCGCAAAACTCAAGCTCGGGCGGAGCAACCCGAAAATAACATGGCAGTTCCTGGTATTCCGCCACAACGAACATGAAATGGACAGCGCGCGCGAACTCGCCGTTCAGGCCGGGGCCGACGAAATAGGCTTCACCGCCCCCAACCTGCCGTTCAAGCCCGGCATCAAGGACGAGTGGATGTCCACACTGCCCAAATACGCGCTTTACGACGCCGAACATTTCCCCGAACGACCCCCGTGGGAGTGGGACAAAACCACGGACACCGAAGGCAAGCCCCTGGATATAAACGTGGATGTTTACGCCGGGGATAAAACGCGCCGCCCTTGCCTCTGGCCCTGGACTGCGACGGCCATAAACCCTGACGGCTCGGTCTCCCCCTGCTGTTCGGTCGAGGAACGCTGCCACGACTTCGGCACACTGGCCGAGCACTCTTTCAGCGCCATCTGGAACAACACGCAGTACAGGGCCGCGCGCAGGCACATAGCGGCTTACGCCAGGGGCGAGAAGAATTCCCTTCCCGCCTCCCCGCACGCCTGCGAACGCTGTTTCTCCATAGGCAAATCCGATTTCCGCTTCCCGCACTGGTGGGAAACCGACAGACTCTGCGCCTTCCCGGACCCTTTGGCCCCGCATAAGGACGGGAAATGAAAACAGCGCTGATTCAATCCACGGTCTGGTGGACTGTGGATATGCCGCTTGGCATAGCCCAGTTGGCCGGTGCGCTTCGCCATGCGGGCCACGAGCCTTGCGCGCTGGACCTCAACATTCTTCTCTGGCACAAGGCGACGGAACCGGAAAAACCGCTTTGGGACTGGGAGAATTTCCAATACTGGAACAACCCAGAACTGGTAAAACGCCACATAGACTCAAACCGCGCATTTATCGAAAGCGAACTGCAAAAGCTACTCAGGGCGGGAATCGGGGCGGCAGGATTTTCGGTCAATTCCGGCAACCAGTTGTTCAGCCTTGAACTGGCACGCCTGCTCAAGAAAGAGAAGCCGGACCTGTTTATCATGTTCGGCGGCCAGCATTTCTTCAGGTCCGAAAACGCCTCGGCCTGGATGCAGAACCCCGAAGCGGACTGCGTGTTCACCGGCCCCGGCGACCTTGTGATGCCCGCCATGCTGACCGCGCTTGAAAAAACCGGCGGGCCTGCCGTACAGCCCGGCACGCTGCTGCGCTCCCCGTCGGGGATAATAAACGGCGGCCCCGCCCAGCCGGTGCCTGATTTGGACGCCCTGCCTTTTGCCGACTTCACCGTGCTTCCTGTCGGGCTTTATGCCAACAAGCTCCACATTCCCTTCCAGTCCAGCCGCGGCTGCATCTGGAAATGCCGCTATTGCAGCGCCACAAATTTCTGGCAGGGCTACAACCAGATGAGCGGCGAGCGCATGTTCTCCGAGCTGATGCACCACAAAAGCCTGTTTCCGGACCGCACTCACGTGGAGTTCTACGACCTCACCGCAAACGGCAGGCCGGAGGCTCTGCACAAGCTGTCTGAACTGCTTATAGAAGACCACAAAGCCAACGGCTGGAAAAATTTTTTCGGCTGGAAGATAAACGCAGTAATCCGTCCGGAAATGACGCCGGAACTCCTGAAGAAACTGCGCCAGTCCTTCTGCAAGGACATAATTTACGGAATAGAAAGCGGCTCTGAACGTGTGCTCAGGCTGATGAACAAAAACTACAGGCCGGACGTGGCCCTGCAAGTCCTTCATGACACGCACCAGGCCGAAATCCACACCACGGCGAACTTCATGTTCGGCTTCCCGGGCGAAACCGAAGAGGATTTCGGGCAAACGCTGGCTTTTCTTGAAAAAGCCGCGCCGCACCTGGACAGGGTGTACGCAAGCGCCACGTTCACCAGCCTGGAAGAAGGCAGCTACCTCACCGACCATAGGGCCGAGTTCGGCATCGCGGTGCCGCCGCCCGACAACTTCCACAACCTCTACTGGGAAAGCTCCGACGCTACAAACACCTACCCGGTGCGCATGGAGCGCTACAAACGCTTCCGCGCCCGGGCCATAGCGCTGGGGCTGGACGCCTACAAAGGCGTGCAGGGCGACCTTGAGCAGAACTCCCTCTTCAGCCTGGCCGAATACTACCGCTACAAAGGCGACCACGCAAAAGCTGTTGAAAACCTGCTTGCGGCCTTCGATATAAATTCCGCCAACGAAGCCGTGCTGGACGCGCTTTTGCCGTATTACAAGGACCTTGCCCTCTACCACTCGGCGGCAAGGCAGTTTATGCGCCTACAACGCTACCCTGCACGAGGCACCCGCACCCAAATGGAAAGCCGCATTTCGGCCTTGATATCCGGCATGCGGGACAAAGCGTCGTTTGATGCCGCTACAATGAGCCTGCGCTGGATGAGTTCCAGCTTTGACCCGCAACAGCTTTCCTATCTGCTGGCCCTGGCGCATGAAACTGTTTCGCGTTTCATCCCGGAGCATAAACTGGACGGCATACACCTGTTCCCCCTACTCCCCCAGCGCGGATCGGGAAGAAACAACACTCTGTCTGCCCTGCGAGACCATAACACCCGCTTCAACGCGCAGGAATGCTCTCAAAACCGTTCAGTGCTGGGCACTTATCCGCGCCGCGTCTTCCTGCAAATGGACGGCCCCTGCAACGCCGACTGCATTTTCTGCTCCCGGGACGACGAATACGAGCATTTCTCCCTGGATAAATATCTCAATGCCCTGCACGGCAGGCTGCGCCCTCTTCTGCGGCATGCCGAAGAGGTGCTGTTCACCGGCTCCGGCGAATTCCTGCTGCTGCCGGAAGCGGAACGGATAATTGAGTTTTTCAATCGCTTCTATCCACAACTTGAAAAACAGCTGGCCACCAACGCCTCGCACAAAAATCGCCGCCTGTGGGAGCTGATAAGCGCGCCAGAGAGCCGCTACACCATACAGGTTTCGCTGCACAGCGCCACGCCGCAGACGCATAAAACCATGACGCGCCTGCCCTCTTTTGACGACGTGATGGGCAACCTCGAATACCTGGCCTCGCGCCGCAGTATGGCGGGGCATCCCAAATTGCACCTGATGTTCGTGATGACCACCGAAA
The DNA here is from genome assembly GCA_012523635.1 of Elusimicrobiota bacterium. GTDB lineage: Bacteria > Elusimicrobiota > Elusimicrobia > Elusimicrobiales > Elusimicrobiaceae > JAAYTX01. Next base: position 12,011 of record JAAYTX010000105.1, read on the forward strand.
ACATACAGGATCTGCCGGCCTTCGTGCGGCTTGGCGCAAAACTCAAGGCCGACAAGCTGATAGCCAACCACGCCTATATCTACAGGCCGGACCAGCGCAAGTACTCGCTCCATGGGAACACGGATTCAGACAAATGGCTGGCGCAGGCTTATGCAGAAGCCGAAAAACTAGGCGTAAAAACATTTTTCCCTCCTCTTTTCACCGGGCAAGTCGCACGAACCGCGCAAGCGCCGCAGAAGATAAACTGCCACGAGCCGTGGACACAGCTTATGGTGAACCCCCGTGCCGACGCCCTGCCCTGCGACCTGTACGGCGAATTCTCCCAAAACCTCCTGCGCACTGATTTCTGGGCGCTCTGGAACGGCCCGGAATACAGGAAAATACGCGCCTCGATACGCGAAAAAGGCGGCTGCCTGGCACGCTGTCCGCGCCACAACCCGGACAGCCTCAAGACCGCTGAAAACCTGCAAATACAGCGCCGGGAATCGCAACAGCCATGACCAGCGGGCACAGGCGTTCGCTTGACAAGTATACCGACCTGACGCCGGAGCGCGTGCGCCGCATCCGCGAATGGTTTGCGGGAAAACCGCAAAGCCCGATATTCGCGGAAATCTATCCCACGATGTCCTGCAACCTGAACTGCCTGTTCTGCCGCAGGCAGACCTACTTTCCGCCAGTGCCGCGCGGCCCCGAACTGCCGCAAGCCCGGCTTCTGCGGCTGCTAGACGAAATCACCGAAATGGACGTATTGGAAGTATGCATCAAGGGCGGCGGAGAGCCGCTGATGCGGCGCGGCATACTGGAGCACGCGGCTAAACGCTTCGGCAAGGCGCTTGTGCGCGGGCAATTGGTAACAAACGGCACGCTGATGGACGAGAAACTGGCCGGATTGCTGACGGACAGCGGCTGGATGGAAGTCTGCTTCAGTCTTGATTCCCCGTTTGAGCAGACGCACGACTATCTGCGCGACAGGAAAGGCGCTTTCGCACTGGCGGCAAGAGGAATAAAAGCGCTGGCCGCCGCCAAACGCGCGGCAGGGCGCAAATTCCCAGTTATAAAAATAAACATGGTTATCACCGCCACTAACTGCAGACAGGTACCGGAAATGCTGCGTTTCTGCGCCGAAAACGGCGTCGGAACTCTGGACCTTGACGCCATGGACCCCGAGGTTCCCGGTTGCGAGCATCTGCGCCTTTCGCGGGAACAGGCTCAAGAGTTCAGCGCGCATGCGCCGGAATGGGCGGAATTGGCCGCGAACAGCGGCATACATACCAATCTTGCGATGTACTCTCAAACGGCTTACGTTCAGCGCGGCAAAGCCCCGGAAGCCGCGCCGAAATCAGCGGCGAAGACCCTGCCGCCCTGCCTGCTGCCCTGGCAGCAGATTTCCATCAGGGCTGACGGGAGCGTTGTGCCCTGCTGTGTGGCCAGCGACGACTATAAAACTCCGGCCCTGCACTCAAAAACGCTGGCGGAAGCCTGGTTCGGCGAACCGATGGAAAGCATACGCCGCGCCATGCTGTCCGGCGGCAGGCCATGGTTCTGCCATGCCTGCACCCGGGCTTTCAGCGACGCCAATTCGCGCCTGCTGGACGAATGCGGCTTAAGCCATAAATAAGCTATCCTATTTTCCAGAACAACCATGGCAGACAACAGACCTGACAACATCAAAAACGCCCCGCCTCACAGGGTTTTCTTCAACTGGGACGTGGTGTACCGCTGCAACTATAAATGCACCTACTGCACCTATACCGTGCGCGGCTGGGACAAAATACCCGGCATGGAGATACTGCCGACCCACGAGCAGATGGTGGCCGGATGGAAGCGCATGCGCCAGCTATACGGCTGCTGCCATGTGATGATGTCCGGCGGAGAGCCCAGCATACTCCCCCGCTTTTACGAACTGATGGAGGAAATGTCCGCGCTCCACACTATTGAGCTTATAAGCAACCTCTCTTTCGACGCTAAAAAACTCCTTTCCGTGGTGGGCCCTGACAAACTGCGGGTCGCGGCTTCGCTTCACCTCAACCACGTTACCCCGGAAGAGTTCCTCGAAAAGGCGCTGGCGCTTAAAAAAGCCGGAGTGGAAGTTTTCATAAACTTCGTGGCCTACCCGCCGCATCTTCAGCGCATGAAGGAAATCCACGCACTGTTCCTGGCCAACGACATCCCTTTCTACATCCACCCCTTCACCGGGCCGTTCAACGACAGGCTCTATCCGCGAGACTATATCCCAGCCGAACTGGAGCTTTATCAAGAGGCCGTGAACATCGGCGGACGAATAGCCCACAACAGCCACTGGCTTAATTTCAAAAAGGAAAACCTTCAGCCGCGCGTGGCGACCAAGGACGGCTTCGCGACCATGACGCCCCCGCAGTCGGTGAAGGAAATAAAGCCGGAGCCGATTGTCTGCAAGATGGGGCACATGTACGCGAAAATACTGCCCGACGGCATGACGCTGCGCTGCTGCGCGAAAAACGAGTTTTTCCGTTCGCCGGAGAAAATAAGCGCGCCGGACCTTCTTGGCAACATATTCACCGACCCTGACTTCAAAATGCACCCGGAGCCTCAGCCCTGCGCGCACAGGTCCTGCCCCTGCGACCGCCGCATGAAACTGGGCGAGGAATCCAACTGGCTGGACCGCTGGCGCATAATGCAGCAGCCTTTTTAAACCTATGCCGGAAGACGACAACAAACAACCGCAGGTGAGATTCACCTGGAACACGCACTGGGGGTGCAACTTCCGCTGTTCCTACTGCTTTTTTCACGACCTATGGGAACATTACGCCCCACGCAACGTTTACAAGCCGGCGGATTTCTGGATAGAACGCTGGAAAGCGGTACATGAACGCTACGGGCGCTGCTACATCGTAGTCAACGGCGGCGAGCCGCTGGCTTACCCCGACTTCGTCAAAATCATACTGGCGGTGTCGCAACTGCATTACCCCATAAACATCACCACCAACGCTTCAATACACCTTGAAGAACTTATAGAGAAGGCCGACCCGCGCCGCATAACACTTTCGCTCAGCTTCCACCCGGAACACCACAAGGACATAGACAAATTCATCGCGCTGATGAGCAAAGTGCGCGGCAGAGGTTTTGAAGGATGCAATAACATAGTGGCCTATCCCCCCTATATGAAAGAACTGCCTGAATGGCTGGACAAGTTTGCCGCCGCAGGGCATCCGATGAAAATAAACCCCTTCATAGGCGACTACCAGGGCAAACACTACCCCGAAGCCTTCACCCCGGAAGAAAAGAAGATAATGGGCATGCAGGAAGGCTGGGTTGAGGAAAAGAAGCGCTACTCGAAGCTGTGCGCGGCAGGCTTCAAGGCCGCGCTGATACTGCCCGACGGCGGAGTGACCCGCTGCGGGCAGATAGGCGACAGGGGCGTTTTCTCCAATTTCTTCGACCCGGATTTCCGGCTGCTGGACGCCCCCGCCCCCTGCGACGCCGAACGCTGCCCCTGCGACGAATGGAAGATAATCCCCGACGAGACCGCCTCCGAGGGCCACTATCTGCCATGAGACTAAACGTTACTAGACTGTAAAATTCAAAATTACTACACTGACAATAATACTGAACGCCATGACGAGGGGCGGGCATTCAGACAGCCTGTTCATACATACATTAATACGGGGAGAGAGAAGATGCCTGTGCAGAACTCCGCAAAAATGACGGTCAAATTCGTAAACGCCGTGCGCAATTACCACATGATTCAGAAGGAAATAGACGCCGCCTACAGGGACGTCATGGAAAGCGGCGAATACATCGCCAGGCGCCACCTGAGCAGCTTCGAGGAGAATCTGGCCAAATTCGTGGGCACGAAATACGCCGTCGGCCTCAACAGCGGCTACGATGCCCTGCACATGTCCCTTCGCGCTGCCGGCGTGGGGCGCGGAGACGAAGTGATAGTCCCGGCGCACACCTTTGTGGCCACCTGCTCGGCGGTGGTGAATGCCGGGGCGGAGCCGGTGCTCGTGGACGTGGGCAAGGATTTCAACATAGACATTTCCAAAATTGAGGAAGCCATAACCCCCCGCACCAAGGCCATAATACCGGTGCATCTCAGCGGCTACATGGCCGACATGCCCGCTGTGATGAAAATAGCCGAAAAGCACAAGCTGGCCGTGGTGGAAGACGCCTGCCAGAGCCTTGGCTCGAGCATCAACGGGCGCGGGGCCGGGTCCTGGGGCCTCACCGGCTGCTGGAGCTTCTATCCCTTCAAGATACTTGGCGGCTACGGCGACGGCGGCGCCATCACCACCAACGACCCGGAAGTGGCCGACTTCGCGCGCCGTATGCGCTATAACGGCGAAGACCGCCATACCGGCGAATACCACGGCCACGGCTTCACCTGCCTGCTGGACAACCTCCAGGCAGCATTCCTGGACGTCAAACTGCGCCACCTGCCGGCCTGGATAAAGTTCCGCAAGGCGCTGGCCCAGCGCTACCGCGACGCCCTTTCCGACCTGCCGGACCTGTTGCTGCCCCACTACGACAGGGCGGGTTTTGACCACATCTACCAGAACTACACCCTGCGCTCGAAACAGGGAAGCGACTTCTCCGATTACCTCAAGGCAAACGGCATAGAGGTGCTGACGCAGTTCCGCAAGCCCTATTACAGGCACGAGGCGCTCAAGCTCAAGGACAGGGGCTTCCCGGAAACCGAGGCGCTGAGCCGCGAGGTCTGCTCCCTGCCGATGAACGTGGAGATAACGGACGAGGAAGTCGCCTACGTCATAAAAACCGTACGCGCTTTCTACAAAAAGTGAACATGGACGCCAAAAGACACAGCGAACTGAAAGACATCTGCCGCCTGGTGCGGCGCGACGTGCTGGAAATGTGCGAACGCACCAGTTCCGGCCACGTCGGCTCGGCCTTCTCGGTGGTGGAGATACTGGTGGCCCTCTACTTTGAGGCCATGCACGCCGACCCGAAAGACCCGGAAAGGGACATCGCCATACTTAGCAAAGGCCATGCCTGCGCCGCGCAATACTCGGTGCTGCACCGCAAAGGCATAATGCCCGACGACAGGTTCGCCTCCTTCTCGGTAAACGGAAGCGTGCTGGGGCATCACCCTCATTGGGAACCGGCCATCGGGCTGGAAGGCAACATGGGCTCGCTCGGGCACGGCCTCCCAATAGCGGCCGGAATGGCCTATGCCGCGTCCAAACAGAAATCAAAGGCCAAATTCTTCGCCATCATGAGCGACGGCGAGACCGAGGAAGGCTCAGTCTGGGAAGCGGCGATGTTCGCCGCCCACCACAAGCTGTCCAACCTCTGCGCGATTGTGGACGCCAACGGCATACAGGCCCTGGGCAATACCAGGGACATAGTGTTCCCGGCCCCGCAGCCGCAGCGCTGGCACGGCTTCGGCTGGCGCGTGGAGGAAGTGGACGGACACGACCTGAAGCAACTGGCCTCGGCGCTCTCCAAGGCCGGAGAACCCGGCGGACCGCTGGTGGTGGTGGCCAACACAGTAAAGGGCAAGGGAGTCAGCTTCATGGAAAACAAACTCCTCTGGCATTACCGGCAGCCCAAGGGCGAGGAATTCCTCGCCGCCATGAAGGAGCTTGAAAAATGAGAAGCACTTTCTTCAAAACTTTCTTTGAACTGGCCGACAAAGGCGCGAACATCCACCTGCTCACCGCCGACCTGGGATTTGGCGTGCTTACGCCGTACCTGGACAAAGGCTCGCAGCATGTGACAAACGTCGGCGTGGCGGAACAGAACATGATAGGCCTTGGCGCTGGCATGGCCATGCGCGGCGTGCGCCCTTACTGCTACTCCATGGTGCCGTTCCTGCTCATGCGCACGCTTGACCAGATACGCGCCGACATCTGCGCCACAAAACTGCCGGTCACGCTGGTAGGCGTTGGGGCAGGGCTGGCCTACGGCCCGGAGGGCATGACGCACCACGCCATAGAGGACATAGCCATCACTCGCACCCTGCCCAACCTCACTATTTTCTCTCCCGGAGACCCGCAGGAATGCGCGTTTGCCGTTGAGGAATCGTTCAAGATAAACGGCCCCGTATATCTGCGCATAGGCGCCAACATGGACCCGGCGCTTCACCCGGCCTGTTGCGGCCTTAAAACAGGCAAGCTGGCTAAAATGCGCGACGGCTCCAAGGCGGCGGTCATCGCCACTGGCACGATGCTGGCCCGCGCCCATGCGGCGGTAGACGCCCTCGCCAAGGAAGGAATAGAGTGCGCCCTTTATTCGGCGCATACGCTGAAGCCGCTGGACAAGAACGGGATAGCCGAAATCTCTTTAAAGCACAAGCTGATATTAAGCGTGGAAGAGCACAGCCTGATAAATGGGCTGGGCAGCGCCGTAGCCGACATACTGCTGGAGGCCGGCTATAAGGGCCGTTTCCTCAAAATAGGCCTGCCGGACGAGTATGCTTCGCGCCTGGGCACACGCGACTGGCTGCGCGACCATTACGGCCTCTCGGCCGGGCATATCGGCGCCACGCTGAAGGACGCGCTTAAGCACTGACGGCCCCGCGCCAACGCCAGCAAGCAAGGCGGCGGGACGAAAGCGCTGTACAAAGCGAAGTTTTTGCTATAATAGTTCTGGTAACGCGGGCGTAGTTCAATGGTAGAACGCGACCTTGCCAAGGTCAAGATGTGGGTTCGATTCCCATCGCCCGCTCCAGATTTATAAATTTAAAACGACACGGCAGCCCAACGGCTGCCGTTTTTGTTTGAACTGAACGGACTCTCTCTGTGCCGAAAATAGCTTTGACGATGCCCGGCCAAATCCCTATACTTCCACTTTGCCGCTGAACGCACAATAGACTATGACAGCCAGCCCCGAACCGCAATGCCCGGCATAAGCAAACGCTTCCGCTTCGGCAGAGGCCTGCTTGCGGCGGCCCTTGGCATATTTTTGGCCGCGGGAACAGCGCTCCATGCCAGAGCGGAAGGCACGGAAAAACTTTCGGAAATAGAAGTAGAACTGGACCCGTACTACGCCAGCGCGGGTTGGTACCGCACGCTCAGCAGCAAGCCCATAGAAAACATGGGCAAAAAAACCGAGTGGGAAATCTACCGCCAGCTGCTCAGCAAATTCTATCCGCGCACGGTGGTATTTGAACTAAGCGTCAACCCGCTACCCTGCCTTGGGACCTACATTAAAAAGCAGGCCCCAAAGCTCTACAACAAGCTTAACACCTATCATGACTTAAACCTGGTGGAATCGGTGACGGCGGGTTTTGAAGAGCCATGGGCCGCGTCGCTGTTCCTGGGCAATGTGCTGGAATTTGAGTCGGTAAACAAAGCCTACATGGGCAAACGCCATGGCTACGCAGGCTTCCTTTTCAGCGTCGGCAACTTCCACATCAAGCAGAACGAGATGATTCACGACGACTGGCTGGAAAGCGAGGTCAAGCTGAAGGGCGAGCAATTGCTCAAGGACCGCGCCCTGCGCTGGAGCTTCCGCGTCGGACTAAAGCACCATGGAAACCCGTACATAGAAGATTCCATTTATGCAGGCATACGCAGAAGCAGGACCGACTTTTCAGGAACAGACAATTTTTTTATCAACAACACTGGCATAGAATATGTGCTGGACCTCTCGCGCTCGCGCCTTGAACCCCTGCGCCAACTGTTCCTGGTGGAAAAGAAATTTCCGCTGGAACACAAACGTTTCGCGTTCAGCCTGGGCTTGGGCTTTGTATGGACTTCCAGCAAGAAATATACCGGCCCGCTTGCCGACATAGGCCGTCCCGGCACGAACACGGAACTGCTGATACGCCCCAATATAGAATTTTAGCCATGTTGAGGCTCTACTCGTTTTACCGGGATTGTAAACGCTATAATTGAAGCACGATTATGAGCGTAACCAGGCAGCTGCTTGATATTTTCCGTCCCAAAGAACAAACCGTAGCGGACAAAGAAGGATATTTTTCATACATAGACGGACTGCGCGGCACGGCGATATTGCTTGTCGTGCTTGTGCACTGCTTCAACGCCTACTCCGGGATATCTAACTCTTTCATTTTTCCCTTCGAAAAAGAATTCATCACCCAATACGGACCGGCTGGAGTACAGCTCTTCTTCATGCTCAGCGCCTTCACGCTTTTCAATTCCTCCAAACGACGCTATACCACGGATGCCCATCCTGTAGCTAACTTCTACATCAGGCGCTTTTTCCGAATCTACCCGCTGTTTGCTCTGGCGATAGTGCTGTATTCTCTGGACGCTAAATTTTCGCTAACAATTACCCGCCTGATAGGAAATCTCCTATTCCTTCCGTCGCTCTCAAGTTCCCTGTTCTGGCTGGGCACGGTACCCGGAGCCTGGACACTCATGTGCGAGGAGACTTTTTATGTTTTCCTGCCGGTGATATACAAGGAAATTAAAAACGCGTCATCATCTTTTCAGTTCCTGCTGGCGACATGCATCCTCTCGCTGACATGGGTAACGCTTGCCCCTGCCATCGGAATTAAAAGCTACGGCGGATTCATCTATGTGCATCCGCTCAGACACTGGTTTTGTTTCGCGGCCGGAATATCCCTCTATTTTCTTTCCAGACATGAGAATTTCCGCAGGCTGGTGATAGAGAACCCCGCCATGCGCTGGCCTCTTGACCTCTCCGCCGGTTTCAGCGCCATAGTCTGCTCTGGTAATTTTTACGCGCAATGCCTGGCCTTGGCGCTATTTTTTACAGCTTCAATGTCCGAAGCCACAATTTGCGGAAAAATAATGCGCAACAGGCTGTTGATGCTTTTCGGAGCCTACTGCTATTCGATATACCTGTTCAACCATCTTCTCATCTGGACTCTTGATCCATTTAGGGCGCGTCTCTTCTCCGCGCTTGGGATAACGCATACGGCGGCAGAAATACAGCTGCTGATTACTTTTCCGCTTACGGCGGCAATCTGTCTGCTCGCAGGATTTATCAGTTTCAACCTGCTTGAAAAACCCAGTGTACGACTTGGCCGCTACCTTATGCCCAAGGCAAACAACTATCTGGACCGCTTTACCAGCCGCAACAACCAAGCCGATAACGAGCAAGACCCCGGGCAGCGATAGCTCCCCAGGGTCTTGAATTATCTCCCGCCAATCAATACTTGAACTTGCCTTTTTCGTACACGGTCACGTTCTTGCCGCCTGCCGTCACGGCTGTCACACGCTTGTCCTCGATATTCACCAGGTCCCAGTGCAGGGACGACTCGTTGAAGCCAAGCCGCGCCTTCTGCGTCTTGCCCAGACTCGCGCTGTCGCCGTCATAGGTGTCTGAGTAGGAACTGCCCACGGCTATGTGGCTGTTGCCGTTTTTGCCGCCGACGTTTTCATCGTACAGCGTATCGGCCATGAAGCGGTCTATTTTTGAAAATCTCGTGTCGGTGAGCGAAAACTCCCCGATGCGACAGGCGCCTTCGTCCATCGCAAGCATCTTCTTTACGAAATCCTCGCCCTGCGCCGCCTTCACCTTCACGGCACGCCCGCCCTTGAATTCCAGACGTATGCCGCGCACGTAATTGCCGCTCCGGAAAGATGGGAAATCGGCGAAATACACGCCTTTCGTGCCGCGCCAGTCCGGGGACGTGAATACTTCAAACGACGGGATATTATGCCCGCTAAGACCCAAAAACCTGCGTTTTTCGCCAAGCAGTATTTCAAGGTCCATGGATTTTGATTCCATGCGCAGGGTCTTAATCCTAAGCCCGTAAAGCCACTTCTTTATCTCCATGCAGTCCTTATACACGCTTTCCCATTTCTTAACCGGGTCCCTGGCGTCCAGAAAGCAGGCCTTGCGCACCTGCGCCGCGTAAGCGGGCAGGCTCATGCGCGCCTGCCGCGCCAGCTCCGGCGTGGGGTAGGAACACAGCGTCCAGCTGAACTGTCCCTTCTCCTCGCGCCTGTCCATGATGTCGCGGGTGCATTTGCGGGCCATCGTGGCGGCAGCTATTTTGCGCGGGTCCGCGTCCTTGAGATGGGTAAGGCTGTCCGGCGCGCGCAGGGCAATGTAGCCGTGAAGTCCGGCAAAAGTTTCTTTTTCCCCGGGACCGATAAACGCCAGCTGTCTGGCGTCTGCGGATGAGAAGAAGTTCTTCTCCATGCCGGGAGTCGGGTTCGCGCGCATGACCACATGCAGTCTGCGCTCTACCAGCTGCCTGTACACTTCCTCGGCCAGCGGCAGGGCCGCCAGGTCGTAGCGCACCATCACGGTTTCATAAGGCGATATTTTGTTGCCTTTGCGGGCCGTCTTAAGCCCCCACAACAGGGTAGCCGCGTACTTCTCCAACTCGGTTTTATTGAACATTGTCTCACTCCATTATTCTTACTTGGCCCATGGACGGCTGCGGCACCAGCGACTTGGACACAGCGCTCACGCCCGCGCTGACATACAGCGAGGAAATAAGCACCACCGCCGCCAGCAGGATGCCCACGGCTATGTTGCCGGCCTCTAACTCTTTTCCTGGCGCCATTATTTTTCGTTCCAGCTTGCCGAACAGCCTCAGCGTTACCGAAATGGTGAACAGCGCCATAAGCATGGCCATGCCCAAATGAGCTATGCACATGGCCACAAGTTCAGTCCAGGTAAGCACGCGCCCGGCCGGCAGCACCACATGCATGCGCACCATGGTGACCACCGAGGTCATCCCCTCTTTCAGTATTATGGACGCCGAGAACAGTATCGCCGCCACCAGTATGCCGACGGCCACGTTGCCTTTCTTTATCTCAAGCTCCATATTGAAGTCCGGGTTGGCCCTGATGAACAGCTTGAAGGTAAAAAATATCAGCAGCCCCGACATCAGCACCGCCAGCCCGAATTCGAACAGACTTATAGTCAGCCTTGTCAGAAACATACTACCCCCTTATCTCTATTTTCCCGCCCCGCCTTACGGCTTGAAGAACGGTTCCAGCTCAAAATCCTGTCCCGCCGTTATCATCTCGCGCGTATCCGCGCCAACCGTCCCTGGGGCCAGCCAGGCCGGGCCGGCGGGCTCCATCAGCACGCATTTCACTCCGTGATATTCCACAAACAAATCTCCGCGGCCCGGAGGGCGGCAAATTGCCATCAAATAATGCCCCGGCACCGCTATCACCAGCAGTTTTATCGCGTTCCAGTTGTTTAGAATCGAGCCAAGAAGGGCGGATTTGCTATCGCAGTCACCCCAAGCCTCGGACAGCGAAGCCACAGGCGGAATCACGCCGCCTGTATAACGGCCGTTCTCGTCCTTGGACGGCGGTATTCTGTACATGACGCCGGTCTGCACCAGCGCAAGCGCCGCGCCCACCAGATCTTCGGAACCGTAATTGCGCTGCTGCGCGACCGATTCCAGCTCCCGCGCCACGACATTCATGCGTTCGCGGTTTTTGCCCACAATGCCGGGGATATCCGCGCCGATTACGTTGTCAGGGGTGAGCCGGAAACCGCGGGACGTGAAAAACTCCTGCTTCTTTTCGCTGTACTCCGCGTCTATATTGCGCAGCATGCCGTCATAAGTCTCCTGGCTGTAACCCTTTTCGACGGCATTCTTATAGGCCAGTTCATGCACTTTTTTGCGCCAGTTCTTGAGGTCGTCCAAATCCTGGTCCGTATAACCGAAATTGGCCATATAATCCCTCAAAGCGGCAAGCGCCACGGCATAGTTCAAAGTAATGAAATCGCTGTTGAAGTTCAAAAAACCGTAGGAGGTGTCCTGCTCTCCGCCGCGCCGGGCAACATTGCGGAAAGGCCTGCGTTCGCCGGAACCGGAAAAGCCGTAGGCCGCCTGGGAACGCAGAAGGATGCCGTTTTCCGGCCGGGAGGCCAGCCTCCCGTCCCATTTAAGGCCAAGAAAAACGCAAACGGACGCGCATAACGCAAAAACAAGTATTGAAAGCCGCATGGCGAGGGAAAGTATATCAATTTTAAGCGCTGGCGCAGGGCCGTTTGGCCTATTGAAAATGAGACCATTTTATTGTTTCATTAAGAGAAGATACGTCGCTTATTGAACCCGGGAGAAACTTATGCTTTGTGGGATTATTTTGGCTGCCGGAGATTCTTCGCGAATGGCCAGTCCTAAAGCCCTGCTGGACTACCGCGGAAAGACATTCATCGAAACGGTCTGCGACACCATGCGCGCAGCCGGGATTTACGACATAACCGTGGTGCTGGGAAAGCATGAAGAGCAGATACTGGCCAAATGGCAGCACAACTGCGAACGGATTGTGACCAACCCCAACCCCTCGGACGGGCAGATTTCCTCGCTCAACGCGGCGCTGGCCGCCCTGCCGCCTTACGCCAAATCAGTGATGATGGCGCTGGTAGACCAGCCCACCGTCTCCTCCTCCACATATTCCCTGCTTATTAAGAAATCCAAAGCCAATCCCGACTCCATAGTCATACCCAGATACAACGGCAAACGCGGCCACCCGATAGTGCTTCCGGCCAAGGCCCGCCCGTTGTGCCAGGCCGCGCCGCTGGACAAGGGCCTTCACTGGGTCACCCACCACCCTGACCTTAACATTTTGGACATCGAAGTCACCGACAGCGGCATCCTGCGCGACATCGACACCCCTGCCGAATACGCCCTGTTGAGCGGAGGAGCCAGCAGATGAGCAACCAGGATTCAGCGGTTTTCCAGGCCCTGCACGAAGCTATAGAAACCGGACGGGACGCGGTGCTGGCCACAGTAGTGGCGCAGGAGGGCTCCACGCCGCGCGATTCCGGCGCGAAAATGATTGTGTACGGAGACGGCTCCATTGTGGGCACCGTGGGCGGCGGCAAGCTGGAAGCCAAATGCATAGAGGACGCCCTTAAAGCCCTGCCCCTTGGCAAAAGCCAGCGCAAAAGCTACCTGCTGACGGCCGAGGGCCTGGGCATGGAATGCGCCGGGAAAACCGAGGTTTTCTTCGAGGTTTACAGCGCAAACCTCAAGCTGTTCATACTGGGCGCTGGCCACGTGGGCCAAAGCATAGCCACGGTGGCTTCCGCTGTAGGCCTGCTTCACTCGGTGGCCGACGAAAGAGGCGAATTCGCCAACAGGACCAATTTCCCGCACGCTGCCGCCGTTTATGCCGAAGAACCGCACAAAGCCATAACCGCCAAGCGTATCGACGACCGCACCTACATAATCATCGCCACCCGCGGGCATGCGCTGGACCAGGAATGCCTGGAAGCCGCGCTTCCCACAAAGGCCGCGTATATAGGCATGATAGGCTCGCGACACAAGGTCCCCACCATTTTCAAGCGCCTTAACGCCAAAGGCCTGCACCCGGAAAAGGATCCGCGCGTTTATTCCCCCATAGGGCTGGACATCGGGGGCAAAACCCCCGGCGAAATAGCCATTTCCGTGCTGTCGGAAGTGCTGAAAATAAGCACCGGCAGGAGCGGCGGGCATTACCGCAACTCGATACGCCAGAACGTTAAAAAATCCGGGAAGAAAGTGTGAACTGTGCCGGATAAAAGTAACTTTTGCGCAAGCCGTCTTTTGCACGCGGAATACATCTGGACAAACGCCGCCAATACATACTATTGTGTCTCGACCGGCGGCAAGCGCCGCCTGCTGTAAGCTGATTTAAAGGCCTGCCGCCTCACCGGCGGCGGCCGCCAACTAAAAACTGAGGTGCCGTATGCATAAACTGGACAGATATTGCCTGCCGTCCACGCTGAAGGAAGCCGTGGCGGAACTCAACGCTCCGGGACGCAAAGCCGTCCTGTTCGGAGGCGGAACGCTGGCGGTCAAAACGCTGCCCCCTTCGGCTGACACCGCCGTGGATTCGCGCCTGCTCAAGCTTAACTACGTAAAGACGGATTCCAAATACCTCACAATAGGCGCTGGCACCACCTTCACCGAACTGCTGGAAAAACCGGCGGTGAAGACCTGGGCCAGTGGCATACTGCACCAGGCCGCCTTCGCCATCTCAAGCCGCATGGTGCGCGACATGGGCACGCTTGGCGGAAACCTGGTGCGCCCCTACCCCTACAACCACTTCCCCTGCCTGCTGCTGGCCCTTGACGCGCAGGCCGTGGTGGCCTTCAAAGGAAAGACGCAGACGGTGCCGCTGGCCGAACTGTGGTCGCCCAAACTGATGCCGCTGCTGGGCACAAAGGCCATATTGACTGAAGTGAAAATCCCGGCCTCCTCGAAGAACCTCTCCGCCATATTCGAAAAATTCTCCAAAACAGAATCCATGTGGGAGTCCTACGCCATTGTCACCGTGGCTATGGAGAAAAAAGCCGGAGTGTGCCGCAGCGCGGCAATAGCGCTGGGCTCGGCAGTCCCGACCGCAATGCGTTTCCCCAAGGCGGAAGCCCTGCTGGCGGGAAAAACCATAGACGAAACTCTGGCTGAGCAGGCGGCAGCGCAAGCCGCTGCTGCTTTACCCAAGCTTACCCAGCCGGAAAAAGCGGACTATGTACGCGGATTGGTGCAGGTGCTGGTGCGCCGCGCGATTTTGCAGGCTTTTGCCAAATAGGAGACGACACGATGCCTAAAACCGTTAAGAAAAGCAACGCTATAACAGCCTCCAACGGGCTTTTTACAGTCAATTTCGAGCTAAACGGCGTGAAAACCGAACTTTTGACCAAGCCCGGCGAAACTCTGCTTGACCTTCTGCGGCGCAGCGGCCTGCGCGGCACCAAAAAAGGCTGCGACACCGGCGACTGCGGGAGCTGCACCATCATACTGGACGGCAAGACAGCGCTGTCCTGCCTGATGCTGGCGGTTCAGGCGAACGGACGCAAGGTAACCACCATAGAGGGCCTGGGTTCCCCCGCCGAGCCGCACCCCATACAGACTGCTTTCGTGCAGGCGGGAGCCGTGCAGTGCGGCTTCTGCATTCCCGGCATGATACTGGCCACCAAGGCCCTGCTGGACAAAAACCCGTCTCCCACCGAGCCGGAAATACGCCACGCGCTGGACGGCAACCTTTGCCGCTGCACCGGCTACGTGAAGCAAGTGGAAGCGGTGCAAATCGCCGCGCAGGCGCTGAAGAAACAGCCTAAAAAAAAGGGGAAATAAAATGTCCGCCAACGAGAAAACCAGGAATTTCAAGGTAGTGAACCAGCGCGTGCTGAAGCTGGACGCCATGGGCATGGCTTGCGGCACTGCCGAATATACCGCCGACTTCACCCTGCCCGGCATGCTTATCGGCAAGCTGCTTTACTGTCCGCACGCCCACGCCCGGATAAAGAAAATAGACGCCACCGAGGCCCGCAAGGTGCCCGGCGTGAAGGCCGTGCTTACCCACAAGGACCTGCCGCGCGTACGCCACACCACGGCGGGACAGGGCTACCCGGAACCCTCGCCTTACGACACCCTGCTGCTGGACGACAAGATGCGCTTCGCTGGCGACAGAGTGGCCGCCGTGGCGGCCGAAACCGCCGAAGCCGCCGAAGAGGCCCTGCGCAAGATAAAGGTGGAATACGAGGTATTGGAGCCGGTGCTGAGCATAGAGGACGCCATAAAGCCCGGCGCGCCTGTCATCCACGACGAAGACGACTCCACCAACATCCCAGACGCCAAGCACAACATAGCCGCTTCCTTTGATTTCGAAGCCAAGGAAACGGAATGGTTCTCCGAAGCCGACGTGGTGATAGAAAAAACATACCGCACGCAGTACGCCCAGCACTGCGCGCTGGAGCCGCACACGACCATCACCTATTACGACGCCAACGGCAGGCTGGTAATACGCACCTCCACGCAGGTGCCTTTCCATTCGCGGCGCATAGTCTCCAAAATCCTGCAGATACCGGTGAAAAACATACGCGTGATAAAGCCCCGCGTGGGCGGCGGCTTCGGCTCCAAGCAGGAAGTGCTGCTGGACGGCATCTGCGGAGCGCTCACCATAGCCACCAAGCGCCCGGTGAAGATAGAGTACACCCGCCGGGAAGTGTTCATCTCATCGCGCACGCGCCACCCCGCGCTCGTTAAGCTCAAGACTGGCGTGAAGAAAGACGGCACCATCACCGACGCGCAGTTTGAAATCTATATAAACACCGGGGCCTACGGCGCACACGGCCTTACCGTGATGATGTGCTCCGGTTCGCATACCATACCGATGTACCAGGCCAAAAACAACAGCTTCAAGGGCCGCGCCGTATACACCAACATGCCGGTGGCCGGGGCGTACCGCGGTTTCGGCGCCACCCAGGGCTTCTTCGCCTGGGAAAGCCAGATGGATCTGATGGCTGACGCCATAGGCATGGACCGCCTGGAATTCCGCAAGAAGAACTACATCCGCCAGGGAGAAGGCTCGCCTGTGTTCAAGGCCATGGGCGAAGGCGGCGAAGGCATCGAACAGGTGATGACCTCCTGCGACATGGACTCCTGCATAGAGTAAGCTGTCAAGGCTTTCGACTGGGAGGGCCGCAAGGCCCGCATGCAGAACCAAAGCGGCAAAATCCGCCGGGGCATAGGCTGCGTGGGACTGATGCAGGGCTCTGGCATACCGCATGTGGACATGGCCGCCGCCACAATCAAGCTCAACGACGACGGCTCCTTCAACCTCACCGCCGGCGCCACCGACCTGGGCACCGGCTCCGACACCGTGCTGGCGCAGATAGCCGCCGAGGTGCTGGGCGTTAAAGCCGACGACTTCAATGTCTATTCCTCCGACACCGACCTTACCCCGTTCGACGTCGGGGCCTACGCATCCTCCACGACTTTCATCTCCGGCAACGCGGCCCGCAAGGCCGCCGAAAAGGTGCGCGACATGATAAAAGAGGTGGCCGCGCAGATTCTGGGCGAGAAAACAGAGGACCTGCGCCTGGAAGGCGGCAAGGTTGTCGCGGCATCAGGAGCTTCGTGCGCGCTGTCGCAGGTGGCCCAGCATTCGCTGTACTTCAAGGACCAGCACCAGATAACGGCCTCCGCCTCCAACATAGGCCTGACCTCGCCGCCGCCTTTCGCGGCCCACCTTACCGAAGTTGAGGTGGACACCGAAACCGGCAAGGTGCGCGTGCTGGACTACGTGACCACAATAGACTGCGGTACCGCCATAAACCCGACACTGGCCGAAGGCCAGAACGACGGCGCGGTAATGAACGGCCTGTCCTACGCCATGTTCGAGGAAATAGAATTCAACGCGCTGGGTCAGGTGAAAAACCCGTCCTTCCGCAGCTACCGCATCTACTCGATGCACGACGCCCCGCGCATACAGTCCATACTGGTGCCCACCTACGACCCGGAAGGCCCGTTCGGAGCGAAATCCGTGTCCGAAATCGGCATAAACGGGGCGCAGGCCGCCATAGCCAACGCCATAGCCGACGCCACCGGCGCGCGCCTGTACGACGCGCCGTTCACGCCGGAAAAGGTGCTGGCCGCCATCAAGAAAACCGGGCGGAAGTTTTAACCTGACGCGGAGCGCCAATGCCGAAGAAACTCAGCATACTGCTTACTAACGACGACGGCGCCCACGCGCCCGGCCTGAAAACCCTGCGGGACGCTCTGGCCCCGGTGGCTGAAACCTTCGTCTGCGCCCCGCAGACCGAGCAAAGCGGGGCGGGGCATTCGCTGACGCTGTTCACCCCGCTCAGGGCGAAAAAACTGATGGAAAACGGCAGGCACATAGGCTATGCCATAGACGGCCGCCCGGCCGACTGCGTGAAGCTGGCCCTGGGCAAGCTGCTAAAGCGCAAGCCGGACCTTGTCATCTCCGGCATAAACCCCGGCGGCAACATGGCCACCAACGTGTTTTACTCAGGCACGGTGTCCGCCGCGATGGAAGCCTATATGCTGGGAATCCCGTCGCTTGCAGTCTCCATAGACACCCTGAAGAACGCCGATTTCGAGTTCGCGGCGGGCTTCGCGCTGAAAATGGTGAAGCGTCTGGCGAAAGCCGGACTGCCCTATTGCATGCTGAACGTGAACATCCCCCCCATACCCCGCAATAAAATAAAGGGCGTGAAAGTTACCTCGCAGGGGTGTTCCCGCTTCGTGGACGACTACGTTCCCCGCAAGGACCCGTACGGACGGCAGTACTTCTGGCTGGGCGGCGAGATGGTGAATTTCGACAAACAGCCCGGCACCGACTATTCCGTGCTCAAGGCTGGCTACATCTCCGTGACGCCTCTTCGGCTGGACCTTACCAGCCGCAACGACTTTCCCATCGCGGAAGCCGCGTCCAAGGACCTGCTATAAAATGGCCTTCTATTCCGTAATTTCAGGCGCTGCGGCATTCCTGCTGCTGTTGTTGGCGGTAAAAAGCCTCGGCTCGGTGGGGATGGTGCTGTTTCAGCTGCTAATGGCCGGCGGCATCACCGCCACAATCATGGCCCCGGCGGCAGGCGAAGGTGTTGTGCCGGGAAACATCAACAAAAACGTCTTCATCTGGCTGGGCGTGGCGTCATCGGTGGCGCAAATGGTGCTTACGACGCTGATGCCGGACATATTCTGGCTGAACACCGCCGCCTATCTGATGATAGCCGCCCATTACCGCGACGTGAAGCGGCAAGCGGACAAACAACCGGAAGCGGCGAAACAGCCAAAGCCCAATCCCGCTTTCAACTTGCCCAATAAATTGTATTTCTTGCCCTTCTGCGTGGCGCTGCCGCTTGGAGCTCTCGACTACAGATTCTTCCTGCCAGTCTGCGCCGTGTGGACCTTCGCCCTCTGGTGCTTCAAGCACATCTGATCAAGCCAAACCACGCATCACGCGTGTTTTAACATATTCTTGGAAGTTGTTCGCCTTCGGCCAGGATGAGCTTTCTGGCACCGCCGACACCAGTTTTTAACAGCACGGCCCCGCCCCGCGCTCTGCCCGGCACATGGCCCACAATCGCCGCGCCTCTGCCTTCAGGACGGCTGTGCATGGCCTTCAGCACTGACTGGGCGTCCTTCTTGGGGACGAAGCAAACCAACCTGCCTTCGTTGGCTGAATACAGCGGGTCCAGCCCCAACAGCGCCGAAGCGGCGCGCACCTGCTCCGACACTGGCACCGCTTCAGCCTCCAGTTCAATACCCACGCCGGCACTGCCCGCGATTTCCACCAAAGCCCCGGCCAGTCCGCCGCGCGTAAGGTCGCGCATGGCATGGACGTTGCGCGATGCCTTTAAAACCGCCGCAGTAAGGGCGTTAAGCGGCGCGGCATCGCTTTTTATGGCGCTTTTAAGGCCAAGACCGTGCCTTGCGTTAAGCACGGCAACGCCGTGCGCGCCCACGGGTCCGCTTACCAGCACCGCGTCTCCGGGCTGCACCTTGGCCGCGCCAATCACGGCAGAACCTGAAATTTCCCCCACTCCTGCGGTGGCGATAAAAATTCCGTCGGCCTTGCCCTTTTCCACCACTTTTGTGTCCCCGGTCACTATTTCCACGCCCGCCTCTTGCGCAGCCCTGCGCATCGAGGCGCAAATCCGTTTCAGGTCGGCTATCGGCAGCCCCTCTTCAAGCACGAAAGCCGCCGAAATCCACTTTGGCTTCGCTCCTTTGACAGACAAATCATTCACCGTTCCGCAGACGGCTATGCGCCCGATGTCGCCGCCGGGAAAAAACAGCGGCTGAACCACATAGGCGTCGGTGGTGAAGGCCAGGCGGCGTGAAGAAGCCGACAGAACGGCGGCGTCGTCAAGCCGCGCCAGTTCGCTTCCGCCGAAATAGCGCAAAAACACTTTGTCCACCAGCTCGCGGCTAAGCCGCCCGCCGCTTCCGTGCGCCAGCCTTATCTTTTCAGTTTCCGCCATAACGATACCAGGCCGCGCAGGCCCCCTCCGAAGACACCATGCACGGCCCCACCGGGTCGGCTGGAGTGCATTTTTTGCCGAACAGCCTGCAGTCGGCCGGGGCGGCGCGGCCCGTCAGCACGGCCCCGCACAAACAACCCTTAGGCTCGGCATTAGGAAAATCAGGCGGCTGAAAAAATTTCTCTGCGTCGAAAGATGCGAAATCCTTTCTGAAAACCAGCCCGGAACCGGGAATCACGCCCAAAGAACGCCACAAGCCATCCGCCGGGCGGAACACCTCGTCAATGGCTTTCATCGCCATGGGGTTTCCTTCCGTTTTGACGGCCCTTTCATACTCGTTCTCCACAACACTGCGCCCCTCGGCCAGTTGACGCAACAGCATGTGTATTGCGCGCAAAATGTCCAGCGGCTCAAAACCTGCCACCACGCAGGGAACCTTGTGCCTCCCCGCCGCAAAAGCATAGGGCCTTAAACCTATCACTGCGCTTACATGCCCCGGCAACAGCAACCCGTCCACGGCCGCGCCGCCTCCGGACAAAACAGTTTCCAGCGCCGGAGGCACCAGCTTCATCAGCGGATAAACATAAAAATTTTTAAGCCCCAGCCGCGCCGCTTCCAGCACCGAGGCGGCTATGGCCGGGGCGGTGGTTTCAAACCCCACGCCTGCGAAAACCACTTTACTGCCGTGGTTTTCTCTAGCCAGTTCCACAGCGTCCAAAGGCGAATACACCACGCGGATGTCCGCCCCGTTTTCGCGGCAGCTCTCGAGACTGCCGCGCGAGCCGCGCACCCGCACCATATCGCCGAAGGTGGCCAGAATGACTCCCTTGCGCGAAGCCGTATGGTGCAACCTGTCTATGTCGCGCGGGGCTGTGACGCATACCGGGCATCCCGGCCCGGACAGCAGTTTTACGCCGCGCGGAAGCAAACTGCGTATGCCCCCCATGGCTATTGCCACTGTGTGTGTGCCGCATACTTCCATGAATGAAACCGGTTTTTTAAGCGTTTTGACGCATTCGTCAAGCGCGGCGGCAATGCGCGCGGCTGTGGGCGCGTCCTGCAATGAAAAACCCGCGCCGGCAGACCGCCTATTTGCCCTGTTCATAAATGTCGCGGAACGCTTCGAGGGTTTTGAGGGCGTCCTGGGGGTCAAGTTCCTGTATGGCAAACCCGGCATGCACCAGCACGTAAGAGCCGGGCTTCACTTTTGGCGTAAAACGTATGGAGGCTGCACGGACTACCCCGCCGAAATCAACTTCGGCTGTTTCTCCGCTGAGTTTCACTACTTTTCCCGGCACAGCAAGACACATGTGGCCTCCGCGCTTAGTATTGTAGATTTTATCGCTTGCGGAATCCCTTGTAAATGCCGTCGGCACTGCCCGGAGCAAATAGGTATAATTCACCAGATAGCATGAACGCACGCGCCAAATACCCGGCAATAATTCTTGCGACGTTAGTCGCCTTATCTGCGGCATGGCTTTTCAGCCGCAAGCAAAACCGCGCCGCCATGCCGCAACAGCCCGGTCCCGTCGAAGAAAATGCGAAAAAGCTGGACATGGCCCTCATACCGGCAGGCGAATTTCAGATGGGCTCGGTCGAGGGATTGGCCACGTCGACCGAAACCCCGAAACATGCTGTTTATCTGGACGCTTTTTACATGGCCCGCAACGAAGTTACAGTCGCGCAATACAGGGAATTCGCCAAAGCTACGGGCAGAAAAATGCACGCCCAGCCCGCTGCCAGCGCCGACAACCACCCCGTGGTGTATGTGGACTGGCACGACGCCACCGCCTATTGCAACTGGCTGGGCGCGCGCCTGCCGACGGAAGCGGAATGGGAAAAAGCCGCAAGGGCAGGGACAGAAAGCAAATGGCACTTCGGAGACGACGCGTCAGTGTTGCCTGATTATGCCTGGGTAGCCGCGAACTCAGGAGGAGTAACCCACCCTGTAGGCCTTAAAAAGCCCAACCAGTACGGGCTTTATGACATGTACGGCAATGTATGGAACTGGTGCTCCGACTGGTATCTGATGACCTACTACAAAATCAGCCCTAAAAATAACCCGCCCGGAGCTGAAAGCGGGATTTTCCATTCTATACGCGGCGGTTCCTGGCTGGACCACAGCGACGTCGCACGTTCGGCTTACCGGTACTGGTACAAGCCGGACAGCCTGGCGCGCGGAACCGGAATACGATGCGCGATGAGCCGTTCCGGCGCACCCGGCCATTCCAATTGACACCCGTCAGGCTTTACAATACAATTTACTAGGTATTCAGCCAGCACACTCCGGCGGAGAGAGAACATGAAAACCTTGCGCCTTCTTTCAAACAAAATACTGCCCCTGGCACTGCTGTCGTCCCTGTTTGCGTCCGCAGCTTGGGCGGTCGACCTAGCCCCTCGCGAAGCGCTGGTAAAGCAGAATCCAAAAAATCCAGAAGCCCGCCTGAATCTGGGCTGGGGCTATTATGAAAACGGGCAGAAGGACAATGCGGAAGCGGAATTCAAAACCGCACTCGCGCTCAACCCCGACTATACAGACGCCTATGCGGCGCTTGGCAACCTCTACAAAGAAAAAGGCGATGCCAAGACCTACGAAACC
The DNA here is from genome assembly GCA_012523635.1 of Elusimicrobiota bacterium. Classification (GTDB taxonomy): domain Bacteria; phylum Elusimicrobiota; class Elusimicrobia; order Elusimicrobiales; family Elusimicrobiaceae; genus JAAYTX01. The sequence goes on from JAAYTX010000105.1 coordinate 34,242, forward strand.
TATTTCCGGAAGGGCCTGGCGGCGGCAACCAAGAAAAAAGGCAGCGAGAAAGCAGCCCTCTCTGATATGCATTCTGCCATCAACTACTCTTCTTACGGCTGGCTACTGCGCGATTCCGGCAAAAAAGCCCAGGCCCTTGAGATGTTCAAGGCCGCAGTAACGTCAGACCCTAAAAATCCCGCTCACTACGAAACACTGGCCTCAGTTTATTCCTGGGACAACAAACCGGAGGAAGCGTTGAAGTGGTTCAAACAGGGCCTGGCCATGGCCGCAAAGATAAAAGGCTCTGAACAAGCTGTGCTTTCCGACATGAATTCTCCGCTCAACTATCTTGCACTCGGCAGGCTCTATCTGGAGATGAAACAGCCGGACAAAGCCGAAGACAACCTGCTTCAGGCGGTTAAACTGCAGCCCGAGAATATCAGCGCCCTCTGCGCGCTGAGCGAAGTATACCTTGCAAAAGGCAACGCCGCCCAATATCTGGCGCAAATGAAGCGCGCCATGGCTGCCGCGATAAAGCAGAAGGGCAGCGAAAAAGCCGCGCTTTCCGACATGTCGCAGCCAGTCAATTATCTCTCAATGGGCTGGGCTTTCCGCCAGGCCGGAGATTATGACAACGCCATCCGCATGATGAAAGAAGCTCTAGCGGTTCAGCCTGACAACATGGACGCCTACATGGCGATAGCTTCCGCCTATCAGGACCAGAACAAAACATCGGAGGGCGCCGCCTGGATGCAGAAGGCGCTGGGAACCAAGGCCCGCAAAAAAGGAAGCGAGAAAGCCGCTCTTTCCGATTTCTCCTCACAGCCAAATTACACCTCAATGGGCGAGTTCTACCTTAAGGCCAAGCAATACACCAAAGCGGCCGAAATGTTCGAAGCCGCGGCTAAAATACAACCCGACGAATCCTCTCACTACAAGGCGGTTTCCGACTGCTACGCCGCACAGGCGCGTTACGACCTGGCCCTGGAGTGGATCAAAAAAGCCATCACGGTGGAACTTAAAAAAAGCAAATCCTGACACTGACGGCCTTGCCGCGCGCCCATCTCCGCGCCGAGGCTACTTTGTCGCCTGCCAATGCTTAATCTAGCCGCTTATACGGCCAAACTTACGCAAAAGTTCAGAGACTGGGGCCCATTTCTGGCTGCGGCTGCCCCGTGCCTGCTGGCATGCCTTCTTTACACAAACTCTCTTCACAACCAGCTTATCTGGGACGACGCAATATATGTCGGGGCAGACCCCTTCATACGCCAGCCGAAAAACCTTTTTGTAGTGCTGAATCCGGCCAACCTGTGGTATGTGCTGCCGGTGTCCAACTCCTCGCGGCCGATATGGCTGGCCTCGGCCATAATGGACCTGTCCGCGTCAGGCGGAGAGTTCGCGCCGATGCGCATGACCAATCTTCTGATAAATGGCTTCAACGCTTCGCTAGTCTATTGCGCGGCGCTGTTGATAAGCGCCAGCCCAATGGCGGCGCTTGCCTCCGCCCTGCTGTTTGCGGCTCATCCGCTCCACACGAAAAATGTGAATATAATCTCATTCCGCACCCATATGCTTGCTCTGGCCTTTCTGCTGGCAGGCTTTATTTTCAGACAATTGGCCAGACAACAGGATCGCAGGAGCACAACTGTTATCTGCAATGCAATAGCCCTGTTTTCGCTGCTGCTTTCAATGCTTTCGCATGAAATAGGAGTAGTGGGACTGCCGATATTGGTGGCTTACGAACTGCTTAACCGCAAAAATGCGCCGCAAATCCAGCCAGCCACGCAACAACAACCGCCTCAGCCGCCTCAACCCAGCGCCAAAACGCCAATTGGCTGGCTTCTGCTATTGGCGCTATTATTATCCTTCTTCACTATCTACCGTTTGCCGCGCGCCGGCTACGACATAGGCCCTGTGAAAGACACGCTTACCCCCCTCTCTGACACCATGAAAAAACACGGCATAATGCCGCCGACCCCAACGCCACTTGACGTTGATACCGTCCGTTCCCAGATAGTGCCGCCGGGACTGCCGCCATGGCATGCCGTTTACGAGTCTCGCTACTCCAATTTCCTCACCATGTCGCGGATATTCGGAGAGTATCTCCTGAAAATGGTTCTCCCTTATCCGCTTCAGGGCGACTACAGCCCGCGCATCTCTTCGTCTTTGGCGGACTGGCGCATATGGTTTTCCTGGGCAGGCTGGATTGCTCTCGGGACACTTTGCTGGCGTTTTCGCGCGTCATCTCCATTGATTCCGGCGGGCTTCGTCTGGCTGGCTATTTCCATGCTCCCCATGAGCAATATCATCCGCCTCTACAATATCGAGGCCGAACGCTATCTCTATCTGCCCTCGGCCGGATTCTGCATGATGTGCGGCGGTTTCCTTCACGCATGGGCTTCGCGCCTGCGCAGGCCTGCAGCAGTCACGACCGCAATACTGATTCCAATACTCCTGGCCTGGGGCGCCGTTACAATCGCCAGAAACCGGGACTATAAAGATGCCAGAGCCTTTTTCAGCTCTATCATCAGGCAGGATGCCCAGGTGGGCCGGGCCTTGACCAATCTGGCCCACTACCATATAGGGCGGCAAGAGTACCCTGAAGCCAGAAAACTTCTGGCTCAGGCCATAACCGTGTATCCGCAAGGCTCCGAGGCGCGCACCACGCTGGCGGACATGAACGTAGCGTTGAAAGACTATCCGTCGGCGCTTGAAACACTGCAGCCGCTGATGACAAAGGGCGGCGACCTCTCACAGAAAGCCAGACATCTGCATGCTATCATCATGGGTGAAACCGGGAAAACATCCGAAGCTGTCAAAGAGCTATGCGACGCTCTTGACCTATGGCCCGACAGCGTGCCTCTCCTGACCTCGCTGGCTTTCTACAGCATTAAGCAGAGGGAACCTGAAATTTTTCTCCGCAAGTTGGCGAAAACTGACAAGCGCCACACCTCAGAAAGCGTGAAATGCTACGGGGCCATGGCTTATTTCCAGACCGGACAGCCCAACGAAGCCAAAGCCATGCTGGGCTTCATGACAGAGGAAAAACGCAGCGCCTGCCTGTCAAAAATAAGGCAAGGCACAGTGCAGCCATAACATGCAAAACATCAAGATAAGCGGCGCCAGGCAGCACAACCTGAAAAACATCTCGCTGGAAATCCCCCGCGGCAAGCTGGTGGTGGTGACCGGGCTTTCCGGCTCGGGCAAGTCCAGCCTTGCATTCGACACCATCTACGCCGAAGGCCAGCGGCGGTATGTGGAAAGCCTGTCCGCCTATGCCAGACAGTTTCTGGAACTGATGGAAAAGCCGGACGTGGACCACATTGAGGGCCTTTCCCCCTCCATCTCGATAGAGCAGCATTCGCCATCCCATAATCCGCGCTCGACTGTGGCCACCGTGACCGAGATATACGACTATTTCAGGCTGCTGTACGCCAGAACCGGAAAGCGCAGCTGCCATCAGTGCGGACGCCCCGTGCAAAAATGGTCGCGCCAGGAAATACTATCGGATCTGCGCGCCAAATTCAGCGGCAAAACCGTCTATTTGCTGGCGCCGCTGGTCAGCGGCAAAACAGGCAGCTACGAGGAACTTTTTTCGCGTTTGAAAAAATCAGGCTACGCCAAAGTACGCGTTGACGGACAGCTGCACGAACTGGGCTCGGTTCCGGCCCTTGCCCGCTATAAGAAACACGACATAGAACTGCTGGTGGACGAACTGGCTGTCTCCGCGGATGAAGCGGAACGCCTTACCGACTCGTTGGAAAACGCGCTGGGCCAGTCCAAAGGCCTGCTGCTGGCGCAGGAGAAAACGCCGGGCAAAGCCAAAACGCCGGCCGCCGCGTTCCTCTACAGCGAACATAACGCCTGCCCGCATTGCGCCATAGGCTTCCAGGAAACTGAACCCAGGCTCTTCTCTTTCAACTCGCCGCATGGAGCCTGTCCTGAATGCGACGGCCTTGGCATAAAGACGGAGATAGCCGAGGAACTGGTAGTACCGGACCCCTCCCTCTCCATACGCAACGGCGCCGTGGCAGCATGGTCCAACCCAATCACCACCAGGACAAGTCGCTGGAAAGGTTCCTGGGGCTCGTATTACATGGACATTCTGCGGCAGGTGTGCCGCGCCAGCTCAATCCCGGAAAATGCCCCCTGGAAAACCCTGACCCGCGCCCAGAAGGACATAATACTCTACGGCAAAGGCGCCACCTACCGCTCGCCATGGGGCGGAGACAAGGAATTTGAGGGAGTCATAGGCAACCTGCAAAGGCGGCACTCCGAATCCGAATCAGAATTCGTGCGCGAAGAGGTTTATCACCGGTACATGCGGGAGCGCCAGTGCCCGGCCTGCCGCGGTGCGCGCCTGAAACCCGAAGCGCTGGCCGTAACTGTGGGCGGGAAAAACATCGCGGAACTGTCGGCGATGGCGGTTTCAGAATGCCTGGGATTTTTTCAGAACCTGCAACTGGATTCCCGCAACGGCAAAATAGCGGTGCAGATTTTAAAGGAGATAAAAGCGCGGCTGGGGTTTCTCGCCAGCGTGGGTCTTACATATCTGACGCTGGACAGACGTTCCGAAACGCTCTCCGGCGGAGAGTCCCAGCGCATACACCTTGCCACGCAGATAGGCTCGGGCCTTACAGGAGTGCTGTACGTCCTGGACGAACCCACCATAGGCCTGCACCCGCGGGACAACACCCGCCTGCTCCAGACCCTTAAAACTCTGCGCGACCTGGACAATACCCTTATCATTGTGGAACATGACGCCGAGACCATACGCACGGCGGACTGGGTGGTGGATTTGGGCCCCGGCGCGGGGGAACACGGCGGACGCATAGTCGCTCAGGGCACCCCGGCGGACATCATGTCCGACCCGAATTCCCTTACAGGGCTCTACCTGAGCGGCGGAAAAAAGGACACTCAGGCCTCGCGCGCCAGAAAACCCGGCGGCAAATACCTGTGCATCAACGGCGCTTCCCAGTTCAACCTGAAGAATATCGACGTGAAAATTCCTCTTGGCCTGTTTGTGAGCGTCACCGGGGTATCCGGCTCCGGCAAATCGACGCTTGTGCACGAAATACTGTACAAAGCAATGGCAAAGCATTTTTACGGCGCCAAGGAACTGCCCGGAGCACACAAATCCATAAAAGGCCTTGAGCACATCAGCAAGGCCATCATAGTGGATCAGTCGCCTATAGGACGCACGCCCCGCTCAAACCCTGCCACATACACCGGACTCTTCGGCCCGATACGGGAACTGTTCAGCCGGCTGCCGGAAGCCCGCAGGCGCGGATACCAGGCCGGGCGCTTCTCATTCAACGTAAAAGGCGGGCGCTGCGAAAAATGCCAGGGCGACGGCACCATCAGGATACAGATGCAGTTTCTGCCGGACATACACATAGTGTGCGAAGAATGCGCAGGGCAGCGCTTCAACCCCGACACCCTTGCGGTCAAATACAAAGGCAAAAGCATCGCAGAAGTGCTGGACATGAGCGTAAGCCAGGCGCTTGAATTCTTCGGCCCGGTGCCCGGCGTCACAAACACTCTTAAAACCCTTGAAGAAGTGGGGCTTGGCTACATAAAGTTGGGCCAAAGCGCCACCACGCTTTCCGGCGGAGAGGCCCAGCGCGTAAAGCTGGCGTCTGAACTCTGCCGCCGCTCCAGCGGAGGCGCGCTATATGTTCTGGACGAGCCCACCACCGGGCTGCACTTTGCAGACGTGGAAAAACTGCTGCAAGTGCTGCACAAGCTTGTGGACAACGGCAACACGGTGCTGGTGATAGAACACAATCTGGAAGTCATTAAAACCTCTGATTGGATACTGGACCTGGGCCCCGAAGGCGGAAACGCAGGCGGGGAAATAGTGGCCCAGGGCTCGCCGGACAAGATAATGGCCTGCGCCGCTTCGCATACCGGACGCTACCTCAAAGCCGAACAGGATGCCGGATGAGCTGGCTCAAGGAATTGCTGGCAAGCAGGCTGCTGGTGCTTGAAACACTGTGCATAGTGGTGCTCTTTTCACATGCGTTCCTTCTGCCGGTGCCGCTGGTCACACAGGAATCAGCCCTGCTGGACGGCAGCCCCCCGTCCGCGTCGGCGACGCGGCAGACCATAATCCAAACCGCCGGGCCGCTTCCGTCGCTGA
>JAAYTX010000106.1 GCA_012523635.1 Elusimicrobiota bacterium
CGGAGTGGAGATGATCATGCCCGGCGACAACGCGGACATGACCGTGAACCTGCTTACGCCGATAGCGATGGAAAAGGGCGTGCGGTTCGCCATCCGCGAAGGCGGCCACACAGTGGGCGCCGGCGTGGTAGTTGAGATTATCGAGTAAAAATTTGGTAGAATAATATTTTCCGATAGGACGGAACAATATAACTATGGCAGAGGAAAACAAAGCAGCCGACGGCAAAAGCGTCAATCTGGCGAACCAGGAGAGGATACGCATAAAGCTCCGCTCCTACGATCACAGGATGATAGACCAATCCGTAACCCGGATTGTTGAAGCGGCAAAGCGCACGGGCGCCATCATAGCGGGGCCGGTGTTGCTGCCGACCCGGATTCGCAAATACACCGTGCTGCGTTCCCCGCATACGGACAAGAAGTCCCGCGAACAGTTTGAGATGCGCATACATAAGCGCCTTATCGACCTGAAGAGCCCGACTTCCAAGACCGTTGACGAACTGATGAAGCTGGACCTTCCCGCGGGCGTGGACGTAGAAATAAAGATGTAGTTCCGCGGATTTGAACTTAAAGGATACTTTCAGAGGTAGTTATGTCAGAACCTAATGCGACTCAGAATGCGCCTGTCGCGGCGCCAGAGAAGGAAGCTCCGTCGGCCTTCAAACGCCTGATAGGGCGCAAGCTGGGCATGACCCAGATCTTCGACCAGGACGGCCGTCTGTACGGCGTTTCCGTGGTCGAGGCGGGGCCCTGCAAGGTTGTCGGCGTGCGCAAAGCCGACACCGACGGGTACAACGCGGTTTGTCTCGGTTTCAGCCCCATAGCTGAGAAGAAACTTAACAAGGCCCAGCTGGGCCAGTTCAAGAAAGCCGGCGTCGAGCCGCTGCGCATACTCAAGGAGTTCCGCGTCGACAACAGCGCGGGCTTTGAGCTGGGCCAGACGGTCGGCCTGAAGAACCGCTTCGCGCAGGGCGACTATATCGACGTCCAGGGACGCGACAAGGGCCACGGCTTCTCCGGCGGCATGAAGCGCCACGGCTTCCGCGGCCTGCCCGCGTCGCACGGCGCGTCGGACAAGGAACGCTCTCCGGGTTCGCTGGCTTCCCAGCGCTCTCTGGGCCGCGTCATACCCGGACAGAGAATGGCCGGCCGCATGGGCTTCCGCATCCACACCATCACCAAGCTGGAAGTGGTGAAAGTGGACGAAGCTAAAAATCTGATTTATCTTAACGGTTCTGTGCCGGGAGCGGCGGGAAGCACTGTGTTCCTGCTCGAAACCACCAGGACCCGCAAGAAGAAACTGGTGCAGGCGCCCAAGGCCGACAAAAAGGCCAAGAAGGCTGCCGCCCCCTCCGCGCCGAAAGCCGCGGCGAAAAAATAGTCGGGAAGGCGAGATAACATGGAAACCTCTGTTTTGAACGCGCAGGGCAAAGAAACCGGCAAGTGCGAACTGCCCGAAGGCCTGTTCGGCCTGAAGGCGGACCGCCATCTGCTGCACGAGGCGGTAACCGCCTATCTGGCGAATCAGCGCAAAGGCTGCGCCTGCACGAAAACCCGCTCCGAAGTTTCCGGCGGCGGCAGGAAGCCGTGGAAGCAGAAAGGCACGGGCCGCGCCCGCCAGGGCAGCACCCGCTCGCCGATCTGGCGCCACGGCGGCGTGACCTTCGGCCCCAAGCCGCGCTCGTACAGGCAGGAACTGCCTGTGGCAAAGCGCCGCCTGGCCCTGGCCCACGCGCTGTCTGCCAAGCAGGCCGACGGCAACATCGTGGTTCTTGAGAAGCTGTCGCTGTCCAAGGCCAAGACGGCCGAGATCAACGGCATACTGCTGGCGCTTAACGCCGGACGCAAGCCCGTGCTGGTCTCGACGCCCGAC
>JAAYTX010000107.1 GCA_012523635.1 Elusimicrobiota bacterium
GCCGGGCAGATAGCCCTTGCGGTGGATAACGCCATGCTGTTTGAGCGCGTGCAGGAACTTTCTCAGTACGACGAGCTGACCAAGCTGCCGGTCCGGCGCTATTTTATGGAAAGGCTGCAGGAGGAAGTATACAGGGCCGAGCGTTTCGGCCAACCGGTATCGCTTATCTGGATGGACCTGGACCATTTCAAGGAAATAAACGACACCTATGGACACCAGACCGGCGACGTGGTGCTGAAGGAAGTCTCGCGCATGATAATGTCCAACCTGCGTAAGATAGACATGCCCTGTCGTTACGGCGGCGACGAGATAGTGATAATGCTGCCGCAGTCGCGCCTTGACGAGGCGAAGGCCATAGCCATGCGCCTGTCCAGGGAAGCCTCGGAGATACGCGTGCCCGGCGCAATGGCCGGCGGCGCGGACCTCAGGGTCAGCGTCAGCCAGGGCGTGGCCACGATTCCTGGCGACGCGTCATCGCTGGACGAGCTGATGAAACATGCCGACGAAGCCCTGTACTGGGTGAAAACCAACGGGCGCGGCGGAGGCGCTGTTTACGGGGAAGTGCTGAACCAGCTGGAGTAGAAGTTTAAATAAAACCTAGGGGGTGCGGTATGGATGGTGTGCCGTTTGACAGGAATGCGGCAGTGCGTTTTGGATGGGAAACGGTCAAAAGCAGGTTTTTCTTTTTTTTCGGGCTTATGATCCTGGCGTTGGCCGGGCTTGTGGCTTTAAATCTCACAGAAACCTGGCTGCCCGATTCCATACTGCGCTTTGTGGTTATTTTGTGCAGTAACGTATGGGGGATGATGTTCGCTATCGGAACGGCGCTTATCGCGCTGAAGATATGCGACGGCCAGGAGGCCCGCGTTAGCGACCTATTTGTGGAGCCCGGAGTTCTCTGGGCCTACATTGTGGCGGCAGTCCTGTCGGGCCTCTTCGTGGCTTTGGGAATCGTGCTGCTGGTAGTCCCCGGCGTAATTTTCTACCTGAAACTGCTTTTCTACCCTTATTTCATAGTCGAGAATTACGGCGGCGCCATCAATTCCATGCAGTCCAGCTGGAACCTGACGGTGGACATGAAGTGGGAACTGTTCAAGTTTGCCTTCCAGCTTGTGCTGATAAACCTGCTGGGCGCGCTGTGTCTTGGCGTAGGCCTGCTGTGGACCGTGCCGCTGTCGTGGCTTGCCACGGCGCACGTTTATCGTCAGCTTGCCCCAAAGGCGCAAAGCCCCGCCACTGCGGTTTAACGCAAATGTGCGGGTTCCGCAGGACGGCGGTCTGCGCGGTTTGGCTGGTACTGTCGGCTTGTGTGCCGGCCGTCCTTTCCGCCGCAGACTATGCCGATGGCAACGTCCGCAAAAACGACAACCGCTGGCTTAACCTGAACTTTTTCCGCACCATGCATTCAGCCGACGCCTTCGGGCCGGCCTATGAAGGTTCGTATCTGGAGGTGGAGGGTGGAGCGCGTTCCGGCGCGCTGGACTTTTATTTCTTCTACGATGCCTTCGACCTGTTGGGCATGGGCACATATAAAACCCGCGCTGGCGATTTTTTTACCAAGATAAAGCCGCGTTTCAGCCTGGACGCGCTCACCGGTAAGGATTTGGCGGCAGGACCGGTTCGGGAATGGTATCTGGCGACGCAATACAAGGGTTTCAACGGTGGCGAATATTACTCAGCCGGGCCTGGCGTTGATTTGGACGTTCCCGGCGTGGACCTGCTGCAGGCGGCATTATGGCCGAAGTTTGTGCGCTTTCAGGGAAGCCCGGACATAGAGTATGCCGGCGTGGAGCTCAGTGTGAACTGGTGCGCGACAATTGTAAGGAAAATGCCCTGGGCTGGAAACCTTAGTTATCAGGGCTGGATGGATTATGGCGTGGACAACACCTATTCGCGCAAAAGCGGCGGCGACAACTTCACGTTAAGCGAGTTCCAGATGTTCAACGGCTTTTATTGGAATATCGGGCATTACTCGGTATCGGCGTCGGTCAAGTTCAACCATAACCTTGCTTACAAAAGCCAGTACGCTTCGTCGGCCACCACTTGGTTTACAGGCGCGCACTACCATTTTTAGGGCCCCGTCCCCGGCTGGTCCTGCTGTATTTGTGCTAAAATAAGAATAGAAAGGCCCAGTTGGCGCAGCGGTAGCGCGTTCCCTTGACATGGGAAAGGTCATAGGTTCAAATCCTATACTGGGCACCATTTATAATCATAGAAACGTAAAAGCCCCCTAAGGGGGCTTTTTGTTTTGAGGGGTTCCGGTTTAGTTCCCTGCCAGCCTGTAAAGCGCGATGCTGTTTTCAAGCGCGCTTTCCATTACTTTTTCCGGCGCGCAGTTGAACACTGCGGCAAGGGCGGCGGCGCTTTCCGGTATATAGGCCGGTTCGTTGCGTTTGCCGCGTTTGGATTGCGGGGGAAGATAGGGGCAGTCCGTTTCCAGTACGATATTTTTCAGCCCCGCTTTCCTGAATGTGTCGCGTAGCGGGTCGTTTTTGGGATAGGTTGCCGTGCCGTTTGCGCCGAGCGCGAGGCCGAGGTCAAGCGCCGAAACGGCATCGCGGTCCATTCCCGAGAAGCAGTGCAACACTCCTGAAAAGGTTTTTCCCTGCGGTTTCCAGACTTCGCGGAGCGATGAAAAAAGATCGGCATACGCGTCGGGGCCGGAAGCAGCGTCGAATGGGTTTCGGCAGTGCAGGACTATGGGCAGGGCGCGCTCGTTGGCCAGCGCCAGCAGCCGCGACATGGCGCTGCGCTGGCTTTCCTGCGAGTTGTCGCAGCGGGCGTAGTCGAAGCCGATTTCACCCAGCGCTTTCGCGCAGGGAAGGGAGAGGAATTTTTTCAATTCCAAGAATGAAGCGTCGTCCAGCTTGTGGCAGTCCTGCGGATGGATGCCGAATGCACAGTGAATGAAGCCGGTGTTGGCCTTTGACAAAGCCTCCGCCTTGGCCCAGTTGTCCGGTTCGCAGGCTATTTCGGTTATGAACTGCGCGCCTGCGTCTGCTGCGGCCCGCAGCACGGCATCGCGGTCGGCGTCAAAGGCTTCGTCGCAGAGGTGGGCGTGCGTGTCTGAAAAGCGGTGCTGTGGCTTCATACATTTATTTTATAATTTAAGGAGATGAACGCTAAACGCGCTGTGACGCTGGATGCCCCGGCCAAGCTTAACCTGTTTCTGGATGTAACGCGCCGCAGGCCCGACGGCTATCACGACCTTGCCACCATTTTCGCCAAAATTTCATTGCACGACACTGTCAGCGTAAGCATCAGCGCGCGGCCAGTGGTGTCGTTGCGCATCAAAAACCTCAGCGGCTGTCCGCTGTCGGCCGGGGAAGACAATCTTGCCTGCCGCGCCGCCCGCCTGTTTCTGCGAGAGTTCGGGCTTTCGCGCGGCGTTTCCATAAGCCTTGTTAAGCGCATCCCCATCGGCGCGGGGCTTGGCGGCGGCTCTTCCGACGCGGCGGCTGTTTTGCGCGCCATGGCGGCGCTGTTTCCGGGCAGGGCCTCCGGCTCTGCGGGCAGTAAAAAACTTCTGAAACTGGCGTTGGCGCTGGGCTCCGACGTTCCGTTTTTCATGCAGGACGGCGCTTTTTGCACCGGCCGCGGCCGCGGCGAGAAGCTGTCGCCTTTTAGCGCCCGCGGACCGCTTCCGCATATCCTGCTGGCGTATCCAGGAGCGCCGGTCTCTACGGCGAAAGCGTATGCCGCGCTGGACATGACCAAAAAGCGATTGACAGTAGGGCAAAATCTTAATAGATTACAGAGGAAGTTGCAGCAAGGGGTGTCGGTCTTGGGCTGGGGTCACTTACTATACAACAGACTGGAGGACGCGGTCTTACCGCGCTATCCGAAGGTCAGAGCCCTTGTACAGCGTCTGCGGAAAGCCGGAGATTTTCCGGTGCTGATGTCAGGTTCCGGTTCTTGCGTGTTCGCGCTTATCCCACAACATAAAACCGCAGTCGCGCTGTCCGGCAGGTTGCGCAACCGCAATCTGGCTGTATTTGTGGTGAAATTTTTGGGGTTGGGAGAGCAGTAATGGAAATAACCGCGATACGCGTGCATTTGATGGACGAGGGCAAGCTTAAGGCTTTTGCCTGCGTTACCTTCGATAATTGCTTCGTGGTCCGCAACATGAAAGTGGTGGAAGGCAGCCGGGGGCTCTTTTTGTGCATGCCGTCCAGGAAACTGGCTGACGGCACCCACAAGGATATGGCGCATCCCATAACGCAGGAATTCCGCAAGCAGCTTGAGGACAGGATTTTTGCCGCTTACAAGGAAGCGCTGTCCAACCCGGACAAATACAACTCGCCTATAGACAACGCCACGTCCTCCATGCACGACGGCGAAGCTGACAAATAATCCTTACAACTTGCTAGAATATCGGAATTCCCGGGTGGTGTAATGGTAACACAGCGCCCTTTGGAGGCGTTATTCATGGTTCGAATCCATGCCCGGGAGGCTTGATTTGATGCTTCGAACCAACGGCGATTTAGTTTAATCGCCGTTTTTTATTTCCCCGTAGTTAAATAATGCAATCCGCCAAAGCGATGGCTCAGTCCAGAGTTTTTATGGTGCCGCCGCGCCGAGCAGGCCCAGCAGGTAAGGCGTGGCTTCAAGCTTAATTTGATACCATTTTCAAATGGTAAAAAATACACGAAATATCTTTGTCGCCGCATTCGCGGTGTTCTTTGCCGCCAATCCGTTTGCACACGCGCTGAGCATGACGGACATCGGTACTTTGGGCGGCTCAACATCATGGGCCTGGAGCGTATCAGGCAACGGCAGTATTACTGTCGGAGAGAGCAAAATAACCGGCGATACTGAAACTCATGCCTTTAAGTATGTCGGCACCACGATGACCGACCTTGGCACTCTGGGCGGCACCTGGTCCACAGCCCGCGGTATCTCTTCAGACGGCACAGTGATAGTCGGCAATAGCAAACTTTCCACCGGCGATACCCGCGCCTTCAAATATGTCGGCACGACAATGACCGATCTCGGCACCCTTGGCGGCACCGCATCGGGCGCGTATGCCGCATCATCCGACGGAAGCGTCATAGTCGGTTACGGCGAGACCGCCGCCAGCGCAATCCATGCCTTCAAATACAGCGGCGGCACCATGACCGATTTGGGGGTTTTGGCCGGCGGCAATTCCTCACAGGCCTATGGCGTATCCGGCGACGGCTCCGTGATTGTCGGGCAAAGCGGCGTCACGGGCGGATACACTCATGCCTTCAAATACACCGGCACCACGATGACCGACCTTGGCAGTCTTGGGGGGTCGCTGTGCTACGCCAACGCCGTGTCCTATGACGGCACCGTGATAGTTGGGTACGGCGGGTTGGCCGGAGATACCGTGACACATGCGTTCAAATATGTAGGCACCACCATGACCGACATCGGCACTCTGGGCGGCAATCTGTCTAACGCCAACGCTGTATCCTCCGACGGCAGCGTAATAGTGGGGCACAGCACTCTGGCCAACGGCGATACCCACGCCTTCAAGTACAGCGGCACCACCATGACCGACCTGGGCGCTCTTACTGGCAGCAACTACGCGGAGGCGTGGGGCGTGTCTTCTGACGGTTCCATAATCGTGGGTTTCAGCCGGGTGCTGGGACAAAACCACGCTTTCGTCTACCGCAACAGCATGGTTGACGTTAACAATACCTATGACGCGATAGGCGACAACGGCCGCCAGCTCTCGTCTATAGTCAACCTGAAGACCGCGCTTATCGTTTCAGATTTGGATTCCGACTGCTCAAGCTTTGGCGCGCATAATATGTGCGTTTCCGTCGGCGGGAGCCGCTACACCGGCACGGAGGATAATACTGCGGCCCAGACCGCCGCGAAATTCGTTGCGGCATACCGTATTGCCGACGCGTTCCGCGCCGGCGTGGTGCTGGACTGGGGCTTCAATGCTACCAATCCCTCAAACTTCCACGATTCCAAGAATCCGCTCTACGGCGCGTTTGTGGCTTATGGCGTCGAGGATGGGGCCTACATCAGGCTGTCGGCGATGGCTAACAAAACCAACGCCACCATTACCCGCACAGTCCTCAATGACACGGAGGCGGGCCAGGGCAACACCGATATCCGCAGTTACGGCCTTCAGGCCGAAGCCGGATACGGCATTGAAATAGGCAAATACAATGTGAAGCCGTACCTCGCGCTGCGCCGCACAAATGTTACGCGCCTAGGCTATGTGGAAAGTGCCGGCGCCTCTATGCCGGTGGCATATAATGATGTGGCTTCCGACCAGAGCACTTACGCGCTCGGCGCACGTGCCGGCGGGATGCTCGCCGAGAATTTCGGCGTTGATGTCGGCGCGGGTTTTGAGCATGACCTGGACACCCGCAACTCCGGCTACACCGGCACGATAGACACGCTCGGAAGCTTCGACCTTTCCGCTCCGGCGATGAACAAGACCCGTCCGTTCGGCTCATTGGGGATGTTTTATAAGTTGAGCGCGTCCCAGCGGCTTTCTGCCGGGCTGGACGTACGCAAACAGACATATGAGAACGCTCTCGGGAAGCTCTTTTCCGTAACCTACGCATTCGCGTTCTAGACTACGGCAACTTGCATGGGAGGGGCGGCCTTAGATAAGAGGCCGCCCCTTCTTTTTATGCGTATCATGCCAACATCCAGCGTACACGGTTTCTAGATATATGTGGCAGGCACGACAAAACGGGGCTAGGCTAGAAGTGCTCCAGGAAACGGGGGGACGTAAATGACGGCACGAATCTTATTAAAAAATCTTGGTTTAGCAGTGGCGTCTGGATTGTTGCTTGTTTTGTCATTCCCGCCATTTGATTTGTGGATGCTGGCTTGGATAGCTCTTGTGCCGTTGTTTTATGCTGTTACGGATATTTCCTTGCCAAAAATCGCGGCCAACTTAGCTAGTCTGTGCGGGCTTTTGTTCTATGCCATAGCGCTATTTTGGATGATTCATGTTTTTTCGATAATAGCTTTCTCTATATGGGCTTATTACACCCTTTGGTTTACTTTATCAATTGTTTTGTTGTGGCGTTTATGGAATGAACCGTTGATGCCCGAGAAAGTCAAGTTATGGTTGTGGCCGTTTTTTGCTGCATGCTTATGGGTAGGGATAGAGTATGCGCGCAGCAGAATGCCGTTGTTGGAGAACGCATGGATGCTTTTGGGATTTTCACAAACAGCTTGTTTGCCATTGCTTCAGGCTGGGAGTTTGGTTGGCGTATATGGGTTGAGTTTGATGATAGTCTGGTTTAATGCTGCCATAATCTCGGCTTTTAGGCGAGAATATCGTCCGTTGTACATAGTGTGTGTTATATTGTTTTTAAATTTCCTTTGGGGGTGGCACAGAGCCGCGCATTTGCCTGTAAAAATAGGAGATCGTGTGCCTGTGGCCCTTCTACAGTACGAACGCAGTGCAATCGGGAACTTGCTGGATATAAGCTCCTCTGGGGAGGCTCGTCGTGCCAAGTTGCTTGTCTGGCCAGAATATTCCTTTCTGGTTTCTCCAGAACGCGAATTAAGTCTGTATAAAACGATATGTAAGCATTTCAGGGATTCTTCACAAATAGCTGTTATCCCGGGAGCGGTGGTGCCAGATAGTTTAGAGAGAAATCAAATTTATAATTTTGCATGGGTAATTTCATCTGAGGGCAGATTGTTGGGGCGCTATGATAAGTATCATACGGTTCCATTGATAGAGAGCGGGGTTTTTCGTGGGGCGAAGTGGGTTCCGGTGGATACGCCAATCGGTCGTTTGGGAATACAGATTTGTTACGACACTGATT
Organism: Elusimicrobiota bacterium; assembly: GCA_012523635.1. Taxonomy (GTDB): domain Bacteria; phylum Elusimicrobiota; class Elusimicrobia; order Elusimicrobiales; family Elusimicrobiaceae; genus JAAYTX01. Next base: position 7,776 of record JAAYTX010000107.1, read on the forward strand.
TTGAAGACGGGACGCGGATGTTAGCTAATGCAGGCGCACAATTATTGGTGGTGCCGGATGATGATTTATTGCATTGGACCGATTGGCAGCATAGGCAGCATTCCTCTATGGTGCCCATGAGGGCTGTCGAGTCTGGGCTTTGGATTGTGCGTGCGGCTACTTCAGGTTATTCTCAAATTATAGACCCGACTGGTCGTATAATATCGCAATTGAAAACAGGGGAGAGTGGAGTCGTGGTAGGGGATGTCTACCCTCATAATTCCAGGACTTTTTATTCGTATATCGGTTGGCGTTTACCACAGGTTTGTTTCGTTATGGTAATTATATTTTCAGGCTTGCTTTTGTTCAGGTATGGTTATAAGTTTTTTAAATTTGTGGTGATAAAATAGTGAAGCTTGTGCGGCAGTCTGCCGGTCGAGCCTGGCGAGGGGTGTTCCCCGCCAGGCTGTGGAAGAGCTAGAAGTAGTAATGCGCGCCCAGACTGCCTTTCAGCGAGCTCCAGTATTTGGACGACCCCAGAGAAGTCGAGGTGCTGGTGGCGTATTGAACCGGGAGCAGCTTGAAGTCGAGGCCGAAGCGTTTTTTGTACACCATTTCGGCTCCTACGAACGGGTTGAAATACCAGGAATGGTAGTACCTGTCGGCGTCAGAGCCGGGATTGTAGCCCACTAGCATGCCGCCTTGGAGGAAGATGCCGTCTTCCATTTCCTTGTTATAGAAAGCGCCCAGATAGAATGTTCCGTCACGGGAATCTTTTCCGGGTTCCGCTTTCTCATAGCTGAAAGACGTGCCCGCATGCATGCCGAAATGTTCCGACGCGAAATAACGGACGTCGAAATCCTGATTGCGCATGCCGACGCCGAATTTGCCGGTCATGTCCTCCGCGAAAGCGCTGAACGGCACAGCCAGCAGCGCAAAAGCCAGAAGCAGTTTTTTCATTGTTGCCAGACCTCAGGTAAGTTTGTTTTAACGACCAGCAGAGTATATCATCTTAGTCTTATATCTGGATATCGCAAGATAATGAAATTTGTAATCCAGGCAAAATGAAACACATAGCTCCGCCAAAGTGCAAATAGTGAACGGTAAGGTCGCCGCCAGTTTATTCGGGGCCGCATGTTGAGCCAATTATGGCTAGCCTGGAGGTGTCGCCCAACTGTCCTGCGAGGTGGGAAGTGAAAAAATGCGCCGAACGCTCCGCCAGGGAGTATTTCAACCGCTACCTTCCAATATCGTACAGACAGGCGCTGAGGCTGGGCTGGAACACCTGGAGCGCCGTGCCGGCGGCCACTCCCGTCAGGCCTCTGAAGATGATAAAATTGGTTTCAAAATAACATCCTGCTATGGGAAAAAGGGCGCTATTCGTTTTTTTAAAGCCAGGCCTGTTAAGGGACGGGGATTTGCTGTTGCGTTTGCATAAAAAAACTCCGGCGGAACCGGTTAAAAAATATGTTCCGGCCTACGAGTTTCACATGTTTCGTCCCGGTGGAAAGCGGGTGATGGGTGTGTTGCATCTGCGCATCGGAAGCGCCAGGGTTTTGCGTTATCCCGGCCACATAGGTTATAAAGTCGGGTCGCGTTTCAGGGGCCATGGTCTGGCGGCGCGCGCCTGCCGCCTGATACTGCCGCTGGCTCGCGCGCATGGCTTAAAAGCCGTGTGGCTTTCGGTGAGGCCGGGGAATGCCGCGTCCTGCAAAACCTGTGAAAATCTTGGCGCTGAGTACATGGATACCGTGCGCCTTCCTGCCGGGCACGAGATGTGCCGCCGCTGTTGCACGGGCCATATACGCCGCTATCGATTGAATGTCCCCAAAAGTGCCTGAAAGGCGGGCCGGATTTCAAATAAAAAACCCCGCCTGGATTTGCCTGGCGGGGCTTTTTATTAAGCCTGAAGCCTAGAAATAATAGCGCAGGGTTATGTCTCCGCGCAGTCCCTCGTTATTGACGTACATCGGGTTGTTGCCGGGAGTGTCGTAAATCAGCGCGCGGCTGTCATCGGCATTTCGCAGGTCGTCGAACTTGGCCCCGAAGAGGTATCCGAGGTTCAACCCGAGACCGAAATGCTTTGACATGCTCCATTCCGCGCCTGCGTCCAGGTGCGGCACGATTTTGGTCTGCGTGTAGTCGCTGGATGAGTTAAGCGAGGTGTAGGTGACTTTCATCAGGCCTATGCCGCCGCCAGCCCAGTAGTTGAAGGCGCTGTCTTCCGGCGCGTATTTGTAGTAGGCCGTAGCCGGAACATACATCGTTTTGTAGGTGTATTTGGAGACCGAGCCGTTGAGGTCCTCGTCATAGGTGGACTTGGGGTTGAGTTCAAAGCCCAGTTTCACTCCCCAGCGCCAGAGGCCGTCGGCTTCGTAAAAAAGCTCGCCGCCATAAATGCCGTTGTTCTCAGTGTAGTCGCCGCTGTAGTTGCCCATGCCGCTTGGCACGAGAAGAATCAGGTCCGTGCTGTTGCGGATTGCGCCTGCTTTAAGGCCTATGCCCATGTCTGCGGAAGCCGCCGCCGGAAACAGGAGGATGGCTGCCAGCAGAAGTGTCAATTTTCTATTCATTTAGTATCTCCGGTGTTGTGATGGAATAAAGTTATTTTACCAATTTGCCAGGCTGTGCGTCGCCGGAGGCAATTTGCTATTCTGTCAGGCAAGAGTGTCGTTTACATCATAAAAAGGGGTGAGAGTATGAATAAAAAACTGTTTGGTGTGCTGTCGCTGGCGCTGCTTCTTCCGGCTGCGGCGGCCATGGCCGCTGACAAGGCGGATATGCCATGCAAAAAAACGTATATCGCGGCGTTTGACGCCGATAAAAACGGTGTCGTGACCGATCAGGAGCGCCAGGCCGGACGCCAGGCCCGTTTAGCCGATATGGATGCCGACAAAAACGGCAAGCTGAGCAAAGAGGAGTTCGTGAAGGGCCATGAGCAGTGGGCCGTCAAAACGGACAAGAGCGGCGACGGGTTGGTGGAAGTGGCCGAATATACGCTGTTTTTCTGCGGCGAGGAGCCAGCTAAGGCCGTAAAGGGCAAGCATAAGGCCGCGAAAAAAAGCTATGCGAAATGCTTTGAGTACCGCTCCAGGCTGTTCGCGCTGATGGACGAGAACAAGGACGGAAAGGTCTCGCCGGAAGAGCGCGCGAAGTTCAACGAGGCGGCCTTCGCCAAGATGGACAAGAACGCCGACGGCTTCATTGAAATAGACGAGCTGTACGAAGTTGAGCTTGCCCCCGCGGAACCGTGCAAATGCGGCAAAGGGGACGGCAAATGCAAGTGCGCCAAGGGCGGCAAGCCTTGCAAGAAGGACGCAAAGGGCGGAAAAATGTGCCCGCACGCGCAGAAAGCCGCTGAAGCCGCGTCCGCCGCACCGGCGACCAAGTAGAATCAGTAACCGTGTTTGGCAACACCCCGGGTATTGTGCCCGGGGTGTTGTTTTGTCTGGAAGATATTGGACTTGCTAGAACATGAAGGTCGCGCCGAAGCCATAGTAGGAACTGTCGTCCGAGCCGTTCCCGGGTTTATACAGTTCGTATTCGCCGCGCAGTTTGACTATTTTCCATTTTATTTCCATCCCGCCCGAATAGGAAAGTTCCCTGTCAGCCAGGTCCAGCATGCGTATTGATGTGTAAGACACATACGGACGGAAAGCGCCCAGCATGAACTTGGCCTTGGCGTTCCATGAATTGTCCAGAAAACCTTGCGTGACGTGGTTAAGGCCGGATATTGTCAGATCCTGTGATCCACGGTCTGTCGGGAGTATGGTTTGGTTGTAGTTTGTTTTGGTGTAGTCGCCGCTCAGTTCCAGCGCGCCGATTCCCGCCCCCCAGAAAACCGTGTAATCGCGTTGCTGGAGTTCAAAGGGTTTGGGGCGTGTTGTCACGTTTCCAGAGTGCTGTCCGTGCCCTGAGCCGGAACTGGCGGTAGTGAACTGGTATTCGTCGGCGTGGAAGGTTATCATCGCCGCTAGCCCGATATCAAAACGCAGATAGAGGGAATCCTCGTTGTCGCCGTTCGGATAAAAGGAGAACGAGAAATCGCCTTCCGCGTATTTCTTGTCATAACCGTCTGTTTTGGGCTGTATGCCGCCTTCGGCTCCCGCCTTGAAGGTTTTGCCGGTATAGTCCATGCGCAGGGAGTATGTTTTGAACGTGCCGCTTGAGGTGTCGCTTTTCCAGGAACTGTACTTCGGTTTTATGGAGAAAGTGTCAGAGCCCCATAGGACGGAGACGTCGGACTGGGTGTAGCCGCCGGACCCGAAACGCTGGTTAGCGTTAAGATCGGTGAACGCATATGCGGGTGCGCACGCGGCCAGCGCAAAAAAAGCAGACAGCAATAAATTTTTCATAAAAGCCTCCTTGGTTATAGAGGGCCACCCGGTCCGTATAACAGGGCCGGGAGGCGGGAGATTTCAGTTACTTGTTCCTGCCGCTTGAGCGCTCAATGTGGCGTTCAGAGCGCGTTTCGCTTCTGCTCTGGCGCGTTTCACCGCGTCCGCTGTCGCCTTTGCGGGCGGAGGTGCGGCTCTGCTTGCTGTCGGACGAGGCCGAGGCCTCTCCTTTTGCCTTGGACTCTCCGGATATTCCGGCGTCATCGCTTTTGCCTTTGGCTGCTTTCTCTTTGCCGTATTGGCTCTTCACGGCGTTGCGATGCTGTTCCTTGGCCTGGACCTTCTCTTCGGAAGCTTCACCGGAGCTTTCACCGCTCTTGAGCTTTTCAGTTGACTTAGTTGCCCGGGCGCTGTCTCCGGCCTTGCCGGAGGCCTTGTCCTTGCCGTACTGGTTCATTACGGCGTAGTGGTGCTGCTCCTTAGCCTGAACCGCAGTCTTTGCTGAACCGTCGGCGGAGCTTTCATCCGTGCCTGCGGAAGTTCCTGGCGCCACGGCAACCGCCAGACTCAACATCGTCATCAGTGCGAAGGTGCTTTTTATGTTGTTCATATATCCTCCTGTTCTTCGCGGCCCAGTCTTGAGCCGCCACACAGTAAGGACGCACGGGTCATCGGTTTGGTTTAGGTCTGTCAGCGCCCTCCGCCGCGCCGTTCAGACCTTCTGTCTGAGCCGGAGCGTTCTCCGCGCCCGGACGAGCCGCGCTCGTCCCTGGAGTACTTGCGCTTCAGCTCGTCCTTTCTGGATTGCGACAGGTCTTTCCATTTATTGTATTTCTCAACCAACGCCTTTTTCTCGGCTTCCGGAAGGTTGTTGAAGCGCTCCCATTTGCGGGCTATGTCGGCCCGCTGTTCAGGCGACATGGCCATGTAGCGACGGTAGTTTTCTGCCAGGGCCTTTCGGCGCGTTTCCGGCTCGGCTTTCCATTTCTCATACGCGGCCTGCACGCTTTCGCGCTGTTTTTGAGACAGGCTGTCCCATTTGGCCTGAGCCGTGCCGGATGCAAGGGCAGCGCAGGCGTTTGCCGTCAGCAATACTGCCGCCATCAATATCGTTTTCATTTCGCACCTCCGTTTTTCGTAGTTGTGGATACCGCCACCGGAGAAGAGGAGATATGCACGGCCTGGGTTGAAGCTTGCTGGAAATATCCGGCGGCGGCAGCGCTTGCAAACGCAGCCTCGGCCTGCGGGATTGGCGCCTGTTCCAGCAGTTCCAGATGCTCGGCTATGCCGTAGTTCAGGAAAAAGTCCAGTTTTTCCAGCATTTCCGGGTTCAGCTCCGCAGCAAGCAGCGAAGCGGCCATGCTCAGCGCAAGCAGAAGCCAGTGCGCTATTCCATTTTTCATATAAGCTCCTTATCCGGTATCCGCTCTAGCAGGTCCATGTTGTCGAGCATGTCCAGATGTTCCAGCATCTGGGTTTCGTTCTGCTGGGGCGCTGGCAGCGGCTTTTCATGCCGGAAAAGCCAGGCCGCCGCTATAAGCAGAGCGGCCAGCACGGGTGCAAGCTGCCATCTGGCCAGCGGCTGCCTCGCCGTCCGGCGTTCCGGCAGCGCCTTCATTACGTCCGCCCGCTGTTTTTCCCAGAACTCGTCGGGCTTGCGCACTCCCAGCCGGGAGAAGAGTTCCCTGTCGTTTTGCTCGCTGTCGGGTTTCATAATCCCTCCTTCAGCGCTGACGCAAGTTTGCGCCGTGCCTCAAATAAATGCGCCTTTATGGTGCCCTGCGCGGTGCGCATTATGTCCGCTATCTCGCTCAGCTCAAGGCCCTGACCGCGCAATATCGCGGCCTCGCGCTGTTTGGCGGAAAGTGTGTCCAGCGCTTTATTTATCATGGCAGCGCGTTCCAGGCTTTCGCAGGCCTGTTCCGGGCGCGGGAGGCTGTGGTCCTCGAACTCCCGGCCCTGCGGCGCGTGCTCGTCCGTCCCGTCATCGGGCGTTTCCAGGCTGACCAGACGCCGCAGGCTGCTCCAGCGCCAGAAGGAGCGGCATTTATTAAGCGCTATTTTCATAGCCCAGGCCCGGAAGGGGATTTCAAGCCGGAAGGAAGGCAGATGCTTCCAGGCCGAGATGAAGGTTTCCTGCGTGATATCGTCGGCTTCCGCCTCGCTTTTGGTGAGGCGCAGGGCCAGGGTGTAAACCTGCTGCTGGGCGGAGCGCATCAGCAGTTCAAATGCCCGCCTGTCGCCTTCGGCGGCGGCAGCAATCAGCTCTTTTTCCTCTTCCGTAGATATCTCCATGTATACAGGACGCCCTGGGCCCGTTGCGGGTTTAGGCCGTACAGGCAAAAAGCAATGCTACTATTTTGGTGTTTTGCGGCAAAATATCCTAGCGTCCGCGCGGCATTTGCCCCAGCAGACGCAGAATGCCGTCCAGTATGGTAAGCGGGTGGGGGGGGCAGCCGGGTACGTAAAGGCTTACCGGAATGTTGCCCGGTATTCCGGCTGTTTCATTGTGCCCGCAGAACATGCCGCCGGAAATCGCGCAGGCTCCCACGGCAATCACTATTTTAGGTTCCGGCAGGGCGTTGTAGGTATCCAGCAATGCGCTTTCCATGTTTTTGGTAACGGGGCCGGTTATCAGCAGGCCGTCGGCATGGCGCGGCGAGGCCACAAACTGCACTCCGAAACGCGCCAAATCGAAAACCACAGTCGAAAGCACATTGGTGTCCGCCTCGCAGGCTCCGCATCCTCCGGCGCTAACCTGGCGAAGTTTCAGCGAACGCGCAAAGAGCTTCAGCAGTTCCGGCTTCAGCGGCTGAGCCAGCTTATGGCCTGAGGGGAAAACAAGGGCGTCTTTCGAGTTGGCGGCAAGTCGGAAATCATTGGTGAAGGTTATGGCCTTCGAGGGGCAGACGGCAGCGCATTCGCCGCAGAAAAGGCAGAGGCCCGCGTCTATCGTCGGGCCGTTTTGTTGCAGGGCCAGCGCCTGCGTAGGGCACGCGTCCGCGCATTTTCCGCAATGGCTGCATTTGGCGGATTTTATTTCCGGCTTGGCTCGCAATAGCGGCGGCACCACGCCTTTGCCTTTGGGGAAAGGCACGGTCCGGTATTTCTGCTGTATTCTGGCTTTCAGCGCTTTTAACATAAAAATTCCTTACAGGTCGTGCCCGCAGTACGAAAGATTGAAGCTTTTGTTGCACAGCGGGAAATCGGACACCTGCTGGTCGCGCAGGGACATGGCCAGCCCGGCCCAGTTTTTGAAGGACGGGTCTGTCACCTTGTAGAAATCCAGCAAGCCGTTTTTGTCCGTGCGCGCCAGATGGCAAATTTCACCTCGCCAGCCTTCTTCCAGCGCCACTGCCATGCTTTCGGGTGCTAGCGACCCCGTATCCTCGGGTTCCAGCGGCCCGACAGCTTGTTGCGCGGCCCTCTGCACTGTTTCAAGGGAATTCCTGATTTCCAGCCACCGCACTCGCGCACGGGCGTATACGTCGCCGGTGTGGCATAGCGCCGGTTCCAACGGGTTTTTGGAGTAGTAACCGGTGGGGAAATCGCGTCTTGCGTCCAGTTTCATTCCGCAGGCGCGCGCCGCCGGCCCCACCAGTCCGAGCTGGCGGGCGATTTGCGGGGCCAGTTTCCCGGTTTCCTCGAAACGCGCCAGCACTGACGGCGTATCCCAAAGCAGGTCTATGGCGGTTTCCGTGTCCCTGGCGGTCCTGGAAAGCCGGTTGAGAAGTTCAGACGCGGTGTCGATGCTCAGCTCGTGCTTGGCGCCTTTTTCTCCGAACAGACCGCGCCCGAACCGGCTGCCGCAAAGCAGCGCGGTCATATTGAGGTAGTCTCCGCGCAGTCGTCCGCAGAAAGACATTGTGGGCAGATAGCCGATGTCCCCCGCCATGGCCCCGAGGTCTCCGGTGTGGTTGGCAAGGCGCTCCAGTTCCAGCGCCGCCGCGCGCAGGGCGTCGGTCCTTTCGTCGGCGGAAGCACCGGAAAGCGCCTGCAGGGCGCGGCAGTAAGCGGTGGTGTGGGCTATTGTGGTGTCTCCGGCTGCGGCCTCCATGTAGAAAAGACGTCGTTTCGGGTTTGCGGCCAGCGCGGTTTCTATCCCACGGTGCTGGTAGCCCAGTTCTATTTCAAGATGAAAAACGTGTTCGCCATTGCACTGGAAGCGGAAATGTCCCGGCTCTATTATCCCGGCGTGGACAGGTCCGACGGCCACTTCATGCACGCTTTCGCCCGACATGGCGAAGTAATCGCATACGCCGGGGCGCGGCGCGCCGGGAAATACGCTCGCGCCCTGTCTGCGCGGCTGGTGAAAGCGTACCGGCTTCAGCCAGGGGTGGCCTTCCGGGCGGATGTCGTACTGCTCCGCTATCTCGCGTTCGAAAAGATGCGCCTGAGGGCAGTCCGGCGTCAGCGCCGGGTAGGAATCCCCGACCGGCTCGGACAAAACAATTTCAATCTCGCCTTTGCGGCGCAGGCCCAAAGCCGCGCATAGAATCATGTTCTGCCCGGCGGGCATGGCGCATAGCGCCAGCAGCGTCTTGCCCTCCTTCACCGCGCCGATTACTCCGGCGCGGAACGCGGACAGCGGCAGACGCGGGATATCCCTTAAAGCGAAGCGGGCCGGATTTGCGTTCATGGCAGGCCCCCCAGGGCGGAAGCGGCGCTTTTCAGCGCCGCGTCAAAACCATGCGGTAGGTACAGGCCAAGGGCCAGCGCGGCCAGCCCAAGCAAAAACGGCGGCAGCAGAAAGATAGGCTTTTCTTCCGCAGGCGGCAGTTGCGCGCCTTTGCGGTACATGCCAAGCACCGCGTGCGCGGTTACGGCGAAAACCGCCGCCAGCATGAACAGGAACAGGCCAGCGACAGCATAGTGTCCGCTTCCCACCAGGGCTTTTATCGTCAGCAGTTTGCTGATGAAGGCGCCGAATGGCGGCATTCCCAGTATGGCGAGGAAGCCGGCGCCCCAAAGCATGGCGGTGGCCGGAAGCGTCTGGCCGAGGTTGGCTACCTCGTGCATCTTCTTTGTCTTGTAGACGCGCAGTATGTTGCCGGAACTTAGGAACAACAGCGCTTTGGTGACGGAATGGTTCACGGCGTGGAGAAGCGCGGCGTAAGGCGCGCCCGCGCCGTAGGCCAGGGCTATGATGCCCATGTTTTCAACACTGGAATAGGCCAGCAGCCTTTTGTAATCATGCTGGCGCAGCATGAGGGCCGCCGCCACCACAACCGAAGCCGCGCCGAAAGTAATGAACATCGCGCCCACGAAAGCGCCGAGCCCCGCCGCCATGCAGACAGAAGAAATTCTCGCCAGGGCCAGGAAGGCGCAGTTAAGCAGCGCGCCGGAGAGCAGCGCCGAAATGACGGACGGGGCCTCGCTGTGCGCGTCCGGCAGCCAGGTGTGCATCGGGGCCAGGCCCATTTTCGTGCCGTAGCCTATGAAGGCCGCCACGAAGGCTATTTTCAGCCACAGCGGGTTGAGCGCGGCGGCGTTGCGCAGGAGATTGTCGTGCCACAGGCGCAGTTCGGGCGACGGCAGCGACGCCGATACGAAGAAATTACCCAGCAGGGCCACGGCTATGCCGACCGAGCAGAGCATCAGGTATTTCCACGCCGCCTCCAGCGAGCGCGGGCTTCTGTGGAAGCAGATCAGCGGGGCTGTGGCCACAGTGGTGGCTTCGAGCGCTATCCACATGGTGCCGAGGTGGCGGCTGAGGCAGACAAAGCTCATTGAGGACAGGAACAGCAGCATGAAGGCTATGAACACCGGCTCCGGCTCGCGCGTGAGCACGCCGGATAATATGTGCCCGTGGCCGCGTTCGGTTAGCGTTTGCAGGTAGCCTTTGGCGTAGAAAGCGCACAGCAGGAACAGCAGCGACGAAACCGAAAGGAACAGCAGCGCGGGAGCGTCCGCCATTAGCCACTGCCCTGGCGCTGGGCGCGACAGCCACAGCGCGGCGCAGGCGGCGGCGTGCAGAACCGCGCCGCCAATGAGCAGTTTCCGCGCTTTCGCTGGCGTGGTAAACGCGGCCAGCAGGCCCGCCAGCGCGGGGATATAGACGGCGGCGCTAATCATACTCCTCCGAATCATTGAGGAAATCCAGCCGGGCGGTGTCGGCGTGCTCGAATTCGCTGCTTATGCGGTAGATGACTATGCCCATGATGAAGATGGCCGCGAACACGTCAAGCAAAAGGCCCATCTCCACTTCCACCTGCATCTCCTGCCACAGCGAAAGGCCGAAGGCGTAGATGCCGCCTTCCAGCGCAAGATAGCCTATTACCTGCGAGAAAGCGGTCCTGCGAGTTATTATGAGGAAAAAGCCGGTGAACATCGTGAAGAAGCCTATTGAGGCCGCCATGCGCCACTGGCCGGACGGCAGCCTGTCCGCCGCAAGCACGCACAGGCCGAGCATCAGCGCGCACAACACTATGGAAAGGTTGTAGCTCACGTAAGGGAGCGGCTCTGTCAGCGTACCGGATTTGCGTATGGCCCTGTTGAGTATGTACGGGAAAATCACCGCCTTCACCGCTATGGTGGCGGCGGCAAGCGTGGCCGCGTGGAAAGTGAAACCCTTGCACAGCGCCAGCAGGCCCAGGAAAAATCCCTGCCAGGCCGCCGTGCGCACCAGGACGCGCAGACGCCCGGTGGAGCAAAGCGCCACGTCGGTCAGCAGTATTAGTATCAGCAGCAGTTCCATCATAAAATCAAGCCGTCACGAAGGCGGCGAAGGACAACGCCAGCGCCGCAAGCAGCATGGCGGGAACGCGGTTGAGGCGCAGCCTTGCCATGCAGGATTCCACCACGCCGGTAAGCAGGGCTATTGCGAACATCGCGGCCAGGAAAAGCGCCTCCTGGCGCAGTTCGAAACCCGGTCCGAACGGCAGAAGAAAACGCGCGGTAAGCGCGCCCAGCACCCACATTTTGAGCGCGGCTCCGTAGGAAATAAAGGCGAAGTCCGGGCCGGAGTGGTCCAGCACCATCACTTCGTGCATCATGGTCAGCTCTAAATGGGTGTTCGGGTCGTCGGTGGGGATGCGGCAGTTTTCGGCCAGAAACACGAGAAACAGCGCGGCGGCCGCCAGCAGGCGCGGCGTGCCGCCCAGCAGCGCGGCGTCCGGGAACGCGGCCTCAAACGACAGCCCGCCCGTTGTTTTGACCAGCATGGCCAGCGCAACGAACAGCGGCGGCTCGGCCAGCGCGGAGTAAAGGGCTTCGCGGCTTGCCCCCATGCCTTCGAAGCTTGAGCCGGTGTCCAGCGCCGCCAGGATGGCCGCAAAGCGCGCCAGCGCAAGCAGATAGGCGAAGAAGATGATGCCGCCGTCGAAGTTGTGCAGGGCGTCGCCGCTGCCGCCCGGCATGACGGCCAGCGCGCCCAGCATTGCGGCCAGCCCGATTACCGGGCCAAGCCTGAACACATAGGTGGCGCAGGTGCTGTACACCGCCCCTTTGCGCAGGAGTTTCAGCAAATCGTAATAGAGCTGGAAGGGCGACTGGCCCTGCCGCCCTGCGAAAAACGCCTTTACGCGGTTTATTATCCCCGGCAACAGCGGGGCAAGAGCCAGTGCTATCAGGAAATCGGCCAATGCTGTCATAACAGCGCCCAGCCCAGCGCGAAAGCCAGCGCAACGGCTATATATAGGATGTACGCATGGATGCTGCCATGCTGTATTTTGCGCAGCAGGCCCAGCTTGTCTTCCACAAGCTCGAAGAGCGGCTTGTAAATTCTGGTTCTGGCCATGTCCTGTGCGTCAGACCGGAAGCCCGCCTGGCGCGGAAACAGGCCGGACACGGGTTCCAGTTTTACCTTAAGGTTCAGGCCGAAAGCGGATAAAAGCGGCTGCGCGAAAGAAGATGCCGTGTACTGCATGCGCGGGGTTGGCGCGGCGTAGCCGCAGCCCCAGGTGGGCATGCTGGATATTTTTTTGCCGGAGAACAGAAGGTTTCTGCCCAGCCATAGCGCCAGCGCTACGGCCGCCAGGGAGAGCCCGGCCCAGCCTGCGGAGAACAGCATGGCTGGAAGCGGAACCTGCGTTTGAATGTTAAGCAGTGCCGCAGCCGCCGTGAAGGCCGGGCGGCCAAAAAATGACGGAAGCGCTCCTATTCCAAGGCACAGCAGGGCCAGCAGGACCAGCGGTATTGTCATCTGGCGGGGGGATTCGTGCGCGTGCTCCGCCGCCGCAGAGCGCGGCAGGCCCAGGAAGGCTGTTCCGAACGCCCTTGCGAAGCAGGCTGCCGCAAGCGCGCCTATTATGGCCAGCGCGGTTAGCGCGGCCAGGCCAGCCAGCGCGTTCGGCCCGCTGCCTGGAAGCGACTTGAAGGCGCCCAAATAGATAAGGAGTTCGCTGATAAAGCCGTTGAACGGCGGCAGGGCGGATATGGCGGCGGCCCCGGCCAGAAAGCAGGTGCCCGTGACAGGCATGAGCCTCAGCAGGCCGCCCAGCTTTTCCATGTCGCGCGTGCCGGTTGCGTGCGCCACCGAGCCGGCCGCCATGAACAGCAGGCCTTTGAACAGTGAATGGTTCAGGACGTGAAGGAATGCCCCGGCGAAGGCAAGCAGGGCTATGTCCGCCCGGCCCTGAGCCTGCGCCGCGTAGCCCAGGCCGAAGCCGAGCGCGATTACGCCCATGTTTTCAACGCTGGAATAGGCCAGGAACTTCTTTATGTCGTGCTGGCCCAGCGCCAGCAATATGCCCAGCACCCCCGATACTATCCCAATCCCTATCAGCAGCCAGCCGAACCATTGCGGGACCGGCGGGCAGAAGGTGAGCATGCGCAGGATGCCGTACAGCCCGGTCTTTATCATGATGCCGGACATCAGCGCCGAGATGTGGCTTGGCGCGGCCGGGTGCGCCTTGGGAAGCCATACGTGCAGCGGGAAGAAGCCGGCCTTGGTGCCGAAGCCAAGCACCGCAAGCGCTGCGACAGCGCCGAATGGCAGCGTCTGGAACGCTTTCGGGAAGGCGTCGAATTCGGCCGAGCCCGCGCGGCTCCAGGCCAGCGTGAACAGTATCAGCAGAAACGCTGTCCCTATGTGCGTGGCCACTAGGTAGGTCCAGCCGGCCTGGCGGGATTCCCCGTCGGCGCCGTCCCATACCACAAAGAGGAAGGAAACCAGCGTCATCACTTCCCACGCCACAAGGAAAAGCACGGCGTTGGACGCAGTGAGCACCAGCGCCATCGAAGCCGCCAGCAGGTTGAACAGGAAGAAGGATTCGCTTCTGCGCTTATCGACATAGCGCAGTGAATAGACGGCGGCGCAGATGCACAGCGCAAACAGCGGAAGAAGAAAGAACGCGGACAACTGGTCCAGTTTAAGGGAGAAGGACGCCCCCGGCAGGCTCCACGGCAGGGCCAGCGTCTGGGGAGCCGAGGAGAGGGCGGGAATTGCGGCGGCCAGCCCGCACAACGAAGCCGCGACAGCGCCTATTGGGCCGCAGGAGGCCGACAAAAAACTGAACCGGCGCGAGAAGAGCGCGCACAGCCCTGAAAGCACCAGTATGACAAACGATAGAACCAGCAGTTCCATTGAACGCCAAATAAGCGCAAAATTGATTTTACGGGAGCGGCTGCCTCGCTGAGGGCCGGGTAATTACCGGGCTGTAGTGATTAGGCTGCTTCGCTGCGCCAATCCCGCGAAGCAGATTTATTATAGGAAAAAGAAACAGCCTCTAAAAGCGTTTTGGGCTTCGGGTTTGACCGATTCCGCGCTGCCGAGATAAAATATTTGCCGCGGTTTTCGCAATTTTCCGGTTTGGCGCAGGAGCGAACATGAAAAGCAAGGTTTATTTCACGGATGCAAGGACTCATGGCTGGCGCAATTCCATGCCCGCCAAGGTGGGACGGCTGTTCGACGCCGCAGGGTTCAGGAACTGCCTGCCGTCGGGCGGTCTTGCCGCGGTGAAGCTGCATTTCGGCGAGCACGGCGGACACCTTTTCGTCAGCCCGGTGTTCGCGCGCGCAGTGGTGGACAAGGTGCGCGAGTGCGGGGCTTCGCCGTTTCTTTCCGACACCAACACCCTGTATTCCGGCAGCAGGAAGAACGCCGTGGTGCACGCAAGCACCGCGGCGCTGCACGGCTTCGGCCCGTCGGTCACCGACGCTCCGGTAATCATAGCCGACGGGCTGCTGGGAAAGGACGAGCGCCTTGTCGAGATAGGGCTCAAGCATTTTAAAAAGGCCCGCATAGCCTCGGCTTTCGCGGAGGCCGACGCCCTGATTGTACTGTCGCACTTCAAGGGGCATGTGATGGCGGGCTTCGGCGGCGCGGTAAAAAACCTGGCCATGGGCTGCGCCTCGGTGTCCGGCAAGCGCGAACAGCACTGCACGCGACAGGTTGTGACGCCTGAAAAGTGCGTAGGGTGCGGGCTTTGCGCCGAGGCCTGCCCCGAGAAGGCCATAACGCTGAAGCAGGGCAAGGCGGTAATAAGCAAGAAGCTTTGCAGCGGTTGCGGCGAATGCATGGCAATCTGCCCCAAAGGCGCGGTGGACCTGGACTGGGAAACCGATATCGGCGAGTTTTCGGAACGCGTGGCCGAATACGCTTATGCGGCTGCCAAGCGCTATGCCGTAAAAGGGCGCGCCGCCTATTTCAACTTCCTGCTTCACATAACCCCCGAATGCGACTGCGTGCCCTGGAGCGATGCGCCGATAGTGCCGGACATCGGCATACTCGCCTCCTGCGACCCGGTGGCGCTGGACAAGGCTTCATTCGACCTGGTGCGGGAAAGCGTCGGGCTGAATAACACAGCGCTGAAAAGCGGGCGCGGCTCCGGCGAAGACAAGTTCAAGGCCATGTTCTCGGCCACGATGCCGGAACGGCAGTTGTCCTACGGCGCGGAGATAGGCCTGGGCAGCCTTGACTACGAATTGGTGAGCATCTAGCCGGTTTGGCGCGGGAAACGGAAACGCCCGCTTTATGCGGGCGTTTTTTATTCGGAAGCAAGCTGTTCAGCTTTTGCGCTTTGGCTCTGGCTTAGGGGCCGGGAAGGCCTCGCCCTTGCCCATTGACGCCTGCCACTTGCGGTAGGAGGCTTCGTCCTTCACCTCGTAAAATTCGGGCAGTATGGCGGGTTCTATGCGCATGCGCTTGGCGTGTTCCACCAGTTCGTCGCGGGTGTTGCGGCCCTCCCACGGATATTCCGACAGGAACGGCAGTTGCGCCGACATGGCCACAAGATAGCAGTGCCCGTCGCCGGTCGGGCCGATTACAAGCTGCGTGGTTTTCAGTTTTTCAAAAGCGTCGCGCAGCCATTGTTCGGGCACGCCGGGCGCGTAGGGCGACAGCACCAGCACGCCGGTCGAGCCGGCCTCAAGGCACCATTTAGCCGAATTGTGGAAGCGTTCGCCTATGGTGGCGCCTTTCTGCGCGAGGAAGCCCGGGTCTTCGTCGTCGAGCCAGCGCAGGTCCGGGTAGCGCGAATTAGGGAGATAGGACAGCACTGTCCGCACGCCGCGCACGGCCTTGGCCGCGGCGTAGGAAGCGCGCGCTATCTCGCAATAAATGTCGCAGGCGCGTTCCTGTCCGAAGGAATCCGCCAGCGTCCTTGCCACGGTTTCCGGCGCGGGCGCGTCCAGCGGAAGAAGAATAGAATTGCCTTCCATAAGTATTCCTGAATCCAATTATAGCAAAGCGCCGAGGGAGGATTGAAGAAAGTTACTGCGTCCTCCGTCGGTTTTTTGCTACTTTAGGGTGAAGGATTCGATTTCAGGGAGGAAGTCATGGCGGCTAAAAAAATAGGGGTGCTTACCGGCGGCGGGGACTGCCCCGGCCTGAACGCCGTAATACGCGCCGTGGCCAAAACCTGCCTGCGGCGCGGCTGCGCCGTGGTGGGCTTCAGGGACGGCTATGCCGGGCTGGTGGAGAACCGCTTCCTGGAGATAACGGATTCCTCGGTCTCCGGCATACTGGACAGGGGCGGCACGGTGCTGGGCACCAGCAATATCGCAAACCCGCTGGCCTACACGCTGCCTCCTTACGGGACACCGGCCAGCCCCTCGGACATGAGCGGGCGCGTGAAAGAGGTTTTCAAGGAGCACGGCCTGGACGCGCTGGTGGCCATAGGAGGCGACGGCTCCATGACCATAGCGCTTGAACTGCTCAGGCGCGGCCTGCCCGTGGTGGGCGTGCCAAAAACCATAGACAACGATTTGGCGGCGACCGACGTCACCTTCGGATTTGACTCGGCGCTGGCCGTGGCCTCGGACGCGGTGGACAAGGTGCACACCACCGCCGAATCGCACCACCGCGTGATAGTGGTGGAGACCATGGGCCGCTACGCGGGCTGGATAGCCCTGCGCGCCGGAATAGCCGGCGGCGGCGACGTGATACTTATACCCGAAATCCCGTTTTCACCCGAGGCCGTGTGCGCCGCCATAGATTCGCGCAGGAAACGCGGAAAGCGCTTCAGCATAGTGGTGGCGGCAGAGGGCGCGGTGAACCTCAAAGGGGAGCAGGTGGTGGCTAAGGTGGTGGAGGGTTCGCCGGAGCCGTTGCGGCTGGGCGGCATAGGCTACCGCATCGGGGAGATTGTGGAAAAGGGCTGCGGCATAGAAACCCGCGTGGTGGTGCTGGGGCACCTGCAACGGGGCGGCACGCCAACGGCGCACGACAGGTGGCTGGCCACGCGGTACGGCGTGCATGCTGCGGAACTGGCTTTGGAGGGGCGGCACGGCATGATGTCGGCCCTGCACGGCACTAAGATCACAGAGGTGCCGATAGAGGAGGCGGTGCGGCATCTGCGCCGCGTCGACCCCCTCGGAGAGGAAGTGAAGGCTGCGCGTTCCGTGGGAACGTCTTTCGGTTCCCCGGAAGAGATAACTGGAAAGGGAGGAAGCTGCTCATGAGTTCCAACATGGATTTCATATACGGCACGCATTCGGTGCTGGAGA